>NZ_JBFAZD010000009.1:0-313131 GCF_040681655.1 Streptomyces sp. NPDC051662
CTCGTACTGGACGTACTTGGCCGACTCCGACAACGCGGCGAGGTGCGGTGCCAGGCGTCGCGGGCCCGCGAAGATCGACCGGACAGGACCTAGGTCCTGTCCTTCGCCTCGTTCGGGTCCTTCGTCCTGAGGGCGAGGCCCAGCGCGTAGTCGGGCCACCACGTCCCGGCGGCCGGGCCGCCCCGGCAGGGGCCGTCCGAGTCGCCGGGGCGCTTGATCCAGAGATAGGCGTCCAGCAGCTCGTTGCCGGTGTTGGTGGTGGGCGGTGAGCCGAGCGCCCGGCCCGGCGGGTTGCACCAGGCCTCGTCCCGGTTGCCCCGCAGCGGGCCCGCGCCGTTCCTGCTGGTGTCGACGGTGAAGTGGACATCGCCGAGCAGCCCGGAGAGCCGGGTGCCGTACGCCTTGACCACGTCGTTCGTCTGGAAGTTGGAGACATTGAGCGAGAAGCCGTCGGCCGAGGCGATCCCGGCCCGCCGAAGCGGCTCGGTGAGCCTGGTGGGGTCGGAGATCCAGTCCGGATTGCCGGCGTCCAGATAGACCCTGGTACGCGGCTGCCGCTTGAGCCTGTCGATGGCGTGGGCGAGCAGCTCGTACCGCTCGTCATGATGCTCCGCCGGGGTGCAGCCGTCCGTCAGATGCGGGATGGCGTCCGGCTCCAGGATCACGATGGCCTCGGCGTCGCCGATGGCCTCGGCGAAGGCGCCGATCCAGTCGCGGTAGTACTGGGCGTCATGGGCACCGCCCGCGGAGTAGAGCCCGCAGTCGCGGTGGGGGATGTTGTACGCGACGAGGACGGCCGTGCTCCCGGTGTCCTTCGCGCCGCGTACGACCCGGTCGATCCCGGGCTCGGGGTTGTCGCCGGCCGGCCATTCGGCCACCGCGCGTTCGGAGATCCGCCGCAGGGCCTTCGCGTCGTCCGTACGCCCCTGCCTCTCCCAGGCCCTGACCTGGCGGGCCGCATCGCTCTGCGGGTCGATCCAGAAGGGCGAGGACGTGGTGGGGGCGACTTCGCCCCGGAGCGCGGAGGGCCCGGTCCGCCCGGCCCGCTCGGTCCGCTCGACGGAGTCCTTGCGGGTCTCGGGCGAGCAGCCGGTGGCCGCCAGCGCGAGCACCGCCGCGAGGGCGGCGGAGGTGAGCGAGCACGGGCGGCGGCGCGTCGCGTGCGGGCGGTGTGGTCCCCGGCTGGACATCCAGCCCCCTCGGAAGATGACTGGGCAGTGACAAGACCGGCATATCGTTACATAACACTGCATCGGTGGTGAGGCGCGACACCTCCCGGGGCGGCCGGGCCGACCGAACGGACCGAAGTTCGAGACAGGGCCCTCCGTGAAGTGACCTCTCGGTAGGGTCGGAGCCGTGCCGAAACCGCTCAGCCTTGCCTTCGACCCCATCGCCCGCGCCGACGAACTCTGGCAGCAGCGCTGGGGACCCATGCCGGCCATGGCGGCGATCACCTCGATCATGCGCGCGCAGCAGATCCTGCTGGCCGGCGTGGACGCGGTGGTCAAGCCGTACGGGCTGACGTTCGCCCGGTACGAGGCGCTGGTGCTGCTCACCTTCTCCAAGGCGGGCGAGCTGCCGATGTCCAAGATCGGCGAGCGGCTGATGGTCCACCCGACGTCGGTCACCAACACCGTCGACCGGCTGGTGAGATCCGGTCTGGTCGACAAGCGGCCCAATCCGAACGACGGCCGCGGCACGCTCGCGTCCATCACCGACAAGGGCCGCGAGGTGGTGGAGGCGGCCACCCGCGATCTGGTGGAGATGGACTTCGGGCTCGGGGCGTACGACGCCGAGGAGTACGCGGAGATCTTCGCGATGCTCCGCCCGCTGCGGGTGGCGGCCAGGGACTTCGACGACGCGGGCTGAGCCGGGGGGCCCGTCGGCGCCGAAAGGGCCCGGGATACGCTCGGGGCCATGAAACAGAGCGTGCTGTCCCGCTACCGGGTGATGGCGTACGTCACCGCCGTATGGCTGCTGGTCTTCACCGTGGCGATCATCCTGAAGTACGGATTCGACACCGGCGACACGATGCTGATCTCCCAGATCCACGGTGTGCTGTTCATCGTGTACGTCGTCTTCGCCTTCGATCTGGGCTCCAAGGCGAAGTGGCCCTTCGGCAAGCTCCTCTGGGTGCTGGCGGCGGGCTGCATCCCGGTCGCGTCGTTCTTCGTCGAGCCGAGGATCACCCGCGAGGTCCGGCCGCTGGTCACGGACCGCGAGCCCGCCACCGCCGAGGCCTGACGGGTCCGCCGGGTCCCGCCCGAGTCCGCCGCGGCGCCCCGCTTCCGCCCCTCGGGAGCCCCGCCCGCACGAGGTGTGGGCGGTTTGGCATCGACATTTACTTGGACGTCCTAGTAAATTTGAATCCATGGACGCCATGGAGGAGGGCCGCCTGCGCTGGCAGGCCCGGTACGACAAGGCCCGCAAGCGCGACGCGGACTTCAGCACGCTCTCCGGTGACCCGGTGGAGCCGGTCTACGGGCCCAGGCCCGGCGACACCTATGAGGGCTTCGAGCGGATCGGCTGGCCGGGGGAGTACCCCTTCACCCGGGGGCTGCACCCCACCGGCTATCGCGGCCGGACGTGGACGATCCGCCAGTTCGCCGGATTCGGCAACGCCCAGCAGACCAATGAGCGCTACAAGACGATCCTGGCCAACGGCGGAGGCGGGCTCTCCGTCGCCTTCGACATGCCGACGCTCATGGGCCGCGACTCCGACGACCCGCGCTCGCTCGGCGAGGTCGGCCACTGCGGGGTCGCCATCGACTCCGCCGCCGACATGGAGATCCTCTTCGGCGGAATCCCGCTCGGTGAGGTCACCACCTCGATGACCATCAGCGGCCCCGCCGTCCCGGTCTTCTGCATGTATCTGGTCGCGGCGGAGCGCCAGGGCGTCGATCCGGCCATACTCAACGGCACGCTCCAGACCGACATCTTCAAGGAGTACATCGCGCAGAAGGAGTGGCTCTTCCAGCCCGAGCCGCATCTGCGTCTGATCGGCGATCTGATGGAGCACTGCGCCACCTCCATCCCCGCGTACAAGCCGCTCTCCGTCTCCGGCTACCACATCCGCGAGGCCGGGGCGACGGCCGCGCAGGAGCTCGCGTACACCCTCGCGGACGGCTTCGGCTATGTGGAGCTGGGGCTGAGCCGAGGGCTGGACGTGGACACCTTCGCGCCAGGTCTCTCCTTCTTCTTCGACGCCCATCTCGACTTCTTCGAGGAGATCGCCAAGTTCCGCGCGGCCCGCCGGATCTGGGCGCGCTGGATGAAGGAGGTGTACGGCGCGCGGACCGACAAGGCGCAGTGGCTGCGCTTCCACACCCAGACGGCGGGTGTCTCGCTCACCGCGCAGCAGCCGTACAACAACGTCGTACGGACGGCGGTGGAGGCGCTGGCGGCCGTCCTCGGCGGTACGAACTCCCTGCACACCAACGCGCTGGACGAGACCCTCGCCCTGCCGAGCGAGCAGGCCGCCGAGATCGCGCTCCGTACCCAGCAGGTGCTGATGGAGGAGACGGGTGTGGCCAATGTGGCCGACCCGCTCGGTGGCTCCTGGTTCATCGAGCAGCTGACGGACCGGATCGAGGCCGACGCCGAGAAGATCTTCGAACAGATCAAGGAGCGCGGTCTGCGGGCCCACCCGGACGGACAGCACCCGATCGGCCCCGTCACCTCCGGCATCCTGCGGGGCATCGAGGACGGCTGGTTCACCGGCGAGATCGCCGAGTCCGCGTTCCGGTACCAGCGGTCGCTGGAGAAGGGCGACAAGCGGGTCGTCGGCGTCAATGTCCACCATGGCTCGGTCACCGGCGATCTGGAGATCCTGCGGGTCAGCCATGAGGTCGAGCGCGACCAGGTGCAGGTCCTGGCCGAGCGCAAGGGCGCTCGGGACGACGCCCGGGTCCGTACGGCCCTGGAGGCCATGCTGAGCGCGGCCCGCGACGGCTCGAACATGATCGCCCCGATGCTGGAGGCGGTACGGGCCGAGGCGTCGCTCGGCGAGATCTGCGGCGTGCTGCGCGAGGAGTGGGGGACGTACACGGAGCCGCCCGGCTTCTAGAGGAGCTGCACGCGGTGCGGGCGGCCGTCCCTGGTCGAGGTCGAGGGGGCGGCCGTCCGCCGTTTCCCTCCGCCCCCTCCTGCTCTCTGCTCGCGAATACCTCTGAGTGAGAGCTAAAATGGGGGAATGGCCACGGAGGAGTTCCCCGACTCGCTCGCCGTCGTCCTCGCGGGCGTCCAGCGGATGATGCGGCGGCGGCTGCGTGAGGGCTTTCCCGTACCGCCGCTGCGCGGCGCGCAGATCGAGCTGTTGCGGCTGGTCTCGGCGCGTCCGGGGATCCGGGTGTCCGACGCCGCCAAGGAGCTGTACCTCGCCGGCAACTCGGTCTCCACCCTGGTCAATCAGCTCAGCCGGGCCGGCTATCTCCTCCGTGAGACCGACCCGGACGACCGGCGTTCCGCACGGCTGCTGCCCACCCCGGCGGTCGAGGCGCGGCTGAGCGAATGGGACGTCCGCCGGCGCGCGCTCATGCGCGAGCAGGTGGAGCAGCTGTCGGACGAGGACCGCGAGGCGCTGGCGGCGGCCCTTCCGGCGCTGCGCAGACTCGCCGCGAACCTGCGTGAGGAGGGGGGAGCGGCGACAGCGGGAGTGGGGGGACGGAGAGTGGAGGGAACATGACCGACACACCGTTCACCGGCGACGCCGGGCGCGACGGCGCGGAGCCCGGGGGCGCCGGTCCTCCGACAGCCGGCCGGGTGGAGCCCGCCGGGCCCGACGCCGTCAGCTGCCGCGGACTGGACTACGCGTTCGGCGAGACCAGAGCCGTCCAGGACCTCGACCTCTCGGTCCTCGCGGGCGAGGTCTTCGGGCTGCTCGGTCCGAACGGCGCGGGCAAGACCACCGCGATCCGCTGCATCACCACCCTGCTGCCCGTCCCGGCGGGCATGGTGCGGGTGTTCGGGCACGACGCGGCGAAGGAGAAGATGGCGGTACGCCGCCTGCTGGGCTACGTGCCCCAGCAACTGTCCGCCGACGCCGCGCTGACGGGCCGCGAGAACGTGACGCTCTTCGCCCGCGTCTTCGACGTCCCGCGCCGCGAGCGGTCGGAACGGGTCGCGCAGGCGCTGGCGGCCGTCGATCTGACCGGTGCGGCCGACCGGATGGCCAAGACATACTCCGGCGGCATGATCCGCCGGCTCGAACTCGCCCAGGCGCTGGTCAGCGCGCCGAGACTGCTCATGCTCGACGAGCCGACGATCGGCCTCGACCCGATCGCCCGTACCAGCGTCTGGGAGCACATCAACGCCGTACGGCAGGCCACGGGCATGACCGTGCTGGTGACCACCCACTACATGGACGAGGCCGATCAGTACTGCGACCGCGTCGCACTGATGCATCACGGGCGGATTCACGCGCTCGGGACCCCCGGTGAGCTGAGGGCCGAGCTGCGCGAGCGCCGGGCGGCGTCGGGCGTGTCCGGTGCGCCGGCCGCGCGGGGCGCTGCGGGCGCTTCCGGCGCTTCCGGCGCTTCGGGCGAGAAGGACGCCCAGGACGCCCTGCCGACGCTGGAGGACGTCTTCAGAGACGTGGCAGGCAGCGGTCTCGACGAGGAGGGAGGCGACTTCCGAGATGTCAGGAGCACCCGCCGCACCGCGTCCCGCGTCGGCTGAGGAGACCGGCCCCGGCCGGCTGGACCTGCTGCTCGTCCCACCCCGGGCCCGGACCGGCTGGCGCGTGCTGCCCGCCAGGGTCATCGCGATGTGTGTGGTCGAGCTGCAGAAGCTGCGCCACGACCGGACCGAGCTGTACACCCGGGCCGTTCAGCCCGCGCTCTGGCTGCTGATCTTCGGTGAGACCTTCACCCGGATCAAGGCCATCCCCACCGGCGGCATTCCGTATATCGACTTTCTCGCGCCCGGCATCATCGCCCAGTCCGCGATGTTTATCGCGATCTTCTACGGCATCATGATCATCTGGGAGCGGGACGCCGGCATTCTGACCAAACTGCTGGTCACGCCGACCCCCAGAGCCGCGCTCATCAGCGGCAAGGCGTTCGCCTCCGGGGTGAAGGCGCTGATCCAGGCGGTGGTGGTGATCGTCATCGCCACGGCCCTGGGCGTCGGTCTGACCTGGAACCCGCTGCGGCTGCTCGGGGTGGCCGTCGTGGTGGTCCTCGGCTCGGCGTTCTTCTCCTGTCTGTCGATGACGATCGCCGGGATCGTGCTGACACGTGACCGGCTGATGGGTATCGGCCAGGCCATCACCATGCCGCTCTTCTTCGCCTCGAACGCCCTCTATCCGGTGGCGATCATGCCCGGCTGGCTCCAGGTGCTGAGCAAGCTGAACCCGCTGAGCTACCAGGTCGACGCGTTGCGCGGGCTGTTGCTCGGTACGCCGTCCCATCTGCTGCTCGACTTCGGCGTACTGCTGGTGGCGGCGGCCGTGGGCATCGCGGCGGCCTCGTCGCTGCTGGGACGGCTGGCGCGATGACGCCACCCACGACCCCTGTGAACCGGAGTCAGTCCTGTACGGCGGCCAGACCGCCGAGCAGCAGGGTCGTGAACGTACGCGCCCACTCCTCGTCGACCGGCACCGCGCTGACCAGGGTGCGATGGACCACCGCGCCGGCGATCACATCGAAGATCAGATCCGCCGTACGGGCCGCCTTCACGCTGTCCTGCTCGCGGGGGAGTTCACCGCGGGTCTGGGCGCGTTCGCGGCCCAGCAGCACCAGCCGCTTCTGGCGGTCGACGATCGAGGCGCGGATCCGGGCCCGCAGCGCCTCGTCCCGGGTGGACTCCGCGATCACCGCCATGAGGGCCGTCTTGGTCTCGGGCCGTTCCAGCAGCGCCGCGAACTGGACCACCACGCCCTCGACATCGGCCGCCAGGCTGCCCCGGTCCGGCAGCTCCAGCTCGTCGAAGAGGACCGCGACCGCGTCCACGACGAGCTCGCTCTTGGCCGGCCACCGCCGGTAGAGCGTGGTCTTGGCGACGCCCGCCCGGGTCGCCACATCGCCCATCGTCAGCTTGGACCAGCCCAGCTCACCCAGCGCGGCCCGGGTCGCCTCCAGGATGGCGGAGTCGGCCTCGGCGCTGCGGGGGCGGCCTCTTCGACTGCACATGACGGCGACCATACCGGCCAGTAGCCCAGGTGTTGTGAGCCAGTTCACCGGATGGATCTTCCCCGTCATACCGCCCGGCCGTTACGCTACGGGGCGTAGCGAAAGCGGAGGCCGGTACGCCCGTCACGCGGCGGTGTGCCTACCGCTTTTCAGAAGTGCGCGCGGAGGGGGGAGGATGTACTCATGCAGCCTAGGAACATGTCCATGAGCGGCGTCGTCGACCTCGCCGCTGTGAAGGCGGCCGGTGAGGCCAAGGCGAAGGCGGAGCAGGCCCGCGCGGAGGCGGCCCGTCAGGGCGGCACCGCTGCCGTACCCCCCTCCAGTCTGGTGATCGACGTCGATGAGGCGGGCTTCGAGCGCGATGTCCTCCAGCGGTCCACCGAGGTCCCGGTCGTCATCGACTTCTGGGCCGAGTGGTGCGAGCCGTGCAAGCAGCTCAGCCCGGTGCTTGAGCGGCTGGCGCGCGAGTACGGCGGCCGGTTCGTCCTCGCCAAGATCGATGTCGACGCCAATCAGATGCTGATGCAGCAGTTCGGGATCCAGGGCATCCCCGCGGTCTTCGCGGTGGTGGCGGGACAGGCGCTGCCGCTCTTCCAGGGCGCGGCCCCCGAGGCCCAGATCCGGGGGACCCTGGACCAGTTGATCCAGGTCGGCGAGGAGCGCTTCGGGCTGACCGGTATCGCGGTCGACCCCGGCGCGGAGCCGGACGCGGCGGACGGCGCCGAGCAGGAGGCCGCCGAACCGGAGGGACCGTACGACGCCCTGCTGGAAGCGGCCGTACGCGCGCTGGACGCCAATGACTTCGCCGGCGCCTCGCGGGCGTACCGCGACGTACTGGCCGACGACCCCGGCAACTCGGAGGCCAGGCTCGGCCTCGCCCAGGCCGAACTGCTCGCGCGCGTACAGGACATGGACCAGGCGCGGGTACGCAAGGACGCGGCGGAGAAGCCGGGCGATGTCCAGGCGCAGATCGCGGCGGCCGACCTCGATCTGGTCGGCGGACATGTGGAGGACGCCTTCGGCCGGCTGGTCGAGGCCGTGCGCCGGACGGCCGGGGACGACCGGGAGGCGGCGCGGGTGCGGCTGCTGGAACTGTTCGAGGTGATCGGCGGGGACGACTCCAGGGTGACGGCGGCGCGTTCGGCTCTGGCGCGGGTTCTTTTCTGATGCGTTGAGGTAGTTGAGGTATTCGCCGGTTTTCTGGTCGCCGACTCCGCGGTGTGCTCGCGGATTTGGCGACACGGCGTCGACAGCGGTCGCGCTTTACCAAAACTTGGTAAAAGCGGCTGCTGTTACTCGCAGTAAATCGCCCCCCTTGCCCTGTCCCGCTATGCGGGACAATCGCCGCTTCTGTCGCACCGTTGGGTCGCACCCTGTGTGGCCGCCCGACACCGCCGGGTCGCCCGCTGGTTATCGGGCCGTTACTAGCCAGTAACGAACCCCCTTGTGTCCCGGGCGCGAATGCACCACGATCGGCGACGCTCGGTCCAATTCCGCACCAGCACGGCAGCCAGCCGCGCCGTCGGTCCTGGGTCCCCACCGAGCGGACCGGCGGCAGCGTCCGCCGGCCCGGACAGGGGGGTTCCTGCCTACCCGGCAGGGCCTGTCCAGAGGTTGCGCGAAGGCGTGGCCAGTGGTTGTCGCTCGGGGGTGATCGCCGGTGGTTCCGGACGCGGTTGGCGCCTCGGGCACGGGCGCTCTCCTTCCCGAGGACGTAGCACTTCTCCCATCCCAGGACGGGCTCCCACCCGATCCGGAGATGTACGTCCGAGAAGGAGGACATTCATGGAGTCCCAAGTTCGAGGCGGGACCAGATGGCGGCGGTTCGCCGTCGTCATGGTGCCGAGTGTGGCCGCGACGGCGGCGATAGGTGTCGCGCTCGCACAGGGGGCGCTGGCCGCGTCGTTCAGCGTGTCGGGGCAGAGTTTCAAGGTGCGGGCCGAGAAGCTGGTCGGCTACAACTTCGTGCAGTACGGCGGCGTTGCCGAGGGCGTCGACTCCAAGGGCAACAAGGCCGTGCACCCGGTGGCCGTGTCCGGCTTCAAGAACGCCGACATCACGAACATGTGCCAGTCCGTGGTCACCCCGCTGCCCTGGGGCGGCCATGTGACGCTGGTGCTGAAGGCCGGCAACAAGGGCACGGACATCAAGGCGGAGAACCTCTACCTCGATGTCGAATCGCTCGACGCCGACGCGGAGTTCAAGAACATCGACATCGGTGTGGCGGCCGGCTCCACCAAGACCCCCGGCATCCAGCCGGGGACGAAGGCGGACCCGAACGGCTTCGCCCAGCAGGCCGATGAGGCCATTCTGAGGGACGTGAGGCAGACGGCGTGGGCGACCACCGCGGGCACGTTCAAGCTTCCTGACCTCAATCTGAGGCTCAAGATCGGTAACCCCGAGAAATACGAGTGCTTCTAGTGCGCCTCCCGGCGAGCTCTGCCCGGTCGCGCGGCAGACATCGCCGGTCATGGCACTAGGGCGTGTCTTCGACGTCACGTCTCAGGCACCGCTGACGAGTGGGTCGGGCGGTCCCCGGACTGTTCGGCCCGCTCGGCCCCCTGTCTTTGATCGCAATACCGCATACCGTTTTCCAGGGAGCTGTTTTTCATGAGCGCCGAGTCCACAGGTTCCCGCGGATTCACCTACTGGCGGCTTCGGTTCCGCGTCTGGCGAGGCGCCCGGCCGTTCTGGGCGGGCGTGTTCACTCTTCTCGGCGGGCTGCCGATCGCCTATTTCCCTTACGCCCAGCTCCATTTCGGCAATCTGACCCTGGCCATGTCCACCACGGCCGGCGCGGGTTCGCTGATCATCGGCGTACTGCTGGTGACCCTGGGTCTGACGATGTGGTTCCAGAGCGCCGTCCGGGTCTTCGCCGGTGTCGCCGCCATTCTGCTGGCGCTGGTATCGATCCCGGTCTCCAACATCGGCGGCTTCCTGCTGGGCTTCCTGCTCGCCATGCTCGGCGGCGCGCTCTCGATCTCCTGGGCACCCGACAAGTGGGTCAGGCCGGCCGCCGAGCTCGACACCCCCCACGGGGCACCGGAGTCCGACGGCGACGGTGACCCTTTCTTCCCCGGTCCGCGCGACGGGGAGGACCCGAACGTGACGGATACGACTGCCCATGCCAACGGCGGGAGGAACAGTGCGGGGTGACAGCACGCAGCGAGTCGCGGCCGGAGGCGATGATTCCCGGGTGAGAAAAGGGCCGCGGCACGCGGCCCCCAAGAAGTCGCTCCTGACCAAGCTTCAGATACCCGCCGGCAAGGCGATGGCGCTGGCGGCGATGCCGACGGCCGTCTTCGTGGGCATGGGGCTCACGCCCCGGCTCGCGCTGGCCGACGACAACAAGGACATCCCCTTCGCCCCCGGGCCGTGCGTGACCCGCTCGGACGAGCCGTCCGCCTCGGCGTCGGAGTCGCCGGGTCCCACGCCGTCCGCGTCGGAGTCGGGGTCGCCGGAGCCGGGCGAGTCACCGTCCGAGCCGGGGTCGCCGGAGCCGACGGCGAGCGGGAGTTCGGCGCCGGAGGAAGAGGATTCAGGTTCCTCGGACTCCGGAACGTCTGACTCCGGAACGTCGGACTCCGAGGCTTCGGACTCCCAGCGGCCCGCCGACGAGCCGTCCGGACCGGAGTCGACCCCGGCCCCCACGAGGACCAGGAACCCGCTGGACCCGCTGGGGCTGGGAGACGCGCTGGGAGACCTCCTCGGCGTACCGGACAAGGACAGCACGAGCAGCCCCGCGCCGAGCGCTTCCGCCACCCGGAAGCCGGACGCGGAACCGTCCGCGAAGCCGACGTCCGAGCCGGAGAGTTCCAGAACGGACAGCCCGGACGGTTCCGCCGATGGCGAGGGGACGAGCGACAAGCCGGCCGACAAGGCCGTCGACAGAGCCAAGGACGCCATCAAGGACGCGGCGGACCAGGTCGGCGCCGAGGTCGAGGAGCTGGACGAGGACGCGAAGGGACTCGACGCCCGTAAGGACGACGACATCCCCGCGGGCGCGGACGGCAAGGAGCCCTTCCCCTGCCCGACGGCCGACCCCGAGGCCCTGGCCGCGGCCGAGCAGGAGCAGGGCATCCCGCTCCTGCCCGACCACCCGTGGACGCTGCACAGTTCACTGCTGACCCTGCGTGGTCTGGACTACAAGGGGATCGTCGAGGTGAAGACGGGCAGCGGCAAAATCAAAAAGGCGCTGAAGTTCACCTCCACCTCGCTGGACATCAAGGACCTGCACCAGACCGTCGTCTACCCCGAGGGCAGGACGGGCCATGTGAAGGCGCGGGAGGGCTCCACGTCCACGATCCGCGACGGTGAGGTGACGATGTACACGGAACGGCTCAAGGGCAACCTCTTCGGCCTCATCCCGATCACCTTCAGCCCGGAGACCCCGCCCCCGCTGAACATCCCGTTCGCCTTCTTCACCGACGTCGAGGTAACCCAGGCGGGCCAGTTCGGCGGCACGCTGACGGTCCCCGGCCTCCAGAACTACCTCACGAACTGACGTACGACGGAGCGACTGTGGGCCGCGCCCCCTCAAGGGCGCGGCCCACAGCCGTACAAGCTCGTCAGCGTCGGGTGTACGCGTCAGTCGCGGTCGCCGCCGCCCAGGTGGTGGACGCGGACCATGTTCGTGGTGCCGGGGACGCCGGGAGGGGAGCCGGCGGTGATGATCATGGCGTCGCCCTCGTTGTAGCGCTGGAGCTTCAGCAGCTCCTCGTCCACCAGGTCGACCATCGCGTCCGTGCTGCTCACCCAGGGCACGATGAAGGACTCCACGCCCCAGCTCAGGGTGAGCTGGTTACGGGTCGACTCGTCCGTCGTGAAGGCCAGGATCGGCTGGGCCGCGCGGTAGCGGGAGAGACGGCGGACCGTGTCGCCGGACTGGGTGAAGGCGACCAGCGCCTTGCCGCCCAGGAAGTCCGCGATCTCACAGGCGGCGCGGGCCACCGAACCGCCCTGCGTACGCGGCTTCTTGCCCGGGACCAGCGGCTGGAGGCCCTTGGAGAGCAGTTCCTCCTCGGCCGCGACCACGATCTTCGACATCGTCTTGACCGTCTCGACCGGGTACGCGCCCACCGAGGACTCGGCGGAGAGCATGACCGCGTCCGCGCCGTCCAGGATCGCGTTCGCGACATCGGACGCCTCGGCGCGGGTGGGGCGGGAGTTGGTGATCATCGACTCCATCATCTGGGTCGCCACGATCACCGGCTTGGCGTTGCGGCGGCACAGCTCGATCAGCCGCTTCTGCACCATCGGGACCTTTTCGAGCGGGTACTCGACGGCCAGGTCACCGCGCGCCACCATGACGCTGTCGAAGGCCGCGACCACGGCCTCCATGTTGGCGACCGCCTGCGGCTTCTCGACCTTGGCGATGATGGGGACCCGGCGGCCCTCCTCGTCCATGATCTTGTGGACGTCCAGCACGTCGTGCGCGTCACGGACGAACGAGAGCGCGATCATGTCGCAGCCCATCCGCAGACCGAAGCGCAGGTCCTCGATGTCCTTCTCGGACAGGGCGGGGACATTGACCGCCGCGCCCGGCAGGTTGATGCCCTTGTGGTCGGAGATCACCCCGCCCTCGATGACGATGGACTTGACCTGCGGGCCGTCGACCTCGACCACTCGCAGCTCGACGTTGCCGTCGTTGATCAGGATCTGGTCGCCCTTGGAGACATCCCCGGGCAGACCCTTGTAGGTGGTACCGCAGATGGACTTGTCGCCGGCGACATCCTCGGTGGTGATGGTGAACTCGTCACCGCGCACCAGCTCGACGGGGCCCTCGGCGAAGGTCTCCAGACGGATCTTGGGGCCCTGGAGGTCGACGAGGACACCCACGGCGCGGCCGGTGTCCTCGGCCGCCTTCCGCACGCGGTTGTACCGCTCCTGGTGCTCCGGGTGGCTTCCGTGGCTCATGTTGAGTCGGGCCACATTCATACCGGCCTCGATGAGCGACTTCAGCTGCTCGTACGAGTCGACGGCGGGGCCCAGTGTGCAGACGATTTTGGAACGGCGCATGAGGCGGATCCTATCGGTTTGTTTCGATGCGGAATATTCCGTCTGGTGGAAAGTACAAATGGGCGGGAGGCCGCTCAGGCGTCGACCGTTCGATCCTCGACGACCAGTGCGAAGGTCTGTCGCGCGATCTCCAGCTCCTCGTCCGTCGGGACCACGGCCACCACGGTCCCGGCGGACTCCGGCGAGATGATCCGCGGCTCGTCGGAACGTACGGTATTGCGCTCCGGGTCCACCGCCAGGCCCAGACTCTCCAGACCTGCGACGGCAGCTTCCCGCACCGGCGCCGCGTTCTCACCCACACCCGCCGTGAAGACCACGGCGTCCACCCGCCCGAGCACGGCGGTATAAGCGCCGATGTACTTCTTCAACCGGTGGATATAGATGTCGAATGCGAGCGCCGCCCGCTCGTCGCCCTCGTCGACCCTGCGGCGGATCTCCCGCATGTCGTTGTCCCCGCAGAGGCCGACCAGACCACTCCTTTTGTTCAGAAGTTCATCGATCTCGTCAACGGACATTCCGGCGACACGCTTCAGATGGAACGTGACCGCCGGATCGATGTCCCCTGACCGTGTCCCCATCACCAGCCCCTCCAGCGGTGTCAGCCCCATCGAGGTGTCCACGCACCGTCCGCCCTCGACGGCGGACGCCGACGCGCCGTTGCCGAGATGCAGCACGATCACATTCACCTCGGACGGCTCCTTGCCGAGCAACTCGGCCGTCCTCCGGGAGACATACGCGTGCGACGTACCGTGGAAGCCGTAGCGGCGGATACGGTGCGCGTCGGCCGTCGCGGTGTCGATCGCGTACCGCGCCGCGTACTCCGGCATCGTCGTGTGGAACGCGGTGTCGAAGACCGCGACCTGCGGCAGATCGGGACGGAGCATCCGGGCCGTACGGATACCGATGAGGTTCGCCGGATTGTGCAGCGGCGCCACCGGCACCAGCCGCTCGATCTCCTTCAGCACGGTGTCGTCGACGAGGGTCGGCTCGCTGAACTCCAGCCCGCCGTGGACGACGCGATGACCGATGGCCGCCAGATCGGGGGAGTCGAGCCCCAGCCCGTCACGCGCCAGCTCGTCCGCGACCGCCTCCAGCGCCGCCGCGTGGTCGGCGATCCTCCCCGTACGCTCGCGCTTCCCACCGAGCCCTTCGGCGAGCGGGGTGTGCACCATCCGCGAGGTCTCCTCACCGATGCGCTCCACCAGACCGACCGCGAGCCGGGAGCTGTCCCGCATCTCCAGCAGCTGGTACTTCAGCGACGAGGAGCCGGAGTTGAGGACGAGGACACGGGTGGCGGGGG
Source organism: Streptomyces sp. NPDC051662 (assembly GCF_040681655.1). Classification (NCBI taxonomy): domain Bacteria; kingdom Bacillati; phylum Actinomycetota; class Actinomycetes; order Kitasatosporales; family Streptomycetaceae; genus Streptomyces; species Streptomyces sp. NPDC051662. The sequence goes on from NZ_JBFAZD010000009.1 coordinate 14,449, forward strand.
AGTGCGCGGTCACGGGCTGTCGGCCTTCTGTCGTAGTCATGGAGTCGTGGTCGTGGAGTCGTGGCAAGGAGTCATAGCCATGGAGTCGTGAGTCGTGGTCATCGTGGTGGGCGGCAGTGCTCACGCGCCCTCGCCCTGTGCCTGGATGGCCGTGATGGCGACCGTGTTCACAATGTCCTGCACGAGCGCCCCGCGCGAAAGGTCGTTGACCGGCTTGCGCAGCCCCTGGAGCACGGGGCCCACGGCCACGGCGCCCGCCGAGCGCTGCACGGCCTTGTAGGTGTTGTTGCCGGTGTTCAGGTCCGGGAAGATCAGCACCGTCGCCCGGCCCGCCACCTCCGACTCAGGCAGCTTGGTCGCCGCGACGGACGGCTCGACCGCCGCGTCGTACTGGATCGGCCCCTCGATCCGCAGATCCGGCCGCGCCGCGCGCACCAGCTCCGTGGCCTCGCGCACCTTGTCGACATCCGCGCCCGAGCCCGACGTACCCGTGGAGTACGAGAGCATCGCGATCCGTGGCTCGACCCCGAAACGGGCGGCGGTGGCGGCGGACTGGACGGCGATGTCCGAGAGCTGCGCCGCGTCCGGATCCGGGTTCACCGCGCAGTCGCCGTACACCAGCACCTTGTCGGCGAGGCACATGAAGAAGACCGACGAGACGATGGAGGCGTCCGTCCGGGTCTTGATGATCTCGAAGGCCGGCCGGATGGTGGCGGCCGTGGAGTGCACGGAGCCGGAGACCATGCCGTCGGCCAGCCCCTCCCGCACCATCAGCGTGCCGAAGTAGTTGACGTCCGCCACCACGTCGTACGCCAGCTCCACCGACACGCCCCGGTGGGCGCGCAGTTCCGCGTACCGCTCCGCGAAGGACTGGCGCAGCTCGGAGGTGGCCGGATCGATCAGCTGCGTCGTGGAGAGATCGATACCGAGGTCGGCCGCCTTCTTCCGGATGACATCCGGGTCCCCGAGCAGCGTCAGCTCGCACACATCGCGGCGCAGCAGCACATCGGCGGCGCGCAGCACACGCTCCTCCGCGCCCTCGGGCAGGACGACCCGGCGGCGGTGCGCGCGTGCCTGCTCCAGCAGTTCGTGCTCGAACATCATCGGCGTCACCCGGCCGCTGCGCGCCACCGACATCCGGGCCAGCAGCGCGGCGGTGTCCACATGCCGCTCGAACAGACCCAGCGCCGTCTCGGCCTTGCGTGGCGTCGCGGCGTTCAACTTCCCTTCCAGCCCGAAGAGTTCGGTGGCCGTGGGAAAGGAACGGCCCGGCACCGACACCACCGGCGTGCCGGGCGCGAGCCGCGCCGCCAGCGTCAGTATCGAGTCCTCGGGACGCTCGTCCAGCGTGAGCAGCACCCCCGCTATGGGCGGTGTCCCCGCGGAGTGGGCGGCGAGCGCCCCCACCACCAGATCGGCACGGTCCCCGGGGGTGACCACCATGCAGCCCGGGGTCAGCGCGCCCAGGAAGTTCGGCAGCATCGCGCCCCCGAAGACGAAGTCCAGCGCGTCCCTGGCCAGACCCGAGTCGTCCCCGAGCAGCACCGTGCCCCCCAGGGCCGCGGTGATCTGGGCCACCGTCGGGGCCGCCAGCGCCGGCTCGTCCGGCAGTACATAGCAGGGGACCGGGAGCTGGGCCGTCAGCCCCTCGGCGATCGCCTCACGGTCCTCGGCGGCCACCCGGTTGACGACCATGGTCAGCACATCGCAGCCCAGTACCTGGTACGCGCGGTGGGCGTTGCGCGCCTCGGCCCGTACGGACTCGGCCGTCTGCCCCTTGCCGCCCACCACGGGTATCACCGACGCGCCGAACTCGTTGGCCAGCCGGGCGTTGAGCGACAGCTCGTCGGGCAGCTGCGTCGCCGCGAAGTCCGTACCGAGGACGAGCACGACCTCGTACTCCCGCGCCACCCGGTGGAACCGCTCGACCAGCCGCGAGACCAACTCGTCGGTGCCCCGCTCGGCCTGGAGCGCGGACGCCTCGTGGTAGTCGAGCCCGTACACCGTGGCCGGATCCTGTGACAGTCGGTAGCGGGCCCGCAACAAGTCGAAGAGCCGGTCGGGACCGTCATGGACCAGCGGACGGAAGACCCCCACCCGGTCCACCTGGCGGGTCAGTAGCTCCATGACTCCCAGCTCCACGACCTGGCGGCCGTCCCCGCGGTCGATCCCGGTCACGTACACGCTGCGCGTCACGCGTGCTCTCCCGTCCCTGCTCATGGGACGTCCCACTCCGACGGGGTGGCCCCGTGGCCCGTAGGAGGTCCCGGCTCCTGTGATCAGCGATTCCCGTTAGGGTGGCAATGCCCTCTTGACAATACCTCCGGGGGTGGTTAAGTCGCCTGGGGAGTACGAGATCCCGCCCGGCGACGGAAAACCCCAGGTCGGACCGTTCCCGCCCGCCGAACGGACCCCCTGACCGGGCATCCGGGCACCGCCCGGCGAGACCGCCGGAGCCGCGATCGCCGCCCGGGCGGTCGGCACGTGGCGCGGATCACCCGTGGGAGGATCGGACCGCTCAAGCCCGGGCCCATCATTCCCGGACAAGCACAGCACTGGCGAGCACTAGCGAGCAGGAGACACAGCACGATGCGTATCGGAGTTCTCACCGCAGGCGGCGACTGTCCGGGCCTCAACGCAGTGATCCGTTCGGTCGTGCACCGGGCCATGACCGGGCACGGAGACGAGGTCATCGGCTTCGAGGACGGCTTCAAGGGGCTGCTCGACGGCCACTTCCGGCCACTGGACCTGAACGCCGTCAGCGGCATCTTGGCCCGCGGCGGTACGATCCTCGGCTCGGCCCGGCTGGAGCGCGGCCGGCTCCGCGAAGCGGCGGAGAACTGCGCCGAGTTGGCCCGCCGGTACGGCATCGACGCGCTCATCCCGATCGGCGGCGAGGGCACGCTGACCGCGGCGCGGCTGCTCTCCGACGCCGGGATGCCCGTCGTCGGCGTCCCCAAGACCATCGACAACGACATCTACTCCACGGACCGCACCTTCGGCTTCGACACGGCGGTCACGGTCGCCACCGAGGCGATCGACCGGCTCAAGACCACCGCCGAGTCCCACCAGCGGGTCATGGTCGTCGAGGTCATGGGCCGGCACGCGGGCTGGATCGCGCTGGAGTCCGGCATGGCGGGCGGCGCGCACGGCATCTGTCTGCCGGAGCGGCCCTTCGAGGTCGACAGCCTGGTCAAGATGGTCGAGGCGAGGTTCTCGCGGGGCAAGAAGTTCGCGGTCATCTGCGTCGCGGAGGGCGCGCATCCGGCGCAGGACTCCATGGAGTACGGCAAGGGCGAGATCGACCAGTTCGGGCACGAGCGCTTCCGGGGCATCGGCAACGTACTGGCGGCGGAGCTGGAGCGCCGCCTCGGCAAGGAGGCACGGCCGGTGATCCTGGGCCATGTCCAGCGCGGGGGTACGCCGACGGCGTACGACCGGGTGCTGGCGACGCGGTTCGGCTGGCACGCGGTGGAGGCGGCGCACCGGGGGGAGTTCGGGCGGATGACGGCGCTGCGGGGGACGGCGGTGGAGATGGTGCCGCTGGCGGAGGCGGTGACGCAGCTCAAGACGGTGCCGGAGAACAGGATGTTCGAAGCGGAGTCTGTGTTCTGAGGAGGGGTGCGTTTCGGCGGGCGCCGGTTTCCGGGTGCGGGTCGTGGTCCGGGGTGCGTTTCGGCGGGGGCCGGTGGTGGTGTGCGGTGCGCCTCCGGCGGGGTGCGGGTGCGTGGCCGGGTGCGGGTGGTTGCCGGTGGTCGCTCCGGGCTCGCGTCCGGGACTGCATGATTTACGGCGCGACACTGGCCACAGTCAGGACACGGGCGGTCGCGCGCCACAAATCACGCTCTACGTCCCGGACACGACCCCTGCGCGCCCCCCTTCACCGCCCGCTCAAGCGGCCCGGTCGTGCGCGAGGGGGCCCCGGCCCCCGGCAGCCGAACACGCACCGCAACCCAACGCCGTCACCCCTTAACCGCGCCGCCCAGCGCGAATCCCCCGCCCAGCCGCCGCGATATCAGCACGTACAGGATCAGCACCGGCGCCGAGTACAAGATCGAGAACGCCGCCAACTGCCCGTAGATCACCGACCCGTAGTTGCCGAAGAAAGTGAAGATCGAGACGGACGCGGGCAGTTGGTCCGGGCTCAGCAGCAGCATGAACGGTACGAAGAAGTTCCCCCACAGCTGGATGAACGTGTAGATCGTCACCACGGTCACCCCCGGCCCCATCAGCGGCAGCACCACCCGCGTCAGCGTCTGGAAGTTCGACGCCCCGTCCGTCCAGGCCGCCTCTTCGAGGACCGTCGGCACCCCGTCCATGAAGTTCTTCATCAGCCAGATGGAGAAGGGCAGTTGGGACGTGGCGAGAAAGAGGGACGTGCCGTACGTGGTGTCGATGAGGTCGACCTGGACGAACAGCCCGTACACCGGCACCATGATCGCCGTGATCGGGAGGCAGGTCGTGAACAGGATCGTCAGCAGATACGGCCGGTTGAAGCGCGAGCGGTAGCGGGAGAGCGGGTACGCCGCCAGCGCCGCGCAGATCACGGTCAGGACCGTCGCGCTGCCGCACAGCAGCAGGCTGTTGAGCATCGGCGTGAAGGTGATCTCGTCGGTGAGGACCGCGCTGAAGTTGTCGCCGGTGAGCGACGACGGGGCCCGTACGCGCAGATCCGCGTCGGCGTCGACCGAGGCGAGTGCCAGCCAGAGCAGCGGCAGGGCGAACGCGGCAGCGGTCAGGAGCAGCGCGGCGTCGGCCGAGAGACGGGTGCGGGTGTGCCGGCTCAGCACGTCAGACCTCCACCTTCATCAGGCGCAGATAGACGAGGGAGAAGAGCGAGCCGACCAGCAGAAGGAGCAGCGCGACCGCCGTTCCGTAGCCGATCAGGCTCTTCTGGAAGGCCTGGTCGTACATGAAGACCGGCAGGGTCTGGCTTCGGTTGCCGGGGCCGCCACGCGTCATCGCCCAGATCAGACCGAAGACGGAGAGGGTGGAGAGCGTGTTGAGCATCAGGTTCGTGCCGATGGAGCGGCGGATCATCGGCAGGGTGATGTGCCAGAGCCTGCGCACCCCGCTCGCGCCGTCGACCTGCGCCGCCTCCGTGATGTCCTTGGGGATCTCGGAGAGCGCGGCGGAGTAGATCAGCATCGAGAACGCCGTGCCGCGCCAGACGTTGGCGAAGGACACCGCCAGGATCGGCAGGGTGTACAGCCAGTTCTGGGAGGGGAGTTGGAGCCAGTCCAGGACCGCGTTGAGTGTGCCCTCGCGGCGGAAGAAGGCGTAGAGCAGGAACGCCGCGACGATCTCCGGCAGTACCCAGGCGGCGATGACCAGGGCGCCGGTGAGGGTACGGACCGGCCGGGACGCGGCCCGCATCAGGCCGGCGAGGGCGAGTCCCAGGGTGTTCTGGCCGACGATGGAGGAGACGAGGGTGAAGACCAGCGTCAGCCAGACGGCGTTGCGGAAGTTCTCGTCGGCGAAGGCCCGGCGGAAGTTCGCCAGGCCCACGAAGTCCGAGGAGGACGAGCCGGTGAGCTGGGTGTTGGTGAAGGCGATCCAGACGCAGTAGACGATGGGGCCGGCCAGGAAGAGCACCAGCAGAAGTGTGGCGGGAGCGAGTGGCACCCAGCGCCACAGCCGGCCCGGCCGGCGGCCCGCGTGCGCGGTGCTCACCTGCCGGCCACCGCGCCGTCGGTGAGGGTCTTCAGCTGGTCGTCGTACTCCTTCGCCGCCTGCTCGGGCGAGCCGTCACCCGTCGTCACCGTCTCCATCGCCTCGCCGATCGCCGAGGAGACCTGCGGATAGACGGGCAGGGCCGGGCGGTAGTGCGTGAACTCGACCAGCCCGGTGAAGAATTCGATGCCCGGCATGGACCTGAGATAGCGCGGGTCGGCCGCCACATCCTTCCGTACGGCGATCTGCGCGCCGACGATGTCCCACTCGACCGCGTTCTCCTTGGTCTGCTGCGTCGTGATGAACTCCCAGGCGAGATCGGGGTTCTTGGCCTTGGCCGGGATCGCCCATGTCCAGCCGCCCGACATCGACACCTTGCCCGGTGCCTGACCGTGCTGCGTCGGCATCGGTGTCTGCGCGAGATCCTTCGACCAGTCCGGCCACTCCTTGGGGCCCTTGTTGATCCAGTTCTGGCCCATCCAGGATCCGTCCAGAGAGATCGCCAGCTTGCCCTCCGGGAACCACTCCGTGGCGACGCGCGTGCCGACGTTGGGGTCGAGGGCGTCGGAGACATCCGGGCCGAGCTTCTCGCCGTACACCGTCCGGACGAAGCCCAGCGCGTCCCGGAAGCCCTGGCCGCCCGTCACCCACTTCTTGGCGGAGGCGTCGTAGAGCGGGTCGGCGCCCGTGCCGTACAGCAGCATCTCGAAGCCCTGCATCACGGCCGCCTCGCCGGGGCCCTTGCCGGTGTAGACGTTGAGCGGGATGACCCCGGGGACCTTCCGCTTTACGGCACGGGCCGCGTCCAGGACCTCCGCCCAGTTCTTGGGCTGCCAGTCGGCGGGCAGCCCCGCCTTCGCGAAGATCTCCTTGTTGAACCAGAGGCCGCGGGTGTCGGTGCCGTCGGGGACTCCGTATGTCTTGCCGTCCTCCGCCTTCGCCGCCGACTTCGCCGAGTCGACGAACTGGTCCCAGTCGGCCCACTTCGCCAAGTACTCGTCCAGCGGGCGCAGATAGCCGGCCTTGATGTCGGAGTTGATCCGGAACGTGTCCTCGTAGACCAGATCGGGGGCGGTCTTCGGGGAGCGCATCATCTGCTGCGCCTTGGTGGCGTAGTCGTTGTCCGGGGCCTGGATCGGGATGAGCTCGACCTTCTTGCCCGGATTCTCCTTCTCGAACTGCCGCTTCATGGACTCCAGATAGTTGTCCTTGAAGCGGATCTTGTTGTCCGTCGAGCGGTTGTAGGCGACCTTGACGGTGTCGGGATCGCTTCCTGAACCGCCGCCGCACGCCGTGAGCGAACCGGCGGCGAGCACGGCGACGAGGACCAGCGGGGCGGTGGGGCGCACGGGCACGACCTCCTCTGAGCCACAGTGGGCTGCCGCGACCGTAGGACTGGGCCAATACCAAGGTCAATCCCCGTGCAGGGTCGAGTGGTTGGCGCCCCGCGTACGGTGACTAGGCCCTGTCTGACAAATCCCGCCTGGCTCGCGACGCCTGGCACGCACGCTCGCCGCGTTGTCGGATCACCCCAGTACGTCCAGTACTGGGGAGACCCTCCGCCTTGCGATCGCCGCTCGGCATCCAAAGGAGCAGTCAAGGCGCCGAGACGGAGAGAGCGCAGCGAACGTAGTGCACCAGACGCCGCGAGCCCCACCCTTCGGGCGGACGGCGCTTTTTGTCAGACAGGACCTAGGGCGGCTTCCGGTACGCCTCGCGCGGATCGCGGTCCGGTCAGTGGGTCGCGGGGAGCCAGCGGTACTGCAGCTCGGGGCGCCCGACCTGGCCGTACTGCGGGCTGCGCTGCGCCCGTCCGTTGGTGACCAGATGTTCCAGATAGCGGCGCGCGGTGATCCGGGAGATGCCCACCTTGGCTCCGGCCTCGGCGGCGGTGAGTCCATCGGCCGACGCGCGCAGCGTACGGGTCACCGCCTCCAGTGTCGGGGCGCTCAGCCCCTTCGGCAGCGAGGCGGGCTGGGGCGCCCGGAGCGCGCCGAGCGCCCGGTCCACCTCGTCCTGGCCGCTCGCCTCGCCCGCCGCCGCCCGGAACTCGGCGTACCGTACGAGCCGGTCACGGAGGGTCGCGAAGGTGAAGGGCTTCAGTACGTACTGGACGACCCCGAGCGACACACCTTCCCGTACCACCGCGAGATCGCGCGCCGAGGTGACCGCGATGACATCCGCGTGGTGCCCGCCGGCCCGCAGGCTGCGCAGGAGCTGGAGGCCGTGTCCGTCCGGGAGGTACAGGTCGAGGAGGATCAGATCGATGTCCGTACGCTCCAGCAGCCGGCCGGCCTCCACCCGGGAGTGGGCGACGCCCGCGACGGCGAAGCCGGGGACCCGGCCGACGTACAGCTGATGGGCGTCCGCCGCGACCGGGTCGTCCTCGACCACGAGAACGCGGATCGGCGTACCTCCGGGGCCGGGGCTCACCGGGCCGCCTCCATCCCGTCGTCGGCGGTCCTGGCGGCGATGACCGGCCCGCCGGCCGGATCGGGGCCGGGCCGCCCCGCCAGCGGCAGCCGTACGGTGAACTCCGCGCCGCCCTCAGGACCCTCCGCGAGCTTCACCGTCCCCCGCGCGCGATGCACCGCCTGCCGTACGAGCGCCAGACCGAGACCGCGCCCGGGCCCCCGGGTCGACCAGCCGCGCCGGAACACCTCGTCCAAGTCGCCGGGAGCGACCCCGGCGCCGGTGTCCCGAACGCCCAGCAGTAGTTCGCCGCCCTCCACCAGGGCCGTCACGATGATCCGCGCGCCCTCGCCGCCCTGCGCCGCGTCCATCGCGTTGTCGATCAGATTGCCCAGGATGGTCACCAGATCGCGCGCCGGGAGCGTCGACGGGAGGACACCGTCGTCGATCCGGCTGTTCTCGGCGAGCTCCAGTTCCACACCGCGTTCATTGGCCTGCGCCGCCTTCCCCAGCAGCAGGGCCGCGAGGACCGGCTCGCCGACCGCGCCCACTACCCGGTCGGTGAGCGCCTGCGCCAGCTCAAGCTCCGCCGTGGCGAACTCCACCGCCTGCTCCACCCGTCCCAGTTCGATCAGCGACACCACCGTGTGCAGCCGGTTGGCCGCCTCGTGCGCCTGTGAGCGCAGGGCCTGGGTGAAGCCCCGCTCCGAGTCCAACTCGCCCGACAGCGCCTGAAGTTCGGTGTGGTCGCGCAAGGTGACGACCGTACCGCGCTGCTCCCCGCCGACCACCGGCCGCGTGTTCACGACCACGACCCGGTCGGCGGTCATATGTGCCTCGTCCACCCGGGGCTCCGAGGCCAGCAGCGCGCCGGTGAGCGGGGCGGGCAGCCCCAGTTCGGCGATGGGGCGGCCCACCGCGGAGTCGTCCAGACCGAGCAACTCGCGCCCGCCGTCGTTCATCAGCGCGATCCTGCGCCCGCCGTCGAGCATCAGCAGCCCCTCGCTCACGGCGTGCAGCGCCGCCTCGTGGTAATCGTGCATCCGGCTCAGCTCCGCCGCGTTCATCCCGTGGGTGTGCCGGCGCAGCCGCGCGTTGATCACATACGTACCCAGACCACCGATCGCCAAGGCCGCGCCCGCCGCCATGGCCAGCACCCTGACCTGCTGGGTGACCTCGCTGGAGATCCGGTCCACGGTGATCCCGACGCTGACCAGACCGGTGATCCGGTCGCCGTCCCGTACGGGGGTGACCGCCCGGACCGAGGGGCCGAGCGTGCCCGTGTAGGTCTCGGTGAAGGTCTCGCCGCGCAGCGCGGGCGCCGTGCGGCCCAGGAAGGGCATCCCGATCTGCGCCGGGTCGGGGTGTGTCCAGCGGATCCCCTCCGGGTTCATGATCGTGATGAAGTCGATTCCGGTGTCCAGCCGCACGCGCTCCGCGTAGGGCTGGAGTGCGGCGCTCGGATCCGGGGTACGGATCGCCTCCCGTACCGATGGTGAGTCGGCGAGCGTGTACGCCGTGGCCAGAACCTGCTTGCGCGCGGTCTCACCGGTATTGGCGCGACCGGTGACGAACGCGAAGACCGCGCACCCCGCGACGACAGCCGCGACCAGCACGACCTGCATCGCGAAGAGCTGGGCGGCGAGACTGCGGGGAAGCGGCAGATGCATGAAACAAGAATGCCTGGCCGGATTCATATGAACGAAATGAACGTAAGGGTGACCGGCATCACACGGTGGTGGATAGTCACCGGGACCCCTCGGGACAGGGACGGGGGATTCGCAGGAGACGAGTCGAGGAGGACCCGTGGCCGCAAGGCGGGACCGTACCCACTATCTGTACATCGCGGTGATCGTCGCCGTCGCGCTCGGCATTCTGGTGGGCTTCGCGGCTCCTGGCGTGGCCGTCGAACTGAAGCCGATCGGTACCGGCTTCGTGAACCTCATCAAGATGATGATCTCGCCCGTGATCTTCTGCACGATCGTGCTGGGAGTCGGGTCGGTCAGGAAGGCCGCCAAGGTCGGCGCGGTCGGCGGGCTCGCCCTCGGCTACTTCATGGCGATGTCGACCGTCGCCCTGGCCATCGGCCTGGTCGTCGGAAACATCCTGGAGCCCGGTTCGGGTCTCCACCTCACCGAGGCCACCCGTGAAGCGGGCGCCGCCCAGGCGACCGGTGCGAGCGAGTCCACCGCGGACTTCCTGCTCGGCATCATCCCGACGACGATCGTCTCCGCCTTCACCGAGGGCTCGGTCCTCCAGACGCTGATGGTCGCGCTGCTGGCGGGCTTCGCGCTGCAGGCCATGGGCTCCGCGGGCGAGCCGGTGCTGCGGGGCATCGGGCACATCCAGCGCCTGGTCTTCCGGATGCTCGCGATGATCATGTGGGCCGCGCCGGTCGGTGCCTTCGGTGCCATCGCGGCGGTGGTCGGCGAGACCGGCCTCGACGCGCTGAAGTCGCTCGCGATCATCATGATCGGCTTCTACATCACCTGCGCGCTCTTCGTCTTCGTCGTCCTCGGCGCGCTGCTGCGGCTGGTCGCGGGCCTGAACATCTTCACGCTGCTGAAGTACCTGGGCCGTGAGTTCCTGCTGATCCTCTCGACCTCCTCCTCCGAGTCGGCGCTGCCGCGGCTCATCGCGAAGATGGAGCACCTGGGTGTCAGCAAGCCCGTCGTCGGTATCACCGTCCCGACCGGCTACTCCTTCAACCTGGACGGCACGGCCATCTATCTGACGATGGCCTCGCTCTTCATCGCCGAGGGCATGGGTGACCCGCTCTCGATCGGTGAACAGGTCTCGCTGCTCCTCTTCATGATCATCGCGTCCAAGGGCGCGGCGGGTGTCACCGGCGCGGGTCTGGCGACGCTGGCCGGCGGTCTCCAGTCGCACCGGCCCGAACTGGTCGACGGTGTCGGTCTGATCGTCGGTATCGACCGCTTCATGAGCGAGGCGCGTGCCATGACGAACTTCGCGGGCAACGCGGTCGCCACGGTCCTGGTCGGCACATGGACCAAGGAGATCGACAAGCAGCGCGTGAACGAGGTGCTGGCCGGAAAGATTCCGTTCGACGAGAAGACCCTGGTGGACGACCACGGTCCGGCCGACGAGGCGGGGGACGCGCCCCAGAGCGTGCCCGAGCCGCGCGGCCTGGAGAAGGCGGACAAGGCGGGGGTCTGATCCTCCCTCTCGCACCATGATCCCGGCCGGGGTCTCCCCCCTCACCCCGGCCCCACGAAGACCGGCCGTACGGAGACGCTTCCGTACGGCCGGTCTGTCGTGGTGCCGGTTTGCTGTGCTGCCGGTTGTGCTGCCGGTCTGTCGTGCTCGTGTGGGTGGGGGGCAGGCCCTACCGCCACTGCGGAGCCGAACCCGCCGCCCTCGGTGCCGCCGCCTCGATCTTGGCCCTGATCTCCCGCATGACCACGACGATCCGCCGCTCGTGCTCCTCCGTCAGACGCGTGGTCGGCACCGAGCAGCTGACGGCGTCCGTGGCGGGTACGTCGTAACGCAGCGCGAAGCCGAACCCGGTGATGCCCGCCATGCTTTCCTCGCGGTCGATCGCGAAGCCGCGCTCCCGAACCCGTTCCAGATCCGCGGCGAGTGACGCGCGATCGGGGTGGGTACGGGGGGTCAGCCGCCGCAGCGGGCCCTCCGGCAGTGGCAGCCGTGCCGGGTCGCGCTCCGCGAGCAGCGCCTTGCCGAGCGCCCCGGCGTGCGCCGGCAGTCTGCGGCCGACCCTGCTGACCGGGCGCAGATACTCGTGCGACTCGCGGGTGGCGAGATAGACGACATCGCCGCCGTCCAGCCGGGCGAGGTGGATCGTCTCGCCGAGCTCGTCGGACGCCTCGTCAAGGAACGGACGCGCGGCGCCCACGCGCGGGTCGGCGTCCAGATAGCTGGTGCCGGTGAGCAGCACCCGGATGCCGATGCCGTACAGCGATCCCGTGGTGTCCGTACGGACCCAGCCGCGGTCGATCAGCGTCTGGAGCAGCGCGTACATGCTGCTGCGCGGTACGTCCAGCTCCTCGGCGAGCTCACGCAGCCGGGCGGGCCGGTCGCCCCGGGCCGCGAGGACCTCCAGCAGCTCGACGGTGCGGGCCGCCGACTTCACTTCGCGTACGCCGCCGCTGTCGTCGGACATGGCTCAGATCGTAATCGGCGGCGGTGCGGCGGGCGTACGGCTGCCGCACGGCGGCGATACGGCCGCTGTCGCTGCCGCACCCATTGACGACCCCGGTCCACATCCCTAATCTCCATCCTCATACGTAGACATCATCTATATGGGGAGACGATCGCATGGTGGCCCTCACGGCCGACGCGGCGACGACGACGGCCCGGCTGCGCGACGGCATGGAAAAGGGGGTGCTCTCCTTCCCGCTCACCAGCTTCACCGGCGAGCGGGGCGGGCCCGGCGGCCCCGCGCTCGATCTGCCCGCGTTCCGCGACTACCTCGCCGCCCAGATCGAGACGGGCCCCGGAGCGCTCTTCCCCGCGTGCGGCACCGGAGAGTTCTTCTCCCTCGACGAGGACGAGTACCGGCAGGTGATCACCGCGTCCGTACAGGAGGCCGACGGACGGCTGCCGGTCGTCGCCGGGATCGGTTACGGCTGGGCGCAGGCCGCGCGCTTCGCCCGGATCGCGGAGGAGGCGGGGGCGGACGCCGCGCTCGTACTGCCGCACTACCTCGTCAGGGCGCCGGGGGCCGGCCTCGTGGCGCAACTGCGCCAGATCGCCACCCGTACCCGGCTGCCGCTCATCGCCTACCAGCGCGACCAGGTCACCTTCGGCGTCGAAGGCGTCCGCGAACTGGCCGGGATCCCCGGAGTCATCGGCCTCAAGGACGGCCACAGCGACCTCGACCGGCTGCAACGCCTCAAGCTGGCCGCGCCGGAGGACTTCCTCTTCTTCAACGGTGCCGCCACCGCCGAGGTCCAGGCCAGGCAGTACGCGAGCATCGGCGTCACCGCGTACTCCTCCGCCGTGCACGCCTTCGCGCCCGAGATCGCCAACGCCTTCTTCGCCGCGCGGCGCGACGGCGACGACACGGCCGTCGAGCGGCTGCTGCGGGGCTTCTTCGTGCCGCTCGTCGAGCTGCGCGACCGCGGCACCGGCTACGCGGTCTCACTGGTCAAGGCCGCGGCGCGGCTGCGCGGGCTGCCGGTCGGGCCGGTGCGGGCACCGCTCACGGACCCGGGGCCGGACGATCTCGCGGCGCTCGAAGAGCTGCTCGCCGCGGGACTTGACCTCGTAGGAGCCACGAGCTGATCGGCCTGTCGGCGGTCGGGATCGTGGCGGCGGTGACGGTGCCGCCCGCCCCTGGACCGGCCGTCCGTATCGCTGCCGTCCGTACCGATGTGATCGGGCATCGGTACGGACGGCAGCGGCACGGACGGCGCCGGTCCGGGGCGGGCTGCCTACCAGGCCACCGGCAGCTCGTGCGGGAAGCGCCGGATCGTCTCCGTGTCCCAGCGCAGCTCCTCGGCGGGCACCGCGAGCCGCAGCCCCGGGAAGCGGTCCAGCAGACGGCCGATGGTGGCCTCCAGCTCCGCCATGGCCAGGGGAGCCGCGATACAGCGGTGGCCGCCCCACCCGAACGTCATATGCGGAGTGGGCGGCCGGTGCGGGTCGATGACATCGGGGTCGGGGAACCGCTCCGGATCGCGGTTCGCCGTCAGATACGACACATGGACGAAGTCACCGGCCCGGATCCGTACCCCGCCCATCTCCACGTCCTCCATGGCGACGCGCGGAATGCCCACCCCCTTGCGGAAGGGGATGTACCGGAGCAGCTCGTCCAGCACCTGCCTGAGCGACTCGGGCCGACTCCGCACCAGGTCCATCAGCTCGGGGCGGGTGAGCAGGAGGAACGCGATATTGCTGATCTGACAGGTCGCCGTGTCATGGCCGCTCAGCATGAGCGTCAGCGACATGACCGCCAGGTCCTTGTCGTCCAGGGCGTCATCGCCGTCCTTGGCGGCGGCCAGCGTGCTGATCAGATCGTCCCCGGGGGCGCGCCGCCGCTCCGCCACCAGCCCGCCGAAGTACTCCCGAAGCCGCGCCTTGGCGTCCGCGGCCGCCTGGCGCGAGTCGGGGGCCGTGGACAGCAGCTGATGGGCGTACTCCTGCATCCGCGGCCGGTCCGGCGGCGCGATGCCCAGCAGCTCGCAGATGGTGTGCTGGGGAAGCTTGTTCGACAGATGCCCGGCCAGGTCGGCCGGCGGGCCGTCCGCGGCCATCTCGTCGAGGAGCTGATCGACGATGCCCTCGACGGCGGGCCGCATCCGGTCCACATGCCGCGGCGTGAACGCCTGCGAGGCCAGCCGCCGCAGTCGGCTGCTGATGGGCGGGTCCATCACATTGATCGACTCGGGGGAGACGATCGGCTCCGGCGTCATCCTGGGGTAGTTGTGGCTCATGATCCCCGCGCGGCTGAACCGGGGATCGGTCGTCACCTGCCGTACCCCGTCGAAGTTCGTGACGAGCCACGCGTCCGCCTCACCGTAGGGCAGCCGGATCCGGGTGACGGGCCCCTGGGACATGAGGTCACCGAGCGAGGGATCGAAGTCCATGCCCTTGCTGAAGTCGAACGGACAGGTGGTCGTTTCCCCGATTTCGGTCATCGCGTACTCCAGGACGAGCGCGGACGTTGTGGGCGAGAGATAAGTACCTCGCCCATTTCGGGGATATGCCTACTGCCCGGCAAATGGGTACGGGGCGCGCGGGGCGCGCGGGGCGGCGGCGAGAAGACGCCAACCCCTCGTAGGGAGGCCCGGCGATCGCTTCAATGGTTGAGAGGTGATTCGGGTGACTTGTGAGGGGAGCGTCTGCCGATGGCTGAACAGATGAGGAAGAGCAAGGATGGCGGGGACGATGAGAAGAAGGACAACCTTCCCGGTGAGCCATGGAAACCGATCCTGGAGCCACATCCGGACGGCGGATCGCCGGACGGCGACGGGAAGCATCGCAAGTGACAGCTGTATCTGAGCAGGAACGCCGCGCTGGTGAGGAGCTGGCGCGGCATCTCCTCGACATCGGGGTCTTGACGCCTGAGTGGGCCGAGGCGCTCAGGGCGGTGCCACGATCACTGTTCCTGCCGGATCCGTTCTGGGCCTATGACATGACGACCAGCCTCAGCGTTCCTGTCTTCAGAAGCGATGACCCCGCCCGCTGGGCGAGAGCCGCGTACGAGAATGTCCCCTTGGTCACTCAATGGGATGACGGGCGGCACACGGGCGACAAGCCGGGATCGAAGGCAACCAGTTCGGCGAGCATGCCGTCGGTCGTTGTCTCCATGCTCCGTGATCTGGAGCTGAGCGACGGAATGCGGGCGCTGGAAGTGGGGACCGGCACCGGCTGGAACGCCGGGCTCCTCGCGCACCGTCTGGGCAACGGGAACGTGGTGAGCGTCGAGATCGACCCGGCGGTCGCGGCAAGCGCCTCGGCCGCGCTGACGCGTGCCGGACTCGGTCCACGACTGATCGAGGGGGACGGCCGGGAGGGCTGGCCCCTCGGGGCCCCGTACGACCGGGTGATCGTCACGGCGGGGGTACGGAACTTCCCGGCCAAGTGGCTGGAGCAGACGCGACCCGGCGGGATCATTCTTGCCCCCTGGGGCACCCACTACAGCCATCAGGACGGGCTCGTTCGGCTGGCCGTAGGCGAGGACGGGCGCGCTGTCGGCCCCTTTCTCCGCATGGTCGAGTTCATGAAGCTCCGAGACCAGCGTCTCGACTGGAACTTGTTCGTCGAGCACGTGAAAGAGTTCCCCGGCAACGCCGATGACTCCAGAACTTCGCTCACCCTGGCGGACATTGGGAGTCGTTACGACCCAGCCGACTTCGTCGTCGGGCTCTGCGTCCCTGACTGCGCCCATGTCGTGAACACGGGTGACTCGGGCGAAGAAGGAGACGCGAAGGCGTGGTTCTTCGACTTCCTCAGTCAGTCGTGGGCGGCCGTCGTCTTCAGTCCTGGCGCGCCGGACGCCACGGTCTATCAGTCGGGCCCGCGCCGCCTCTGGGACGAAGTGGAGCAGGCCCTGACCTGGTGGATCAGCCGGGGACGGCCCGCCGTCGACCGCTTCGGCCTGACCGTGGAACGGGACGGAACCACCCGCCCGTGGCTGGACGAGCCGACCGGCGTCCTTCCAGCGTTCGCCTGACGCCACGCCACGCCACGCCACGCCACGCGGGAGCTTGGGCGGGCGATGCGAGCCGTACTCCCGGGGGGTGGGACGGGCCGATGTTCCTGGGGCAGGATGAGCGCAGCCGTCAAGAGAGGGGCCGGACATGGCCGTCATCCACCGCACCACCCTGACGCCCGGCAAGCTTGAGCTTCTTGCCTCGTGGCTTCCCGCTCAGTCCTGGTACCTCGACGGGGGGCGCGAGGCGCGGCTGACCAAGGCCGGGGGCTTCCGGCTGGACGACCCGCAGGGCGAGGTGGGGATCGAGTTCATGGCGGTCACCGACGAGTCCGGGAGCGAGTCGATCACGTACCACGTGCCCCTCAGCTACCGCGGAGCACCGCTCCCCGGCGCCGATCACGCGCTCATCGGCACGTCGGAACACGGGGTGCTGGGCCGGCGGTGGATCTACGACGGAACCCACGACCCGGTTCTGGTCGCCCAGCTGTTCGCCCTCCTTCTCGGCGAGGCCGAGCCGCAGGCCCAGAGCGTGACCGACACCCCGGACCCGTCCGTCACCGCCCACTTCCCCGAGGCCGGTCATGCGGCCTCGATCAGCTCCGTGGACGTGACCGACGGGCCGCACGGTACGGATCTCCGCGTGCAGCCGAGTGCGTCGGCCGGGCAGCTCACCATCCGGGTGAACCGCGTGCTGCGGCCCGAGCGGGTCGAGTCGGCCACCCACGCCACCCACCCCGCACCGGTCCTGGGCCACGTCACCGCCGATTGGCTCCTGCCGGACGGCACGAAGACGCGCGGCCCGTACGCCGTCGTGGAATGACCCCCCACGGCCCGGCGGATCCGGCCGCGGTCCGGCCGCGGTCCGGGTCAGTTGACCAGTAGCACGAGCTTCCCGCGTACATGGCCCTCCTCACCGACGCGGTGCGCGTCGGCGATGTCGGCGAGCGGGAATGTCCGCACGGCCGGGGGTGCGAATCGCCCGGCTTCGATCAGCGGGCCGATCTCGTTGAGCACGTACAGCGCGCGGCCGGTGTCGCCCCGGCTGAATCTCACGCCGTGCTCCTGTGCGCCGGTGAAGTCGGCGATCGTCACGACGTTCGTGGGGGCGCCCGCGAGCCCGATGAGTTCGGGGAGTACGCCGCTGCCGGCGACGTCGAGGGCCAGGTCGGCGCCGCCGGGAGCCAGCGCGCGGACTCGCTCGGCCATGCCCTCGCCGTAGGCGACGGGTTCGGCGCCGAGCGAGCGCAGGTACTGATGGTTGGCCGGTCCGGCCGAGCCGATCACCCGTGCCCCGCGTGCCACGGCGAGTTGGACCGCGGCGCTGCCGATGGTGCCGGAGGCACCGTTGATCAGAAGCGTGGAGCCTGCCCCTACGCCGAGCTGGTCGAGCGCGCGGGCGGCCGTCTCCAGTGCGGAGGGCAGTGCCGCGGCGGCGGCGAAGTCGAGCGAGGGCGGGATGGGTACGTAGTGGTCCAGCACCGCTGATTCAGCCTGGGCCGCGCCCTCGCCGGAGAGGCCGAAGACGCGGTCTCCGACGGCAACGTCGGACACCCCTTCGCCGAGTTCGTCGACGACCCCCGACGCCTCGTGGCCGAGCGTCTGCGGAAGCTCCTGGTCCATCAGGCCCTGGCGCTTCTTCCAGTCGCTGGCGTTGACGCCGGCCGCGCGCACCGCGATCCGGACCTGGCCCGGCCCGGCATGCGGGGCGGGGAGATCTACGATCTCCAGGACATCGGGGCTTCCGAATCCGCTGAATTGAGCTGCCTTCATCGTCCGCTCCGGTCTCGGCCTCGGGACCCAAGGTGTCGCACGCTCAACACCGCCGGGTGTTCCGCCCCTCGCAGGCACTATAGATTGTCGACATCAGCCCGCCGTTCCAGATCTTCAGGACCGACGAGTCCTGCCGGGGCAGCCGTCACCCTCGTATCGCCCAGCAGCCGCGCCAGAGCGCCACCAGGATCGAGCCGCCGACGGCGGTGACCGCCACGACGTACAGGGCCTGGGCCTTGGCTGGGCTCACTGACCGCGTTCCCTTGCCGATCGGCGCAGTTGGTAGAGGACGGCCAACGAGCGCGTGGTGCCGGCGAGGGCGCGCATCACCTCGTACGCGTGCAGGGGCGGGAGCGGCGGCGCCGAAGGGGAGCAGAGGTCGAGCAGCCGACGGGCGTCCTCGCGCAGGGCCTCCAGCAGCGGACCGGGGTCGCCGAGGTCTTCGCGGAGCAGGAGTTGGAGGTTCCCGCGGAGCTTGAGGATGGTGATGTCCACCCAGGCGCGCTCGGGGAGAACGACTCGCCGAGCGAGAGCCGCGAGCACGGTGCGGGAGATCGTGACGATGTCGACGGGACAGCCGGCGTGGCCCGCGGCTCGTTGCTCACGACGGGCATGGCGGCGCAGGGCGGTCAGGAGACGGCGGTGGGCCTCGGCGTCGGTGGCGAAGACCAGCGGGCGCGGGCGCCAGTGAGCGCCGGGGGTACGGCGAGTCGGTGTCATCGGGTGCCCGCCTCCCGTGTGGCGACCACACACCAGGTGCAGGTGCCGCGCCTGCCCCACGCCCAGGAGAGCGCGTCCACCAGGAACATGCCCCGCCCGCTCTCCTCGTCGGGCGCCGGCTGCCGGACGGTGACCGACGCGGGGGAGTGATCGTCCACCTCGATCCGTACGAACCCGCTCCGCCCGTACGCCAACGAGAACCGGACACGCTCGCCCCGGCCGTGCACGACCGCGTTGGTGACGATCTCGCTGACCAGGAGTTGTACGGTCTCGACCGCGTCCGTGCCCAGGTCGTCCTGGCGGAGGAGAGCCGCGGCGACGCGACGGAGGTGCTCGACGCGGCGGGCGTGGGGCGCGAACGACATGTTCAGGCGCACGGCGTCCTCTATGCCGACTGCGGTGGGTGGGGCGGGAGTTGCGCTGTGCGTGGTGGGAGGCATCGAGAGTCCTTGTCGTCGATCTCCGGGGACTGCCGCATGGGTCGGCGTGCTCACCCAAAGCAGCGATTCGACTGCGCTGGGTGAGCTGTCGGTATAGCGTCGCATCAGATGCGTTACGGCTGGCACTCTCCAGCCGAATTCTGCGTGCGGGAATCGCCGTGAATCGCCCCTCTGGGGAGGGGGGTTCGCCCAGGCACGCGGTGGCTCCCGCTATGACGCAGAAAGTTCCTTGCGGAGGCGGAAGCAACGTCGACACACTGGACAGTGCTCTGAGAGGACGGCAGATGATCACGGACATCGAGTCGGCAACCCCGGCTCTGTGCCGCTTGCACCTGGGCAACGAGCTGCGTCATCTCCGGCAGAAGGCCGGGATGACCTCAACTCAGGTCGTCAGGAAGCTCTATTGGAGTCCGTCGAAGCTGACCCGGCTGGAGACAGGGGAGAACTCGGTCGTCGAACCGGTCGATGTCATGGCGCTCTGCCAGATCTTCGAGGCCGACGCGGAGACCACGGAGTTGCTGAAGGGATACGCGGCGGTCACCAAGCGCAAGCGGGACTGGTGGCAGTCGACGGAGTACCGCCCGGTCATCGCTCCCGGCTTCAGGGCGTACTTGGGCCTGGAGGCCACGGCGGTGGCACTGCACAACTACGAGTCCGAGTTCGTCCCCGGTCTGCTCCAGACCGAGGCATACGTGCGCGCGACCCACGAGAACGCGCATCAAGGGCTGAGCGAAGAGGACATCGCGCGCATGGTCGCGGTGCGGATGACACGGCAGGAGGCGCTGCGCCGGGAAGCGCCGCTGAAATTCTCGGCGATCGTCAGCGAGGCCGTGCTACACCGGCAGGTGGGAGGCGCGGAGGTGATGCGGGCGCAGCTCGCCCATATCGCGGAGGTGACCTCCCTGCCCAATGTCAGGGTCCAAGTGGTGCCGTTCAAGGCAGGTGCCCATCCAGGAATGAACGGTGCCTTCCATACGCTCCAGTTCCACGACCGCGACGCCCTGAAGCCGATCATCTACTTCGAGAACCTGGCCGATGCCTGGGTGAGTCGGCGTCAGTCGGACGTGGAGCTTCACGAAGAAGCGTTCACCGAACTACAAGCCATCGCTCTCGGACCTCAGGAATCCTTGAGTTTGATCAAGAAAGCAATGAAGGAGCTTTGATTCCGATGACGACCATGGCTGACGCGCTGACCGGAGCCGACTGGTTCAAGTCGAGCTACAGCAACGATCACGGTGGCGCGTGCGTTGAAGGCGCCCGTCTTCCCGACGGGGCCATGGCCGTACGCGACTCCAAGAACCCGCACGGCCCCGCCTTCGTGGTCGGCGGCAGCACCTGGACGACCTTCGTCGGCGCCCTCAGCGACGGGCGGTTCTAGAGGCGGCGCAGCCGGCCTCCCGTACCGAACGAACCCGGCGCACCGGCGTGTACGCATCGTCAAGTGGTCGTGCACCACACGTCAAAGACGGCACAGGCGGCACGGCACATCATGGGTGTGCGGCAGGCGAAGATCGCGCTGTCGAGTGCCGGCCTCCGTGGCCGCCGTCCACGGGGGAGACGGCGGCCACGCGACAGCCGGCTACGCCGAGGAGTCGAGGGCCTGGCGGCGGTAGTCCCGGGGCGGGAGGTCGTAGGCGGCGCGGAAGGCGCGGGTGAAGGCGGAGTGGTCCGGGAACCCGCAGCGGGCCGCGATCCGGTGGACGGGTACGGTCCGCAGCGTGTGGTCGGTGAGGTCACGGCGGGCGCGTTCGAGGCGCTGGCCGCGGATCCAGGCCGCGACGGTGTCGTCGCGCGCGCGGAAGAGGCGGTGCAGATAGCTGACGGAGATGTGGTGGGCCGCGGCGATGGCGCCGGGTGACAATTCGGGTTCGTGCAAGTGCTGTTGTACGAACGCCTCGATGCGCAGCAGCAGTGCACGCTGCCGGGAATCGTCCGGCACGCGCGCGTCGGCGTCGAGGTGGTGGGCGAGCACCGCGGTCAGCAGGTCGAGGGCGACCGTACCCAGCCGGGGGGCGTCGGCCGGCCGGTAGGCGGCGGAGTCGGTGGTCAGGCTGGTGAGGTACTGGGTGAGCAGCGAGCCCACGCCCTCGCGGCCCGGCAGCGGCACCGCCATCAGCGCCGCGCTCCGGTCCGCGGGCAGGGGCAGCAGCGCGCGGGGTACATGGGCGCGTACGAGCGCGGCTGTCCCGCGATTGGCGGCGATCTTCACGTCGAAGGGGCGCGAACTGTCGTACAGCGCGAAGTCGAACGGCCCCAACTCCGCCTCGCGGGTGTCCTGGACGACGCCGAGCCCACCGCGCAGGGCGAAGACGACCGAGTACAGCTCGGGGTCGCACCGCCGGATCAGCCGCGGTGTGCGCCGTACGTCCGAGGGCGAGCAGGTCAGCTCGACGACATTCACGGCCGCGAGATCCAGCGCACGCGCCGTGGCACTGAACCGCGTCGGCTCGCCGCTCTCCACCCGCATCGGATGCGGACTGTCGACCTGAAACGCGTCGAAGCGAGCCAGCCGCTCCATCGGCGGCAGGTCATCGCTGTGAAAGACCGTCTCCATCATGGTGCCCCCTCCCCGGAGACACCGTAGCCGCCGGGATCGACAGCGGGCGCGACGAAAGAATCTCTTCCGGCCACCCACCCGTCAGAACGTCACCGAACCCCTTCCCGGACACAGCCCGCCGACGTCGGTTCGCCTGTGCGCTTCACCGCGTACGACGAGAATCCGTGCGCCGTGCCGGTGTGCGTGAAACCGGCTTTCAGGAGCACCCTGCCGGAAGCTCGGTTCTGCACCTGGTGCTTCGCGTGTACGGCGGGGAGGGCCAGTGGGCCGAAGGCGAAAGCCAGCAGCCCGGACACGGCGTCCGTGGCGTACCCGCGTCCCCAGGTGTTCTGACGCAGGATGTAGCTCAGGCGGCCAACGCCTTCCGTCACGTTGAGTTTGACGACACCCACCAGGTCGCCGTCCATGTCGACGCCGAGGACATACCGCAGGCGTGGCTGGTGCGTCGACCAGATCAACGCGTTGCCGACGTATGCCGTGGCTTCGTCCTCGCCCATGACTCCCCGGCCGAGGAAGTGCACCGACCGGCCGCTGTAGATCTTCCGTACGGCTCGTGCGTCGTCCGGAGTCAGCTCCCGCAGATCGATCACGCGCCCTCCAGGATGGTGGCGAGTTCGGCGGCCGTGGGCCGGTCGTCCGGGCCGGACAGGAGAACCGGGCGCAGCAGGTCCTGGAACATCGGCCACGATGCCGTGGAGGCCAGGGGGATCTTGCCGGTGGCGATGGCAGCTCGCCGATTCGCCGGTCCGACATCCGGCGGGATGCCCGCCGCGGCGTAGTCCAGCGGCCACGGCGTCGTTGGCGGTGTTCCACGCGTCGCCGAGGCCCTCGGCGACGCGGGCGACGGCGAGGTGCCGGGCTACCAGAGCCTCCAGCGCCCACCGCAGCCCACGACGTGACAGCTTGGCGGCGGCACCACTGGTCGGGTTCCAGGACCCGACAGGCGAGCACGTCGACGGCCCGCTTCCTCAGGCCCCTGTATGGGACCGGCTTGTGCACCTGCTGCACGCGTTCATGGGCCTTGCGGGAGCAGCGAGAAGTGCTGCGGCGCGCGCCGACTTGCGGTTACCGCGTGGCCCTGGCCAGGGCGGCGCGGATCGCATTCGCGCCGACCGGCCGGCCTTCCTCTTCCGAGTACGGTCCATATGGCGTCCCCCACACCGGCGTGCTCGTCTCCTGCCGCCAGCTGTCGGCCAGCGGTCCTGTGTCCACCACGCTGTAGCCGATCGAGTCGATGAACTCGGCCACCGTCGCCTTGGCCTCAGTGGAGTCGCCGGCGATCGGCAGGTAGGAGCGGTCGGCCGCTCCTACAGGGCGGCCGAGTGACAGCAGGTGCTTGAAGAAGATGTTGTTGAACGCCTTCACCAGCACGGCGTCCGGGAGATAGCGCAGCAGTAGTGCGCTCGAAGTCAGCGACTTGTCGTCGAGTTCGGGGATGGGCCCATCCCGCTCGGGGCCGTAGTTGCAAGTATCGATGACTGTTTTCCCGACCAGTGGCGCGGCGGGCAGCCTAGGAAAGGCCCTGACTGGCACCGCTACCACGATGATGTCGCCGGCCGCCGCGGCATCCGTGCTCGACGCGGCCGACGCCTGCGGCCCCAGTTCCGTAATCAAGTCCGCGAGCGTTTCGGGACCGCGCGAGTTACTCAGCACCACCCGGTGCCCGGCTTCGATGGCGAGCCGCGCGACGGCGCTCCCGATCTGCCCACTTCCGATGAATCCAACCGTTGTCATAGTTCTGCTTCCCTTCTCGAAAGCACCTACTGTGTCGTTGCTACTGCTCGATGTCGGCCTAGGAACGACGTCCTCGAACACCGGTCGCCCTCGGATCACCGAGGCCGTGCCAGTCACACAGCCGCCCGACTACCTCACCCGATCAGCACGGGGCAGCCGAGACAGCCAGGTATTCAGTTGAGTTCTGCGCCGAGGGCGATGTCGAAGCCGGCGCCGTGGCGGGCCAGCCCCATGAGCAGGAGGCCGGTCCATTCAAGGACCGACGCCATCTGGAGCCCTCCGGCGTCGAGAGGCCGCATGCCGATGCTCTTCAGAAACGCCGCGACTTGGGCTTTCGCCTCTGCGTCGTCGCCGGCAAGAAACGCGTCCAGGGGCTTGTCGTGAGCGAGGACGTGGCCGAATATCGAGTTCAGCGCCTTCACGACCGGTGTGCCCTCGGGGGCGGCAGCGGCGATCTCCTGGGCCGCCGAGCGACCTGGGGTAGTCGCGAGCCCGTCGGCGTCGGTGTTGAAGGGATTGGAGATGTCGACGAGGATCTTGCCGGCCAACGCGCCGTCGTAGCGAATGACCGCGTCGACTGCGCCGGTGTACGGGACGGCCACGATGACGATGTCACCTGCCGGCGTTGCACCGAACACGCCGACGGTGGCTCCATTGCCGATCTGGTCGGCCAGCGCCTGTGCTTTGACGGTGTTGCGGCTCATGAGCTCGATGGTGTGGCCGTGCTTCGCCGCCCGGGTGCCGATGGCGGTGGCCATGTTGCCCGAGCCGATGATGCTGATGGTGGTCATGACGTTTTCCTTTGCTGTCTATCGATCAACTGCTGGGTAATAGGGGTCTTGCCGGTGTGGTGGGCTGCGTCGAGAGCATTGGCCGCGCAGGGCGGAGTGCTAAGAGCGTTCGCGGGCGACGTGTTCGCGTACGGCTGGGATGGTTTCCGCGGCGAAGCGTTCGAGTACGTCCGGGTCGTCGCTGGCCAGGATGAAGACGCTGACACCGTCCTCGACGGCCAACTGGGCCAGTTCCTCCGCGGTCTGCTGACTCGGGAAGATGTTCAGCAGCCGGGTGATCTCGCGGGGGTCGCGGTCAGCAGCCCGCGCGGCGTCGTCGATGATCGCGTTTCCCTTCTGGAGGCCGCCTGGCTCCATGACCGGCAGCGACGGCAACCAGCCATCGGCCTTACGTCCCACCAGGCCCTGCATCTTCGGCTTGTGGGCTCCGAGCCAGATCGGGATCTCGTGTGCGGGCGCGGGTCCGCGCTCGGCGCCGTGGACCGAATAGAACTCCCCGTCGACATCCAGTCGTCCGGGCCCGTCGGCGTCCCACACCCCGCGGATCACGTCGATCGCCTCGCTCAACGCCGCCACTGACTGCAACGGGGTCAATCGACGTCCGCCGATCGCCTGCACCGCATCCCAGTAGAAGCCGGCCCCGAGCCCGAGGCTGATCCGAGCACCGGAGAGCAGGTCGAGGCTGGCGGCCGCGCGGGCGAGCACGGCGGGGGGCTGACGCAGCGGCAAGTTGAGCACATTGCCAGACAGACCGATGCGCTCGGTCCGTGCGGCCACCCAGCTCAGCAGAGTCCAGGTATCGAGAAAGCTCGACTGGTAGGGATGATCCTGGAAGGTCACGAAGTCGAAACCGAGCCGCTCACTGAGCTGCGCCAACTCGACCGGACGGGTCGCCGGGGAGTTCGTGGGACCAATGAATGTTGCGAAACGCAGGGGATGACCGTAGTCAGCCATCGATGTCTCCTTCAGTCGTTCGTGTGTGGTCAGCCGCGACGCGCGACGTCGTCGCCCACGGCGTGTTGTCAGATCAGGGCGCTGACGATTCCGTCGAGAGGCTCGGGCTGGCCGGCCTCGTGGTGAAGGCTGGGTTGCGGTGGCGACGAAGGTGCTGATCAAGGCGACGCCGAGCGCTGAGCCGAGCTGCTGTGAGACATTGTTGAGCGCCCCGGCGGTGCCGGCGTCGCGCGGTTCGACGCCCATCTGCCCGACCGCGACGGCGACGGCGAATCATGATCTGGGCGGTGACGACGACGCCCAGAGCCATCCACCGTCGCTCGTGGTACGGATTGCGTGGAACCGTCGATTGCGCTGCGTCGGCTTTCGCGACGACTGAGACACGGGGGCCCTGGAGGGCTCGTTACTGCTCATTTTCTCTGCCCCTGGTGCGGTTAGGTCGGAGCGCCGACATGAGGCGCTTCTCTGGTCGTCGCGCGCTGTTAGATCTGGCTGAACCCGCCGTCGACGACCAGGTTTGCGCCGGTGACGAAGCTGGCGTCCGAGGAGGCCAGGAACAGCGCAGCAGCCCCGATTTCCTCGCTGCTTCCCAGCCGTCCCAGCGGGATGGCGGCGGTGATCTGCTCGCGAATCTCGGGGGATACGGTGCTGAAGAGCGCGGTGTCGATCGAACCGGGACTGACGACATTCACCCGGATGCCGCGGACCTTCAGCTCCGCGGCCCAGGTGCGGGCGAGTGAACGCACGGCGGCCTTGCTCGCCGAGTAGACCCCGGCACCGGGAATGCCCTTGGTCGCGCTGGTCGTGCCGTTCAGGATGATCGACGCACCGTCGCTCATCAGCGGCAGCAGGTACTGAACGGTGAACACAGTGCCGCGGAAGTTCACGCCCACCAGCGCATCGAACGTATCCGGGGTGATGCTTCCCAGCGGGTCCGAAACCGATCCGAGGCCGGCGCTCGCAAATAGGACGTCGACTCGTCCGTGACGCTCCCGCACGGTCTCGGCCAAGCGAGCCAGGTCGTCGAGATTTCCCGAGTCCGCCTGTACGCCCGTCACGTTGTGGCCGATGGAGGCGACCGCCTCATCCAGTCTGCGCCTGTCTCGTCCGGTGATGAACACGTCGGCGCCTTCGGTCACGAACAACTTGGCCGTCGCCAACCCCATCCCAGAGGTTGCTCCAGTGATCACGGCGACCTTGCCATCAAGTTTGGGCATGTTGACCTTCATCCTTCTGTCGGCCGAACGGCCGAACGGTGCGCGGACCCTGCGGGGCACGCGGGCCGGCGAGTACGCGCCGGTTGTGCGAGGCGCTCCGCAAACGGGACTGTTCTCCCGTTCGTGACTACACGCTCACCGTACCAGATGCGTGCGCACGCACCTAACTGGGAGGGCACTCAGTTTCCGGGTATGCTGCTGGGTGTGAAGGCACCCGTGTCGCAACCGCGAATCATTTCCCCGGACCAAGTCAAGGGCTGGTTTGCGCTGCTGTTCACCCACGCCACGGTTACCGGGCGGATCGACGCCGCGCTGATGGACCAGCACAAGATCTCGTTCAGCACCGTCGAGATCCTGTGCTGGCTCCTGGAAACCGAGCCTCAGTCGGTTCGAGTTCTGTCTGGCGAACTTGTCAGCGTGAGCCCCACGCGAGCATCACGGTTGGTCCAGAATCTGATCGATGCCGGGCACCTCCAGCGTGGCGCCGACCAAGGCGACGGGCGCGTATCGCTCATCAGCTTCACCAAAAGCGGACGGCACTTCGCCGAGACGGTCAGACGAACCTTCGAGGATTCGGTCAAGAGACACTTCGTCGATCCCCTCGACGACGATGACATTGCTGCCATCACCCGGATTTGGGCCAAGCTCGAAAACGCAGAAGGTCCTAGCTGAGGGAAATCCGGATCGCTGTGATCGCTATCCTCGTCCGGCGACACGAGACCGGTCAGCGACTGTCGTCCGCTGTCGGGACTTCGAGCGACAGGGACCGCGCGATGCGGCGGCGGATCGTGACCGCCAACGTCGTGGGCCGCCAGCCGAGCGGCTCGTGTGCGAGCCGCCTGGTCACCGTGTCACGCACGGTCCCCTCGCCACCGCAGCGGCGGCACCACTGGTCGGGTTCCAGGACCCGACAGGCGAGCACGGCCCGGTCGGGTGCGAGGCGCTGGCCGGTCACCTTGAGTCCGAGCTCATCGAGACGGCAGAACGTGGTCAGATCAGCGCGCGTGAACCCATGATCGGGGCGTGCCGCGACGGTAGCGTCGGGCATGTCGAGAGCGTCCAGATGGGCAGTGTGAGAACGTCCATCCTCGGGAGACCTCGACGCCTGTCCCGTCACCGACGCGCCGGTCCCAGCGGCGAGAACCACACTCTCATCTGTGAAGAGCCGGTTTGGGTTGCGCTTTGGATTTGGGTATTCCACATCGTCGATGACGTGTCGGCGATCGCGGATGGATGTCAGCAGAGCCTCGATGTAGGGCGCTGTCTGCATCGGGCCCGGGATGAGCCAGGAGGAGTAGATACGAAAGCGCCGAGTCCGCTCCCAGAGGGGAAGCACGGATTCCTGAGCGTGTTTGAGTCCAGCCTGCTCCATGCGACGCCATTCGACATAACTTCCCTCGATGCCGCGCGCCGCGGTCACCAGTTCCTCCGCGAGTTGCGGTACTTCGCAGTACAGCGCCCATGCTCTCAAGTCGGCCTCGGAAGGACGTCGGCTCCCGTTCTCGAAGCGGGAGCACTTCGATTCATGCCAACCCGCTCGCTGGGCCAAGGATCGAGCCGTGAGCCCGGCGTCTCTCCTGATCTCGCGCAGGCGCCGGCCCAGAGCCTTTGTGGCGTCTTTGACGCTCGATGAGGACGGCGGTGGTGTCGACGACGACCGCGGAGAGGGTTTCATGGCTCACGGAGTTCGTTCGCTTCGGCCAACTATCGTGTCGGCCGATACTTCTCGTGCGGTGTCGCGCGCTCCCAAACGGTCTCGAATGCCGAGGCGCACAGCTTTGCGACTTCGGGGTCGGCCGTCACCTCGTGCTCCAGCGAGTCGCCCTCCCCGTCGAAATGGTTGACGAGAACGAGACTCTCGTCGAACAGCCAGAAGTCATTGCCGGGAAGAGCGATGTCCGTTGCCCGACGGCGAGGAAGCCAGCGGACCTTCTCCCCGGCGGCGATGTTCAGCCCTTCCGTGACCTCGTACTCGAAGCGGATGTAGTCACTGACGGGTTCGGAAACGATGCGTGCGCGGCGTACCTGGACCCCGCGGTCCGTCGCCGCGGATACCAGCCCGAGCCAGTCGGCCCAGCGATCCGCCGGGTCGATCTTGAGTCCCGCGCTCCAGTCGACGAAGGCGGGGTCCGACCGCATGTAGCCGTCGCGCATCTCCAGATGAACTGCCGAGCTGTGGCAGGCATGGAACAGCTCGTCAAACGTGGGAACCGTCGTCACCCTTCACCTCCAAGAAGAACTGCGCCATACGCCGGGGGATCTCCACCACCGTCTCGTGTTCGGGGATCTCCAACTGAGCCAAGCGCTCCTTGTCCAGCACCTTCCAACCCTGGACAAGGTAGTTGTCCTTGGCGTCATCCAGGTACACCGTGGGGGAGAGGGGGGTGACGCGGCCACGCCAGGGCGAGGTCAGAGGAAGTAGTCCTCCGCGTCCTCCATCTCGCCGGCCGTCAGGCTCATCAGTGCCTCGTACTTCTCCCGTCCGAGGCAATACGCCCCGGTGTGATGCGAGAGGAAGAACCGACCGGTCTCGTCCATGAGTACGGTCGAGCCGTCGTACGTGTCGTATCCGACCGGGAAGAGCTTCGTGCCGAGATCCGCGGCCAGTTCGGAGATCTCTCCCGCGTCCCCCTTGAAGACGAGACGCGGCGTGAAGATCGCGTAGTTCTCCGGAGCGGTGTCGATGACGGCTCGAAGGAACGCGTGTTCCCGGATGAAAGCGACGGCAGGCGCGGAGGGCTCGATCTCCACACCGTACGAACGGTATCGCTCGATCACGGCCGCGATCGCCGCG
Organism: Streptomyces sp. NPDC051662; assembly: GCF_040681655.1. NCBI lineage: Bacteria > Bacillati > Actinomycetota > Actinomycetes > Kitasatosporales > Streptomycetaceae > Streptomyces > Streptomyces sp. NPDC051662. The sequence continues at coordinate 43,651 of NZ_JBFAZD010000009.1, forward strand.
CAGGCGTCCTCGCCGGCGTCGCGTCCCGGGTGCCATCCGGCTTCTGTCAGCCAGGCGTCTACTTCCTCGGCTGTGGAACGTACGGGCATCGATGCCTCACTGGATCGGGGCCGGGGGGCTCGCCCCTTACCCAAAGGGGTGGTTGTCGCGCGTTCCGCCGCGCGTGGCGGTGGTGTCTGCCACCCTCGGCCCAACGAGGCGTCATTCGCAACGAGTTCAGGAGTGGGCCGGTGCGGCTCACGGCCGGGGGAACGGCATGTCGGCAAAGCAGCAACTGATTCAGGGGTTCGCGCTCGTCGTGATGGGCGTAGGGAATTTCGTCATGGACGCGCCGATGTGGCTGTCGGTGTGGACCGTCGCGCTGGGCGGGTTCACCGTCCTCTTCGGGGCTTCCCAGTGGATGAAGGGGCAGTGATGGCGAGTCCGGCGGAGGAGTGGGTTCCGGGCTGGTCGTCGGCCCGGCTCGGACGGGCCGTGTAAGGCAGGGCGAGTACAGAGGGAGCAGGGGAGCAGGGGAACAAGGAGGAGTATGTCGGCCTCGCGACCAGCCACGGACCCGGAGTCGCCCGCGGTGGACGTTCAGGCCTTGGGGTGTCTGAACTCTCTGGCCGGGCCTGCCAGAGGCGTCGCGATTCTGTCGCCGCTGGTGCTGATTCCCTCGGTCGACGATGTTCCGGGGGCCGCCCGTGGGCTCTTTCCGCTCTCTGTCGGGCTGCTGATGGTCCTTGGGCTGGTACGGAGCGACGCCGGCCGGCATCTGCCACGGTACGGGCGCGCCATCCACCAATTCGCGCTGGCCGGCCCCCTCGTGGGAGTCATCGTGTTCGCGCACGGCTCCGCCGGCGAGTGGCTCGTGGCGCAGTGGCTGGGGCGGCCGGGGCTCACCGGCTGGGCGGGTGGGCTGCTGCTGGCCGGGCTGACCGTGCTGGCCGCCCTGATGGCACCGCAGGACCTGGGGCTCGCCACCATGCTCTGGCCGCAGCCGAGGTCCGGTGCCCGGTTCGGCCGGAGCGGGTGCGTGGTCGTGGCCACCGTTCTTCTGCTCCCCGTTCAGCTGGTGCGCGCCGTCTGCTGCGCCGGTGCTCTCCCGCTGTTCCTGGCCGGGGTCGCCGCACCGAGGCCCGAGCTCGTCCATGCCGCCCTGGTGGTGATTCTCGCCGAACTCGTCATCGCGCTCACCGTGCGGTGGTGGCTGAACGACTTCGGACCGGTGATGCTTCACTCGGCGACGATGGCGAAGAAGTGGGCCTCGCTCGGAGACGCGCTCGTAGAGTCCTGGGTACAGGACCGGCTCATCGCCAGGATCCACGGGACCCACCGGTCGGAGGGGTCCGGCGCGCCCGACTACACCCTGCTGATCCTGCTGGCGGCGCACGCCACCGCAGCGCCCGATACCCGGACCGGCCGACGCAACGCCCCCGGCTATCTACGGCTGTGCGACTCCATGCTGCTCGCCGCGGAGGCCGCCTTCCGCGCGGAACCGGGCATCGGAGAGGAGCGCCGCGAGGAACTGTGGCGCCTGCATCTGGCAGCACGCGGCACGGTCTCGTTCTCGTTCGCCGCGGTCGCCGACGGGGAGGGCGCTGTCGAGGACGCCGTCGCACGGAGCGCCGCCGCCGTCGAGGACCTGGAGGCGGCCGGATATGCCGATTTCGCCGCCGTGGCACGGTTCCAGTGGGCGGGGAGGCTGCGCAACGACTACCTCGCCGTGCGCGATGTGCTGCGCCCCCTCACCGAGGACGGCCGGGGCGCGGCCTGGATGTCACCGTTCGCCCATCGGTACCTGGCGAACGCCGCGCGCTCCGGCGCACCCGAACGGGTCGCGTTCCATGAGCAGGCCGAGGCCGCCGAGATGCTCGCGTCGAAAGGGAGCATCCAGTGGCGCGCGGAGGGGCAGGGATGGTTTCCACGGGCTGTCGTACCGGCGGTGCCCGACGCGGGGGTGAGGCGCTTCGAGCGCATGAGCTGGCGCGTGCATCAGCAGTGGTTCGAGTCCGGTGAGCTGAACCGTAGCTGGACGCGGGCCCCCGGTACGGGGTCGGGCGAGGCTTCGGGCGCGGTCGACCGGCCGGGCCTCAACGTCGACGGCATCAACTACTACGGCGAGTCCGTCGCCAGTATCGGCACGGCCTGGAAGATGGTGTGGCACGCCCAACTCCTGGCCCCCGTGGGCCGGTTCCGTACAGCGCGGTGGCTGCTGGAGCGGGCACGGAAGAAGTCCAGCGACATCGCCCTTCAGGTGGAAGCACTGGAGCTGCTCGCCTCGATCGACGAGGAGGAGAAGGACTGGCCCGCCGCCTACGCACGCTGGAGCGAACTCGTCCGGATGGAGGAATCGCGCCGCGGCAGAATCGCCGACGGCGACCGGCGTATCGACTATCAGGCCTCCCACTACAACCGCCTGATCCTCCTCCTCACCGGGCCGGAACGCGGGTACATTCCCGGTCTGCCCGCGCCGCAGTGGGCAGTGGCCTTCGACCACAGCGAACGGGACCGTTCGCGGGTGCTGCTGGAACTGCTGCGCCCCGGCCGGATGACCGCCGGCGGCTCCTCGGCGACTGTCGACTACGCCGAACTGACCGCCGTACTACGAGAATTCGAGCGGCGCGGCGGACAGCGCGGTCTCCTCGTCAGCTTCTATGTGTTCCATGCCCGGGTCGTCGTCTTCCTCGTCCGTTCCGGTACGTCATCGCCGGTGGTCGAGGAGAGGGAACTGCCCCCCGACCTGACGCTGCCCGACGCCCTGAACAGCTTCGGGCGGATGACATCGGCCGCGGCCTTCGATCAGGAAAGGCTGGATACGGACTTCGGAGCGCTGGTCGAGACGGTGACGCGCCACAGCGAGCCGGGGGAGCCGGTGTGCCTGGTGCCGCACGGCGTACTGCACGAGGTCCCCCTCCACGCGGTGGCCACCGGCGGTGTGCCGCTGGCCGTTCGCAACCCCGTTCAGGTGGTGCAGAGCGCCTCCCTCCTCGCGGACCTGTACCGGGACACCGCCCCGCCCGCCCCGCGCGGTCTGTGTGTCTTCGCCGACTCACGCTCCGATCAGCCGCTGGTTCACGCGCGCGCGGAGGCCCGCTCCATGGCCGGGGCGTTCGGTGAGCGCGCCGAAGTACTCTCCGGCGACCGGGTCACCCGGCGGACGGTCCTGGACCGGCTCGTCCACTCGGAGGCGACGGCCGTGCACTTCGCCTGCCATGGCGTCCTGGCACCCGACGACATCGCCGGCAGCGCGATCAGCTGCGCCGACGGACCGCTGACCATGGACGATCTGCTGGGGCTGCGTATCCGCGCGGATCTGGTGACCCTCAGCGCCTGCCGGAGCGGGGAGAGCAGAGGACGCCCCGGTGATGAACGGCTCGGTCTCGCACGGGCGTTCCTGATCGCCGGGGCCAAGTCCGTCCTGGTCACGCAGTGGCAGGTGGACGATCTGTCCACCGCGCTGTTCATGGAGCGCTTCTACGATCTGCTGGTGGCGGGGGCGCCGCGCGGGCGGGCGCTGCATGAGGCACGGGCGACGGTACGCGGGATGACCACCGACGCCGCCGTGCGATGGTGCGAGGACGCTCTCGCGCGGGCCGATGCCCGGGCCGATGCCCGAATCGATGCCCAGGTCAACGCCTGGACCGACGCCCAGGCCGATGCCCGGACCGACGTCCAGGCGGACGATGCTCACGTCCGCGACCACGACGAGGCCGGAGCCGCCGAGAGGGCGGCGTACGAGGCGGCGCTGCTCCGGCTGATCTGCGAGTCCGGTGATCTCGCCGCCGCGAAGCGGAGGTTCGCACGGCTCAAGGAGCGCACCCCGAGCGGCAGTCCTGAGCGAAGGGAGCTGATGGTGCTCTGGTCGCGGCTGCTCGCCAGTGCCGAGGCGAGGGGAGGCGTCGGCCACGGCGCCCGCCGTCCCTTCGAACACCCTTATTTCTGGGCCCCGTTCGTCCTGGTAGGAGACGCCCGATGACCCCACTTCCCGCGCGCACCCTGCTGGCGGAGCTGGCCAGTCCCGATTTCGCCACGGTGCACGGCCCTGGCGATCAGGATATTCAGGACTGCCGCTATCTGATCGGGCTGTCGGCCGACGGAACACCCACCACCCTCGCCGTCCGCACCCCCGGTGCGGCCCCTCGGCACATGCCCGCCGTGGTGCTCTCCGGCTCCGCCACCCTTCAGGACGTGATCGAGGGGTCGGCCCTGCTCCATCTGCTCGAACTCAGCCCCGACGCCGCCGTGGTGATGGACCACGCGAGCGGCGCGGTCACCGGCGTACTGGAACGCGCCACCGTCGACGCGTATCTCCGGCAGGACCGCTTCCCCGGCGGCCCCGTACGCGCGGGCGGGGGCGCGGTCACCGGCGACGACGGCTGTCTGTGCGGCACACACCGCACCCCGCACGCCCATGTCGTCTGCGCGTTCGACGGCTGCGGCCGTGTCAACGCGCTGCACTTCTACGACCCCGACGATCCCCCGCAGTGCCCGGGGCCCGGCGGTGCGGGGTCCGCGCACCCGTTGATTCTCTCCGTACGAGGGATACGAGGGTGAGGACGTGATCGCGGACGTGTTCCGGGACGCGCTGGCGGGTACGAGCCGGCGCCTGCTCCTCACCTCGGCCCTCCCCGCTCTCGTCTTCTCGGCCGTCCTCCTCGGGATCACTCTTGAAGCGGCCACGGAAGCGAGCTCTGCCGCCGAGCTCGGTACGGGGCCAGGCACCGGACTCGGTACGGCCATCGCCACCTGGAGCGACCGGCCCGCGAGCGTGCGTACCGTTCACGCGGCGGGCTTCGTCCTCGCCGTCACCCTCCTCACCGCCCTGCTGGCCGCCCACCGGGTGACCCTGTTGCGCTGGGCCGAGGGGTACTGGCCGGGGCGTTTCGGCCGACGGCTCGGGGCGCGACGCGCGAGCCGTCACGAACGGGCCCGCGCGGAGCTGCGCGGCGATGTACGGGCGGGCGGCCCGGACGCGTACGAGACGCTCTATCTGCACTACCCGCTGCCCGGCGTGCCCGTACTGTCGACGCGCCTCGGCAATGTCCTGCGCGGCGCCGAGGATTACCCCCGTACCCGGTACGGAATCGACGCCGTGCTCGTCTGGCCCCGGCTGTTCCCGCTGCTGCCCGCCCCGTTCACCGGCACGTTCGCGTCGAGCCGGGCCCGGCTCGACGCCGCGCTCGCCGCCGCCGCGCTGTCCGTGGTGTTCACCGTCGCCGCCCCGGTCTGCACGGTGGCGGTGGGCGGCGCGCCCTGGCTCGCCGCCGTCTGTTCCGTGGCCGGCGCGCTCAGTGCGCTGACCGGCTACCGGGCCGCGCTCGCCGCCGCCGTGGTGCACGGGCAGCAGCTCCGTGTGGCCTTCGACCTCTACCGGGGTCTGCTGCTGGACACGGCCCGGCACGGCGGCCGGCCGCCCACGCCGGAGGCGGGACCCGCGGAGCGGCAGCAGCCGCCGCCCGAGCCCGCGCCCGCGCCCGCGCCCGAGGTGCTCAGCAGCGCGGCCGAACGGGAGATCTGGGAGGGGCTGTGCGGCTTCTGGTACCGGAACATTCCGGTCGAGGCGCGGATCACCGCCCCGCGATCCGGCGGCTGAGTCCCGCCGCCCATGCCCGGCCGGTACGGACGCGGCGGTCCGTACCGGCCTGCTGGTGCCGCGTCGGGCGACGCCGAACCGCGTTGGCTGACGTTGATACGCGTCAGGCGAACGGGAGAACCGCGTCAGGCGAACGGGAGAACCGCGCCGCGCGAACGGGAGAACGGCGTCAGGCGAACGGGATCCGGATCACCGACTGGTTGCCGATCCCCAGCGTGCTCGCGCCGGTGCCGATGGCGTTCCAGACCTCGATCCTCACCTTCCCGTTGACCAGGTCGCCATGCGATCCGGTGGCCGACTTCAGGCCCCTGGCCTGGGTGTAGTGCTCATAGCCGGACACCGGATCGGTCGCGAAGTACTCGTAGGTCTCCGTACGGTCCCAGGTGCCATCGCCCGTACGGTCGTAACTCACCCTCACCTGCTGGCCGTTGCCGACCGATGTCCCCGAGTCCACGAACAGGTCGAACTGCGTGACGCCGCCGTTGTACGTACGCGTGATCCCGCTGGAGGTGAAGACCTGCGGGGTGTGGGGTGTGCCGTCGTAGTTGGCGCCGCCCGCCGTGGCGAGGGTGGCCGAGGAGGCCGAGCCGGTGGAGTCACCGAGTCCGGCGCCCGTCCGCGCGTACAGCGTGGCGGAACCCGACGGAGGCGGGTCGGTCGGGGGATCCGTCGGGGGTGTGCCGCCACGGGTCCAGACGGCCACGTAGTCGACGAGCATGGGGCGCCCCGGGACGGTCGCCGCGGTCGGGGTCCGGCCGCCGAGCGCGTCGGGGAACGCCCCGCCGATCGCCACGTTGAGGAGGATGAAGTACCCGGCGTGCTCGGTCATATTGGCCCAGGTACCGGCGTCCATCTGGTTCTGCCGCACGGTGTGGAAGAGCTGGTCGTCCACGTACCAGCGCAGCTCGTTGGGGGTGACCGCGCGGTCCCACTCGAAGCGGTAGGTATGGAACGCGGATTGGCAACTGGCCCCGGGGCAGGCGCGGTTGGCGCCGAGTCCGGTGGTCTCGTTGCAGGGGCCGCCCGGGCTCACCCCGCAGTGCAGCACGCCCCAGACGGAGTTGATCCCGTTGACGTTCTCCATGATGTCGAACTCACCGATACCCGGCCAGTTCCAGTAGTTGCCCCGGTACGGCGAGCCGAGGGCCCAGAAGGCGGGCCAGTAGCCGAGCGCGGCCTCGCCCGTCACGTTCGGCATCTGGATACGGCCCTCGATACGGAGGGTGCCGCCCGCCGGAGCCTTGAAGTCGGCGCGCCGGGTCTCGACCCGGGCCGAGGTCCAGTTGCCCGCGCCGTCCCTGAGCGGGGTGATACGGAGGTTTCCGTTGCCGTCGAGGCTCAGATTGTCCGGGCTCGCGGTGTAGTTCTGGATCTCGCCGGTGCCCCAGTTGCCGGGACCGCCGGGGTAGCCGTGGCCGGTGTCGGTCTGCCAGTCGGCGGGGGAGGGCGGGGTACGGTCCGCGCCGTTGAAGTCGTCGCTCCACTGGAGGTTCCAGCCGGGAGCGGGCGGTATCGCGCCCTGGGCGGTGCCGGCGCCGGTGACGCCGATGAACCCGGCGAGCGCGACGGTCATGGCGAGGATCGCGGCGATGAGAGGCGTGCGGGCGGCGCGGGGAGTGCGGGGAGTGCGGGCGGCGCGGGGAGTGCGGGGGGTGCTGGGGGTGCGGGGAGTGGCTCTGACGGGACTCGTTCTCAAGGAACACCTCCGGTGCGGATGGTGCCGAGGGGGACTGACGAGGGGGACTGAGAAGACTGGACTGAGAGCGCTCTCAGTGCGCTCTCAGTACGTCTTGTAGCGGCGCCGGGGCAGAGCGTCAATGCCTTTCTCCTTGCCTTGACCTCGGCTTGCCTTGACCTCGGCGTCAAGGATTACGGTCGAAGACATGCGAATCGGCGAGCTGGCGGAGCGGGCGGGGACGACCACACGGACTCTGCGGTACTACGAGTCACGCGGACTGCTGCCCGCCCGGCGGGCGGTCAACGGTTACCGCACCTACGACGAGAGCGATCTGCGCCTCCTGCGGCAGATCAGGACCCTTCAGGACGTCGGGTTCGACCTGGAGGAGACGCGGCCGTTCGTGGAGTGTCTGCGCGCCGGGCATCCGGCCGGGGACTCCTGTCCCGCCTCGCTCGCCGTCTACCGCCGCAAGCTCGGCGAGCTGGACGGGCTGATCGGTGAGCTTCAGTCGGTACGGGCCCGGGTCGGGGCGCAGCTCGCGCAGGCGGAGGCGGCGCGGGCCGGGCTGGCGGACCGGGCGGAGGTGCCGGGCGGTCCTGAGCCGCTGTGCGAACTGACACCGCATACGAGCGCGCGTGAATTCGGTCGTACCAATCGAGGAGAGACAGCGAAATGATCGTGATAGACGGTGTCGACGCCGTGACGGACACGGACTTCGACAACGAGGTGCTCGGGGCCGGACTCCCCGTGCTCGTGGAATTCACCGCCGACTGGTGCGGTCCGTGCCGGCAGCTCGCACCGGTGCTGAGCGCCGTGGCGGGGGAGCAGGCGGGCCGGCTCAAGGTCGTCCAGCTCGATGTGGACACCAACCCCGAGGTCACGGCGCGGTACGGGGTCCTCGCGATGCCGACGCTGATGGTGTTCCGCGCGGGCGAACCGGTGAAGTCCATGGTCGGCGCCCGCCCGAAGCGCAAGCTTCTCCAGGAGCTGGAAGAGGTGATCTGACGCTTCGAGGTGAGCGGGACGGGATCCCGTACATCCCGTACGGGTCCCACCCCGGCCCCTCCCCAAAGGCGACGACGCCAACGGCGGCTCAGCCGATGGGCGCCGGCATCCGCACCACGTCGTAGCCCAGCTCGATCACGTCCCCCGTGGCCGCGTCGCCCAGCTCGACCCGCCAGCGGTCGGCGAACTGGTCCACGCCCTCGGCCATGGGGATGGTGCCGGAGATCAGCACCGTACCCGGCACCAGATCGCCGCGTTCCCGCAGCACCTCGGCCCAGTACCCCGGAGTGAGCAGCTCCGCCAGCGTGCCGTCCTGGATGAGGTTCTCCTCCCCGGAGCCGGTGTGGGTCACCCACGCCCGCAGGGTGAGCGCGTCCAGCCGGTCCTGTACGTCGGCCAGCCGCCAGGCGCGCCGGGCGAGGACATCCGGGCCCGCGTTCTTGCTCCACGCCACACCGTGCACCTCCAGCTCACGGTCCGTGTGGTCGCAGGCGGCCGTCAGCAGCAGCTCCCCTTCGCCGTCCACCACCAGGGCCCATTCCGCCTCGCCCGAGGTGCGTCCGTGCTGGACGCTGACCCGGTCGGTGTGCTGGGCCAGATACGGGGCGACCGGGTAGAGCGCGGGCGTCACGGACGGCGCGGGCACCCCCAGCTCGGCGAGTTCCGCCACGTGCGCGGCGACATCGTCCTGGCTGCGGCCGGCGTATCCGGCGTTGAGCACCTGGACGACATCGACGCGCCTGGTGGTGCCGTCGGGCAGTTCGAAGGTCAGCAGCGCCATGGGGTTTCTCCACATCGATCGCGGTATCGGCGAGGTTAACTTTGCGCGGAAGGCTTGCGCATACGACCTGTATACAAGAAGTATGCCGGAAGGTCGATAGCGCACCTCAGCAAGGACGGACATCGTGAAGAACAGCACGAACATGGACACGAGCAGGGGTAAGGGAATGGAAACGCAATCGCTGGGCGGGTCCGCGGTCCGCCGCGCCTTCTTCGCCAGCCTCACCGGGACCGCCCTGGAGTGGTACGACTTCGCCATCTACTCCGTGGCCGCCGCGCTGGTCTTCGGCGATGTCTTCTTCCCCTCCGAGGACCCCGCCACCGGCACGCTCCTCGCCTTCTCCACCTACGCCGTCGGCTATGTCTCCCGGCCCCTGGGCGGCTTCGTCTTCGGCCGCCTCGGCGACAAGATCGGCCGCAAGAAGGTCCTCATCGCGACCCTCGTCCTGATCGGGGCCGCGACGCTCCTGATCGGTCTGCTCCCCTCCTACGCCACGATCGGCGTGGCCGCGCCCATCGCGCTCGTCATCCTCCGCTTCGCCCAGGGAGTCGGTGTCGGCGGCGAGTGGGGCGGGGCCGTACTGCTCTCCAGCGAGTTCGGCGATCCGCGCCGGCGCGGCTTCTTCGCCTCGGCCGCCCAGATCGGCCCGCCCGCCGGCAACCTGATGGCCAATGGTGTACTCGCCGCTCTCGGCGCCATGCTGACGGAGGATCAGTTCACCAGCTGGGGCTGGCGTGTGGCCTTCCTGCTCTCCGGGGTGCTGGTCGTCTTCGGGCTGTGGATCCGCGCGAAGCTTGAGGAAACCCCTGTCTTCAAGGCGATGGAGGCCGAGCAGAAGCGTCCCGAGGCACCGATCCGTGAGGTCTTCACCACGCATCCCCGCGCGCTCACGGCCGCGATCCTCAGCCGGGTCGCCCCGGATGTGCTGTACGCGCTGTTCACCGTCTTCGTCCTGACCTACGCGACCGGCGAACTCGGCATGTCGCGCGGCTCCGCGCTGGCCGCCGTCCTCATCGGCTCCTCGTTCCAGGTCTTCCTGATCCCGCTGGCCGGGGCCCTCTCCGACCGGATCAACCGGCGCCTGCTGTACGGCGTCTCCGCCGTGGCCGCGGGCGTCTGGCCGTTCCTGTTCTTCCCGATGACCAGCGGCGGCAACTGGCCGCTGCTCGCACTCGGGGTCGTGGTGGCGCTGGCCATCCACTCGCTGATGTACGGGCCGCAGGCGGCCTTCATCGCCGAGCAGTTCTCGCCGCGTCTGCGCTACACGGGCTCCTCACTCGCGTACACGCTGGCCGGGGTGATCGGCGGAGCCGTCGCGCCGCTGCTGTTCACCGCGCTGCTCGACGCGTACGACTCCTGGATCCCGCTGGCCCTCTATGTCGCGCTGACCGCCGTGGTCACGGTCGTCGGCCTGTCCCTGGGCCGCGACGGGAACCCGGCCGACGACGAGGAGCTGACCGGTACGGAACAGCCCCTCCGCGTACAGGCGTGAGCGGTACGCCGTACCCGAGATCCGAGCCCCGAGACCGACACCCGAGCCCCGAGCTCCGAGATCCGAGCCCCGAGCTCCGAGCCCCGAGCCCCGAGAAGGGAACCACCTCATGCGCATCGCGCTGAGCCAGCTCACCACCGGCCCCCACCCCGAGCGGAACCTCGAACTCCTTCGCGCCGAGGCCCACCGCGCCGCGGCGGAGAACGCCCGCGTCCTCGTCTTCCCCGAGGCCGCGATGGCCTGCTTCGGCACCCCCCTGGCGCCGCTCGCGGAGCCGCTCGACGGCCCCTGGGCGACGGCGGTGCGGCGGCTCGCCGAGGAGACCGGACTCGTCGTGGTCGCGGGCATGTTCACTCCGGCGCCGGACGGCAAGGTGGCCAACACCCTGCTCGCCACCGGCCCCGGCGTCGAGGCGGCCTACGACAAGATCCATCTCTACGACGCCTTCGGCTTCGCCGAGTCCGACACCGTGGCGGCGGGCTCCGAGGTGGTGACCATCGAGGTGGACGGCGTCCGGATCGGCCTGGCCACCTGCTACGACGTCCGCTTCCCCGAACTGTTCCGGGCGCACGCCGACGCCGGAGCGGTGCTCTCGCTGCTCCCCGCCTCCTGGGGCGCCGGCCCCGGCAAGCGCGAGCAGTGGGAACTCCTCATCCGCGCCCGGGCGTTGGACGCCACGCTCTGGCTCGCCGCCGTGGGCCAGGCGGATCCCGCGGCCTCCGATCCCGCGGCGTCCGGTACGAAGTCGACGGCTCCCACCGGGATCGGCCACAGCGCCCTCGTCGGTCCCGACGGGACCGTACGGCAGCGGCTCGGCGCCGGCCCCGGGATGCTGCTCGCGGATGTGGACCTGGACGAGGTCGCCGCGGTCCGCCGCGCCGTTCCCGTTCTGGCCAACCGCAGGCTGCCCACCCCGAGCTGACGACCCGGAGCTGACCACCCCGATCGACCGGTCCCGTGTGGCCAACCCAGTTGCCCACCTCAATGGCCCAACCCGATTGCCCAACACAAGCCGAACGGCCCTGAGTTGAGCCGAAGCGGTACACACGCGTCGGCTCAACTCGACTGCCCGGCCACTTCACTTCGGCCGCTTCACTTCGGCGTCCTCTGCCGTCACACTTCACCCAGCGGGTAACTCCGGTCTCCTGCACCCCCCTCCGTATTGGCCGACCTTTCATCGCTCCGACATCCGGCGATGCTCGACGCGTCAACGAGGGCGGGCGAAGCTGAGCCGGGCATGTCAACCGGACCGCGTACCCCCCACGTCGCGGCCGATCAGGAGGACGCAGTGAAGAAAAGCTCGCGCATCCGCAAGGTCTCGCTCATTTTCGGCAGTGCCATCGCGCTGGTCGTCGCTGTACCGGGCAGCGCGCTCGCCGATCCCCCCAAGGCTCTGCCCGGCAACGCGGACGGTCTGGAGCAGACGTTCCAGCCGGCGTTCGACTACGACACGGACGGCTGCTACCCCACTCCCGCCATCGGCCCGGACGGAACCATCGCCCCCGGCCTCAACACGACCGGGGCCGTCAACGGTTCGTGCCGCGACTCGTGGGACCTCGACAACACCAACGGATACGCGCGGTCCAAGTGCAACAACGGCTGGTGCGCGACCATCTACGGCCTCTACTTCGAGAAGGACCAGGCCGTGGCCGGCAGCGGGCTCGGCGGGCACCGTCACGACTGGGAACATGTCGTGGTGTGGACGCAGAACAACGTGGCCCAGTACGTCTCCACTTCCGCCCACGGCAACTTCAACATCCACACCCGTGACCAGATCCGCTGGGACGGAACCCACCCGAAGGTCGTCTACCACAAGGACGGCATCGGCACGCACTGCTTCCGCGCCGCGAACACCAACGACGAGCCGCCGGAGAACCACAAGGGCGGCTGGCAGTTCCCGACGCTGGTCGGCTGGAACGGCTACCCCGAGGGTCTCCGCGACAAGCTGAGCCAGGCCAACTTCGGCAGCGCCGTCTTCGGCCTCAAGGACGGCAACTTCAACAGCCATCTGGAGAAGGCCAAACCGGTCGGCATCCCGTTCGACCCCAACGCCTGATCCAGACGAAAGGCCCTAACCGGCGAGCAGGACCTTGAGCGTCGTCTCCAGGTGACCGTCGATCGCGCTGTGCGCGGCCGGCCGGTCACCGGAGGCGATCGCCGCCAGGATCGCGCGGTGCTCGGTCAGTACGGACTCCTGCCGCCCCTGCTGGTTGTAGAGCGCCACCACCCCGGCCCGGATCTGCCGGCTGCGCAGCCCGTCGTAGTGCCGGTTGAGCAGCGAGTTGCCCGCCGCGGCCACGATCGTGGCGTGGAAGAGATGGTCCACCGCGATGAACTCCTTGGCGTGCTCGGGCCCGCTCAGGGTCCGCTGGCGCTCCAGGAGCCCGGTCAACTCGGCCACCAGTCCGTCCCGGTCTCCCGGGATGACCTGCTCCGCGGCGTACCGCTCGACGATGCCGCGCAGCTCCATCAGTTCGGTGATCTCCCGCCCCGACAGCGGTACGATCTGCGCCCCCCGCTTGGGGACCAGCCGTACGAGATCCTCGGCGGCGAGCAGCAGCAGCGCCTCTCGAATGGGGGTACGGGAGACCCCGATGCGGTTCGCCAGTTCCTGCTCGGAGAGGAACTCGCCCTGTCTGTCCGGGTCGGTGAGCACGTTCTCCTTGAGGAACGCGTACGCCTTCTCCCTGCCCGACGTCATGACTTCCCCCACAGCGAAGGTTGCATACAACGAGTATACAGCCAGCGATCCGTCCGAGGGGGCGCCGAGGGTGCGCCGAGGGGGCGGGGACGCCGACGGTCGATATGTGCGAAAAAGGTGTGGAACATAAAAAGACCCCGGATCGAATTGACGACCGGGGTGTGCCTCTGCGTATATTGACTGTTTCCATGTCTTCGATGAATAACGACATGGACCAGGTCACTGGAAAGCAGTGTATCGGACAGGGGCTGAATTGTCAACCGAGGAATTGCAGAATGAGCAGCAATTCGTCTCCCTCCTCTATGAGCGTCTCGATGCCTTGAGGGAGCAGGCGGAGACCGCCGTGGAGGCGTCGATCGGGCAGGTCACCACCGTGCGGCAGGCCCGCGTCGAGCGCGATATCAGCGTCGCGGAACACTCGGGCCGCGTGTCCGCGCTGAATGCGGTGGAGTCCGGTCTGTGTTTCGGCCGGATCGATCTCAGCGAGGGAACGACCCATCACATCGGGCGCATCGGAATGCGACGGGACGACCCGGAACGTACCCCGCTGCTGATCGACTGGCGGGCCCCTGTGGCACGTCCCTTTTATCTCGCCACCGGCCACTCCCCGATGGGGCTGCGCAGACGACGCCACCTCACCACCCACGGGCGCCTGGTCACCGCGCTGCATGACGAGATCATGGACCTCACCGATACCACGCGAACCGGATACGAGGACCCGGACGGTGACGCCGTACTGCTCGCCGCGCTGAACTCCGCGCGTACCGGTCGGATGAGCGACATCGTGCAGACCATCCAGGCCGAGCAGGACCGCATCATCCGCGCGCCGCACCGCGGTGTGCTGGTGGTGGAGGGCGGTCCCGGCACCGGCAAGACCGCCGTCGCGCTGCACCGGGCGGCGTATCTGCTCTACGCGTACCGCGAGCAGCTGGCCCGCCGCGCCGTGCTGATCGTCGGGCCGAACCCCGCCTTCCTCGGCTATATCGGCGAGGTGCTGCCCTCGCTCGGTGAGACCGGTGTGCTGCTGTCGACCGTGGGGGAGCTGTTCCCGGGCGTACGGGCCACCGGAACGGACACCCCCGAGGCGGCCGAGGTCAAGGGCCGGGCCGACATGGCGCGTGTACTGGCCGAGGAGCTGCGCGGCCGGCAATCGCTGCCCCGCCCCGTCCTGGAGATCGCGCACGCCGAGTACGGCACGCTGGTACTCGACCGCGACACGGTGTACGAGGCACGGCAGCGTGCCCGGGACACCGGACTGCCGCACAACCCCGCCCGGCCGACCTTCGCCTTCCGGATCATCGACGCGCTCACCGAACAGCTCGCGGACCGGATCGGCGCCGACCCGCTCGGCGGTCCCAACCTCCTCGACCCCACGGACATCGCCCAGCTCGGCAAGGAGATCGCCACCAGCCCCGAGGTACAGGCGGCGATCGACACGCTGTGGCCGAGGCTCACCCCGCAGCAGCTCGTCTCCGACTTCCTGGCGGATCCGGGCGCCCTGCTCGGCCCGCGCGACGCCGCCGCCGTACGCCGCTGCGGGCCCCGGACCGGCGCCGACGCCAGGATCGACTGGACCCCGGCGGACGTACCCCTGCTCGACGAGGCCGCCGAACTGCTCGGTGAGGACGACAGCGCCGCCCGCGCCGCCGCCGCGCTGGAGCGCCAGGAGCGGATCGCCTACGCGCAGGGTGTGCTTGAGCTGTCCTACGGCTCCCGTACGCAGGAGTTCGAGGACAGGGAAGACGAGGATTCGGAGGTCCTCGCCGCGCACGACATCATCGACGCCGAGCGGTTCGCGGAGCGGCACGAGGAGACGGACACCCGCAGCGCCGCCGAGCGGGCCGCCGCCGACCGCACCTGGGCCTTCGGCCATATCGTCGTGGACGAGGCACAGGAACTCTCCGCGATGGCCTGGCGGTTGCTGATGCGGCGCTGCCCGAGCCGGTCCATGACCCTGGTCGGCGACCCCGCCCAGACGGGGGACGCGGCGGGCTGCGACTCCTGGCAGCAGATCCTGGAGCCGTACGTACAGCAGCGCTGGGAGCTGTCCAGGCTGGGCGTCAACTACCGTACGCCCGCCGAGATCATGGAGGTCGCGGCCGAGGTACGGCGACTGACGGATCCGCTCTTCGAGCCGCCGAGGTCCGTGCGCGCGACGGGCGAGGGGCCGGTCGTACGCTCCGCCAAACCGGCTGATCTGGCCCGTACGGCGGCCGGGCTGGCGGTCGATCGGCCGGGCGAGGGCCGGCTCGCCGTGATCGCCCCGGCCGCGCTGCTGCCGCGGCTCGCGGCCGAACTGCCCGACGCCTCCTGGGGTATCGCGCCCGATCTGACCCGGCCCGTCGTGCTGCTCAACGCGCGACAGGCGAAGGGCCTTGAGTTCGACACGGTGATCGTCGTCGACCCGGAGGGGATCATGGACGGCTCGCCGCGCGGCACCAACGATCTGTATGTGGCGCTGACCCGGGCGACCCAGCGGCTCGGGATCGTCCGCGACGCGGAGGTCCCGTCCCGGCTGAAGACGGCCACGCAGTAGGGGTCACGCCTTAGGGGTCACGCCGTGGGCCGGCCCAGGCCGCGGGCGGACCGCGCGTACTCGTGCGCGCGTCCGTCCGCTCGCGGTCCGTATGCCCGGAGTCCGGATTCCGCTCCCTGAATTCGGTGGAGCAATACGCTGATCGATATGCGGATACTCTTCTCAAGCACTCCCGCCCATGGCCATCTGTTGCCACAACTCCCCCTCGCCCACGCGTTCCGTGAACGAGGCGACGACGTGGCGTTCCTGACCGCGGGCGGCCTCGCTCCCGTACTGGCCCGGGAAGGTTTCGACTTACTGCCGGCGGGACCGACCATGGATGTGCTGGTGGCGGACTTCACTCGCGAGACCGGCGAGCGGCCGGAGGGCGAGCCGTCTCCGGACATGGTCGGCGAGCTCTTCGCCGGAGTCCGGGTCGACCGCACCGCGGACGAGGCGCTGGCCGCCGCCCGCGACTGGCGGCCCGAGCTGATCGTCACCGAACTGGCCGACTGCGTGGGTCCGTTGGTAGCCGCCGCCCTCGATGTGCCGGTGGCGAACCTCGCGTACGGTCCCGCCCTGCCGCCCGACTTCGCCGCGGCCATGGACGCGAACGTCGAACGTCGCTACGCCGAACGTGGTCTGACCCCCCGCCCCGCCGCCCACTACCTGGACACCTGCCCGCCCGCGATGCAGCAGGACGGCTGGCGGCCTCCGGCGGGACGGCTGCCGCTGCGCCCGGAGCCCCACGGGCAGACGCGGACCGGACAGGGGTCGTCGGAGCCGGCCGGGACATCGGCGCCCGCCGACCCCGAGCCACGGCGTCCGCGCGTGCTGGTGACCTTCGGCACGGTCTTCTCCGCGCCCGAGGTGCTCAGCCCGATCCTGCGTGAACTGTCCCGGTCGGACCTGGAGTTGCGGGTCACGCTCGGACTCACCGCGTCCGCCGAGGACTTCGACGTCGACCACGACCGGGTGACGTTCGTCGGCTTCACCCCGCTGAGCGAACTGCTCCGCGACACGGACCTGGTGGTGACCCACGGCGGCGCCGGCACCACCCTGGGCACGCTCGCCGCGGGCATCCCGATGGTGGTCGCCCCCCAGGGCGCCGACCAGTTCATCCAGGCCGACCGCGTGGCCGCGGCGGGCGCCGGACTGGGCCTTCCGGGGGGCATGGCCACCCCCGAGGGTGTCGCCAAGGCCGCGTCCGCCGTACTGGCGGACCAGGGCTTCCGGGCCGCGGCCCGTACGGTCGCCGACCAGATCGCCGCGATGCCGTCCCCCGCCGAGGTGGCCGCGACCCTGGCGGCGGAGCAGGCGCCGGTGGCCTGAGCCCGAGCCCCGGCTCTTGATCGCGGAACGACGAGGTGGCGCCGCCCAGCACATCGGGCGGCGCCACCTCCTCACGCGCGGGCGGAAGAGAGAGACCTCCGTATCAGACCGGTCGCAGCCAGACCGTCGCCAGCGGCGGCAGCGTCAGCTGGACGGACACCGGCCGGCCGTGTGCCGCCACCGACTCGGGCTTCAGCGGGTCCGCGTTGAGCACATCGCCGCCGCCGTAGCGCGCCGCGTCCGTGTTCAGGACCTCCGTCCAGGCGGCGAACTCCTCGGGCACACCGAGCCGGTACTCATGGCGCACCACCGGCGAGAAGTGCGAGACCGCCAGCAGCGGCGAGCCGTCCGCGTCGAACCGCAGGAACGCGAAGACATTGTCCTCACCCGCGTCGCCGTCCACCCACGCGAAGCCCTCGGGGACCGTGTCCCGCTGCCAGAGCGCGGGCGTCGCGCCGTACACCGCGTTGAGATCGCGGACCAGATCGCGCACCCCCCGGTGGTCGGGCTCGGCCGCGTACGACGGATCGAGCAGCCACCAGTCCGGGCCGTGCCCCTCCGACCACTCCGCCCCCTGGGCGAACTCCTGTCCCATGAAGAGGAGTTGCTTGCCGGGATGGGCCCACATGAAGCCGAGATAGGCGCGTTCGTTGGCGCGCTGCTGCCACCAGTCACCGGGCATCTTGGAGACCAGCGCCCGCTTGCCGTGCACCACCTCGTCGTGCGAGATCGGCAGGACGTAGTTCTCGCTGTACGCGTACACCATGGAGAAGGTCATCTCGCCGTGGTGATACTTGCGGTGGACGGGCTCCTTGGAGACATAGTCCAGGGAGTCGTGCATCCAGCCCATGTTCCACTTCAGGCCGAAACCGAGCCCGCCGTAGCCGTCGGGCCCGACATCGTGGGTGGCGCGTGTGACCCCGTTCCAGGCCGTGGACTCCTCGGCGATGGTCACCGCACCGGGACAGCGCCGGTAGACGGTGGCGTTCATCTCCTGGAGGAAGGCGACGGCGTCCGGGTTCTCCCGGCCGCCGTGTTCGTTGGGGGTCCACTGCCCCTCCTCGCGCGAGTAGTCGAGGTAGAGCATCGAGGCGACCGCGTCGACCCGCAGCCCGTCGACATGGAACTCCTCGCACCAGTAGACGGCGTTGGCGACCAGGAAGTTACGCACCTCCGTACGCCCGTAGTCGAACTCCAGCGTGCCCCAGTCGGGGTGCTCGGCCCGTTGCGGGTCGGCGTGCTCGTACAGCGGACGGCCGTCGAACCGGGCCAGCGCCCAGTCGTCCTTGGGGAAGTGGGCGGGCACCCAGTCGACGAGCACCCCGATGCCCGCGCGGTGCAGGGAGTCCACGAGATACCGGAAGTCGTCCGGGGTGCCCATCCGGGAGGTCGGCGCGTAGTAGCCGGTGACCTGATAGCCCCAGGAGCCGCCGAAGGGATGCTCGGCGATCGGCATCAGCTCGACATGGGTGAAGCCGAGGTCCTTGACATACGCGGGCAGCTGGGAGGCCAGCTGACGATACGTCAGACCTGGTCGCCAGGAAGGCAGATGGACCTCGTACACCGAGAACGGCGACTCGTGCACCGGACGGTCGGCGCGGTGCGCCATCCACTCCGCGTCGTGCCAGACATGGTGGGACTCGGTGACGACGGACGCGGTCGCGGGCGGTACCTCCGTGCGCCGCGCCATCGGGTCGGCGCGCAAGGTGTGCGAACCGTCGGGCCGTGTGATGTCGAACTTGTAGAGCGTGCCCTCGCCGATCCCCGGCACGAACAGCTCCCACACCCCGGTGGAGCCGAGCGAGCGCATCGGAAGGCTCGTACCGTCCCAGTAGTTGAAGTCACCGGCGATCCGGACGCCTTGGGCGTTGGGCGCCCAGACGGTGAAGCGGGTGCCGCTGACGCCCTGGTGGGTCATGATCCGGGCGCCGAGGGCTTTCCACAGCTCCTCGTGTCTGCCCTCGCCGATCAGATGCAGATCCAGGTCCCCGAGGGCGGGCAGGAAGCCGTACGGATCCCGGACCTCCAGCTCGTTCAGCTCCTGTGCGGCGTCGCTGTAGCGGACGCGGAGCGTGTACGCGGGCACCGCGCGCAGCGGCAGCACCCCGGAGAAGAAGCCGTCCCCGTCGTCGTTCAGCTCGGCTCGGACCTCCAGCTCCTCGGCGACGACGGTGACGGCGCGGGCGTACGGCCGCAGCGTCCGGAAGAGGACACCGTCCTTCACGGGATGCGCCCCCAGCAGCCCGTGCGGATCGTGGTGCGCACCGGAGAGCAGCCGCTCCCGGTCACCGGTGCCCAGCGGTCGCGCGGCCCGCACCCGACGGCCGCCACCCCGTTGCCCGCGCGGCCGGGGCGCCGTGGGAGCCGCCGCCGGGGCCGCCGATTGCGCCGGGGCGGGAGGGGCCGCCTGGGCCGGCGGTGCCTTGCGGCGCGCGGGCTTCTTCCCCTTCTTGGCGGTGGCCTTGCCCGCGCCCGGACGCGCGGTCCCGGCGGCGGGCGCCGGGACCGGGAGCGAGGCGGTGGGAAGCTCGGGCTGGGACGAGCTGTCGGACGAACGGTCGGACGGCGTGCGGGCGGTCACGGGGGCTGCCTCCTCGGCTGGGCTTCGCTGCTGGACGGTCGAACGGGTGGGGAGCGGGGCCGGACAGGCCGGTACGGGGAACAGGGGCGAGGGGCCTCCGGCCGGATGTGTCAGGCGCCCGCGGCCAGTCGGCGGATCGCCGCCATCGGGACCGGGAGCCAGTCGGGGCGGTGCCTCGCCTCGTACAGGACCTCGTAGATCGCCTTGTCCGTTTCGTACGCGCGCAGCAGCTCGGGCTCCGCGCGCGGGTCGGTGCCGGCCGTGGCGTACCCCTCGCAGTACGCCTCCCGGCAGCGCGCCGCCCAGTCCGGGCGCCAAGGCTCGTGGGAGCGGGCCGCGTAGTCGAAGGAGCGGAGCATGCCCGCCACATCGCGGACCGGCGGCTGCGGGCGGCGGCGTTCGGCGAGCGGTCTTGCGGGCTCGCCCTCGAAGTCGATGACCGACCAGCGGCCGTCCGGCGTCCGCAGTGTCTGGCCGAGATGCAGATCGCCGTGGACACGCTGGGCGGGCCGGCCGCGCCCGGCCTCGTCGAGCCCGGCGAGCGCGTCGAAGGCGGTGCGCAGCCCGGCGGCGTACGGCAGGAGCGCGGGCACCGCACGCGCCGCCGACTCCAGGCGTTCCGCCATCCCGTCGGCCAACTGCGCGGTCTGTCTGCGGCCCAGGGTCACGGTCGGCAGCGCGGCGGCGAGCGCGGTGTGCACCTCGGCGGTGGCCCGCCCCAGGGCGTGGGCCTCCGTGATGAACTCCCTGCCGTGGGCGAGCGAGGAGAGCGCCAGCTGCCAGCCGTCCTGCGAGCCGCGCAGATAGGGCTGGAGGACGCCGAGTGTGAGGGAGTCCCCGCTGCCCGAAGGGTCGGCGGCCTCGAACCAGCCGACCGGCGCGGGCACCCGCTCGCACCCCTGGGCGGCCAGCGCGAGCGGCAGCTCCAGATCGGGGTGCGGGCCGGGGAAGACCCGGCGCAGGATCTTCAGGATGTAGGCGTCCCCATAGACCAGGGAGGAGTTGGACTGCTCGGCGTCGAGCAGCCGGCCGCTCAGCCCGGCGGGTACGGCGCTCGCCCGGTCGAATCGCAGCGGGCCGAGCGCACCGGGGGAGCGCAGCCGCTCCAGCAGCAGTTCGGCCAGCTGGGGGTCGTGCAGGGCCTCGTAGACGGTACGGCCGGCCAGTGGCCCCTGCGTGGGGTGGCCGATCAGCGCGGAGGCGAGGCGCGGCGGCAGCGCCTTCCGTACCCCGAGCAGCAGCTGATAGCAGTCACCGGCGGGTGACGGGACCCCGGAGGGGGTGGAGGAGGGGGACGACGGAATCGACCGCGAGGTACCGGAGGTTCCGCGCTGCTCGACCCGTACGAGCAGATGCAGCAGACCCGGACCGGCCGCGTCCACGGGCAGCAGTTCGGTGACCGTCACCGGCACGAAGCCGGTGACGGGACGGCCCTTGCCCGCGAACCAGCGCTGGCGGGGCAGCCAGTCGTGGAGCAGCGGAGCGAGCGAGCCGACCAGCGTTCTCGCGTCGGCGGGCGACAGGGCCGGTGACACGGGCGGTGCGACGGACGGGGCGACGGGCGAAGCAGTTGCGGGGCGCGGCGTGATCCGGGTGGATGCAGCCTTCGACATGGCATCGCGTCCTTTCCCCGGGCACACCACAGGATGCGCAGAGTGTCCCGGATTGCGGCAATGGCTGTCCGGCTGTGCGGGACGTGTCGGGTGAGGATGATCCGTACGGATCGATTCCGTACGAACTCAATACGAATTTGATCGAATCGATCGAACTGGATGTGGAGGAGCGTGCCCCGTGCGGGGCGGTGGAAACCGCCCGGCACGGGACCCCGGTCAACACCGCGTGAACGAGTGAGCGGTGTTGAGCGGGGTGGCGCGGCGTGGTCAGGCCGCGGGATCCTTGCGCAGCCGGAACCAGTAGAAGCCGTGGCCGGCCAGGGTGAGCAGATAGGGCCACTCACCGATCGCGGGGAACCGCACACCGCCGATCAGCTCGACCGGACAGCGCCCGCTGAACTCCTTCAGATCCAGCTCCGTGGGTTGTGCGAAGCGGGAGAAGTTGTGCACACACAACACCAGATCGTCACCCTCGCCCTGCTGGGAGGGCGCCTCACGGAGAAAGGCGAGCACGGCCGGGTTCGACGACGGCAGCTCCGTGTACGAGCCGAGGCCGAAGGCCGGGTTCTGCTTGCGGATCTCGATCATCCGCCGCGTCCAGTGCAGCAGCGAGGACGGCGACGCCATCGCCGCCTCCACATTGGTCACCTGGTAGCCATAGACCGGGTCCATGATCGTCGGCAGATAGAGCCGGCCGGGGTCGCTGGACGAGAACCCGGCGTTCCGGTCGGGCGTCCACTGCATCGGGGTCCGTACGGCGTCCCGGTCGCCCAGCCAGATGTTGTCACCCATCCCGATCTCGTCCCCGTAGTAGAGGATCGGGGAACCCGGCAGCGACAGCAGCAGGGCGGTGAACAGCTCGATCTGATTGCGGTCGTTGTCCAGCAGCGGGGCGAGCCGGCGCCGGATGCCGATGTTGGCGCGCATCCGCGGATCCTTGGCGTACTCCGCGTACATGTAGTCGCGCTCTTCGTCCGTGACCATTTCGAGGGTCAGCTCGTCGTGGTTGCGCAGGAAGATGCCCCACTGGCAGCCGGTCGGGATCGCCGGGGTCTTCGCCAGGATTTCCGAGACCGGGTAGCGGGACTCACGCCGTACGGCCATGAAGATCCGCGGCATCACCGGGAAGTGGAACGCCATATGGCATTCGTCGCCGCCCGCGCCGTAGTCGCCGAAGTAGTCGACGACATCCTCCGGCCACTGGTTGGCCTCGGCGAGGATCACCGTGTCCGGATAGTTGGCGTCGATCTCCTTCCGTACCCGCTTGAGGAACTCGTGGGTGGCCGGGAGGTTCTCGCAGTTGGTGTTCTCCTGCTGGTACAGATACGGCACGGCGTCCAGTCGGAAGCCGTCGATGCCCAGATCCAGCCAGAAGCGCAGCGCGGAGATGATCTCCTCCTGCACCGCCGGGTTCTCGTAGTTGAGATCCGGCTGGTGGGAGAAGAAGCGGTGCCAGTAGTACTGCTTGCGCACCGGGTCGAAGGTCCAGTTGGACGTCTCCGTGTCGACGAAGATGATCCGGGCGTCCTGGTACTGCTTGTCGTCGTCGGCCCAGACGTAGTAGTCGCCGTACGGCCCGTCGGGGTCCTTGCGGGACTCCTGGAACCAGTCGTGCTGATCACTCGTGTGGTTCATGACGAAGTCGATGATCACGCGCATACCGCGCTGGTGCGCGGCGTCGACGAACTCCACGAAGTCGGCGAGATCCCCGAATTCGGGGAGCACCGCCGTGTAGTCCGAGACGTCGTAGCCGCCGTCGCGCAGCGGTGACTTGAAGAACGGCGGCAGCCAGAGGCAGTCCACTCCGAGCCACTGGAGATAGTCCAGCTTGGCCGTGATGCCCTTGAGGTCGCCGATGCCGTCGCCGTTGCTGTCCTGGAACGAACGCACCAGGACCTCGTAGAAGACAGCACGCTTGAACCAGTCGGGATCGCGGTCCTTGGCCGGGGTGTCCTCGAACGTGTCGTGGACGGGCTCATTGACGATCATGATGTGGGTGACCCTCCGATCGGCGGGGACGGTCGCAGAACCGCGACGTGCGCGGGCGTGACGCCCGGCTCTAGGCGCACGTAGGTGGCTCTGCCCCAGTGATAGGTCTCGCCGGTGAGCTCGTCGCGCACCGGGACGGTCTCGTGCCTGTCGAGGCCGAGCCGCTCCATGTCCAACGAGACCGTCGCCTCCTGGGTGTGGTGCGGGTCGAGGTTGACGACCACCAGGATGATGTCCGTCCCCGACCGCTTGCTGTACGCGATGACCGCGTCGTTGTCGGCGTGGTGGAAGTGGATGTCGCGCAGCTGTTGCAGCGCGGGGTGCCGTCGTCTGATCCGGTTGAGCGCGGTGATCAGCGGGGCGATGGTGCGGCCCTCGCGCTCGGCCGCTTCCCAGTCCCGGGGCCGCAGCTGGTATTTCTCCGAGTCGAGGTACTCCTCGCTGCCGTGCTTCGCGGGGGTGTTCTCGCAGAGTTCGTATCCCGCGTAGACACCCCAGGTGGGCGCCATCGTGGCGGCCAGCACCGCCCGTACCTCGAAGGCCGGCCGGCCGCCCTCCTGAAGATAGGCGTGCAGGATGTCGGGCGTGTTGACGAAGAGATTCGGCCGCATGTACGCGGCTGCCTCCCCCGACAGCTCCGTCAGATAGTCGGTCAGCTCCTGCTTCGTGTTCCGCCAGGTGAAGTACGTGTACGACTGCTGGAAGCCGATCGCGCCGAGCGTGTGCATCATCGCGGGCCGGGTGAACGCCTCGGCCAGGAAGATGACATCGGGGTCGGTGCGGTTGATGTTCGCGATGACCTTCTCCCAGAAGAGCACCGGCTTCGTGTGCGGGTTGTCGACGCGGAAGATCCGCACGCCGTGGGCCATCCAGTAGCGCAGGATCCGGCTGGTCTCCCGGACCAGACCGCGCAGATCGCTGTCGAAGGCGATCGGATAGATGTCCTGGTACTTCTTCGGCGGGTTCTCCGCGTACGCGATGGAGCCGTCGGCGCGATGGTGGAACCACGCGGGGTGCTTCGTGACCCAGGGGTGGTCGGGAGAGCACTGGAGCGCGAAGTCGAGCGCGACCTCCATCCGCAGGGTGCGGGCCGTCTCCACGAAGTGGTCGAAGTCCTCGATCGTGCCGAGATCGGGGTGGATCGCGTCATGGCCGCCGTCGGCCGAGCCGATCGCCCAGGGCACACCGACATCCCCGGCGGCGGGGGTGAGGGTGTTGTTGGGGCCCTTGCGGTGTGTGGTGCCGATGGGATGGACCGGCGGGAGATACACGACGTCGAAGCCCATCGCGGCGACGGCGGGGAGCCGTTCGGCGGCCGTCCTGAACGTGCCGCTCACCGGCGGCTCGTCCTTCTCGACGACCGCGCCCTCCGAGCGCGGGAACAGCTCGTACCAGGAGCCGAAGAGTGCCCGCCCGCGCTCCACCAGCAGGGGAGCGGGGCGCGAGGAGCTGACCAGATCGCGCAGCGGATGGCGGGAGAGGGCGGCGTCGACCTCGGGGGCGAGCGCGGCGTCGAGCCGGGCCCGCGCGGGCAGTGTCCCGTCGCGCAGGGTGTCCGCGGCGGCGAGCACGGCCTCCCGGCCGTCGCGTTTCGGTACGCCGTCGGCGGCCCGCTCGTACAGCGCGGCGCCCTCCGCGAGGACGAGGGCGATGTCGTGTTCGTCGGCGGCTGCCGGAATCTTGATGCTCGCGGCGTGGCGCCAGGTGGCGACCGGGTCGCTCCACGCTTCGACGGTGTAGGTCCAGCGGCCTTCCTCGGTGGGTGTGACCTCCGCGCCCCAGCGGTCGGTGCCAGGGGCGAGTTCACGCATCGGAGTCCAGGGGCCGGGGCGGCCACTGGGGTCCATGAGGACGACGTTGGCCGCGACGGCGTCATGACCCTCCCGGAAGACGGTCGCGGTGACCAGGAAGGACTCACCGCTCACCGCCTTCGCGGGGCGTCTGCCGCAGTCGACGAGCGGGCGTACGTCCAGGACGGGAATGCGACCAATCAGCGGTTTCACTGGATCACCTGAGGGCTGTGCGGGCGTGACAGGCAGGGCGGGTGGAGCTGACCGATCGGGATGACCGGGTGGTGCGGCTGCGGAGGATCTTCTGTCCTCCGAAGATCTGCTGTCTTTGCGAGGTTTTGATGTTCTTTGTAGCTGCTCGGTAGACGACTGGGAGGCTGCGGGCATGGCCGCTCCTGTCCGCGTTCACTCGAATAGCGCTGGAATCGTCCTCAATTGTGTAGGGACGCGCTCGTGTGCGGTGCGATGAACATGCGTACGTGCCGGGTGTACCGGGGGAGCCTTCCCACTCTTTTCGGGTGGGCAATCCGGCGGATTGTTAACTACTGCGGCGTACAGGAACAGCAGGGGCGCACGGTCACTAACGGCAAGGTTCAGGCCATGAATTGGGGAGCACGGCGCGGACTCCCCCGGGTGAGTGCGCGTGTGCGCCGTGGTTGCGGAGGGTGAGGTGGGGCTACCGTCAAAGGGACGGCGGGTCGCACAACGTGGTGCGTCCCCTGTGGCTCGTATGTCCCCTGCGAAGGTGGAACACGTGAAGGCAATCCGTCGGTTCACCGTCCGCCCCGTCCTGCCCGAACCACTCCAACCGCTCAGCGACCTCGCCCGCAATCTGCGCTGGTCCTGGCATACAGAGACCCGTGAACTCTTCGAATCCATCGACCCCGCCGGCTGGCGGGCCACCGGCCGCGACCCCGTACGGCTGCTCGGAGCGGTGTCCGCCGCGCGCCTCGCCGAGCTGGCCGGGGACCGTCCCTTCCTGGACCGGCTGGCCGCCGCGGCGGCCGGTCTCGACACCTATCTGCGCGGCGATCGCTGGTACCAGGAACGCGACGAGCAGGGCGCCGAGCTGCCCGCCGCCATTGGCTACTTCTCGCCGGAGTTCGGGGTCACCGCCGCCCTGCCGCAGTACTCCGGCGGCCTCGGCATCCTCGCCGGTGACCATCTCAAGGCCGCCAGCGATCTCGGCGTACCACTGATCGGCGTCGGGCTGCTCTACCGGCACGGCTACTTCCGCCAGTCGCTCTCGCGGGACGGCTGGCAGCAGGAGCAGTATCCGCTCCTCGATCCCAACGAACTCCCGGTGACACTGCTGCGCGAGCCGGACGGCACCCCCGCCCGGATCGTTCTCACCCTGCCGGGCGACCGCTCGCTGCGCGCCTGCGTCTGGCAGGCGCGGGTCGGGCGCGTCCCGCTGCTGATGCTCGACTCGGACGTCGAGGAGAACGGGCCGGGCGAACGCGAGGTCACCGACCGGCTGTACGGCGGCGGCAGCGAACACCGCCTCCTCCAGGAGATGCTGCTCGGCATCGGCGGGGTCCGGGCGGTCCGTACGTACTGCCGGCTCACCGGCCACCCCGAGCCCGAGGTGTTCCACACCAACGAGGGCCATGCCGGATTCCTCGGCCTGGAGCGCATCCGCGAGCTGATGGCGGGCGGTCTCGGATTCGAGGCGTCCCTGGAAGCCGTCAGGGCCGGTACGGTCTTCACCACCCACACCCCGGTGCCCGCCGGGATCGACCGCTTCGACCGCGATCTGGTGGCCCGCCACTTCGGGGACGACGGCGAACTGCCCGGGGTGCCCGCCGAGCGCGTCCTCGGGCTCGGCATGGAGTCCTACCCGGGCGGCGAGCCGAACCTCTTCAACATGGCCGCGATGGGCCTGCGGCTCGCCCAGCGCGCCAATGGCGTATCCACCCTGCACGGCGCCGTCAGCCGCCGGATGTTCGCCGGACTCTGGCCCGGCTTCGACCCGTCGGAGGTGCCCATCACCTCCGTGACCAACGGGGTGCACGCACCGACCTGGGTGGCCCCCGAGATGGCCCGCCTCGGCGACGCCGAGGGCGTCCCGGACGCCGACGTCTGGGCCGTACGGCGCGCCCTGCGCGAGCAGTTGGTGACCGAGGTGCGCGCGCGCCTGCACGCCTCCTGGCGCCAGCGCGGTGCCGAGGCCGCCGAGCTGGGCTGGATCGACGGCGTCCTCGACCCGGACATCCTGACCATCGGCTTCGCCCGCCGGGTCCCCTCGTACAAGCGCCTCACCCTCATGCTGCGCGACCGCGAGCGGCTGACCGAGCTGCTGCTGCACCCCGAGCGGCCGATCCAGATCGTCGTCGCGGGCAAGGCCCATCCCGCGGACGACGGCGGCAAGCGGCTGGTGCGGGAGCTGGTGCGGTTCGCCGACGATCCCCGGGTGCGGCACCGCATCGTCTTCCTGCCCGACTACGGGATGGGCATGGCCCAGAAGCTCTACCCCGGCTGCGACGTCTGGCTCAACAACCCGCTGCGGCCCCTGGAGGCGTGCGGCACCAGCGGAATGAAGGCCGCGCTCAACGGCTGTCTCAACCTGTCCGTCCTGGACGGCTGGTGGGACGAGTGGTTCGAGCCGGACTTCGGCTGGGCCATCCCCACCGCCGACGGCTCGTCCGCCGACGAGAACCGCCGGGACGAACTGGAGGCGAACGCGCTCTACGAACTGATCGAGGACCGCGTCGCACCCCGCTTCTACGACCGCGGCGGGAACGGACTGCCGGACCGCTGGATCGAGATGGTCCGGCGCACGCTGGTGTCGCTCGGGCCGAAGGTGCTCGCGGGCCGGATGGTGCGCGAGTATGTGGAGCGGCTGTACGCCCCGGCCGCCGCCGCCCATCGCGCGCTGGACGCCGAGACCGCCTCGGAGCTGGCGTCCTGGAAGTACCGCACGCGCACGCTCTGGCCGTATGTGTCGGTCGACCATGTCGAGACGGTCGCGGCGACCGGTGTCGGGGGCGGGGCGGGCGGCGGCGCCGAGCTGGGCTCCACGCTCTCCCTGCGGGTGAGCGTCGGCCTCGGCGAACTGCGCCCGGAGGATGTCGAAGTGCAGGCGGTCGCGGGGCGGGTGGGCTCCGACGACACGATCGTGGATGCCCAGACCTTCCCGCTCAAACCGGCCGGCGGGCCCGATCTGGAGGGCCGCTGGGTGTACGAGGGCCCGCTCGCCCTGGACCGTACGGGCCCGTACGGCTACACGGTCCGGGTGCTGCCGGCCCATCCGCTGCTCGCCACCAGCGCGGATCTGGGGCTGGTCGCGCTGCCGACGGAGGCGACGGGGGAGGGCGCGGGCGTGCTGCTGAGGTGAGGGCCGCTCACGCAGGTCATGAGGGGCCGGACAGCTTCGGGTGTCCGGCCCTTCGCATTGCCCGACCGCCGTGCGCTGCTCCGCCCTCTCGACCGGTCCAATGGTCCAGACCTTGACGTGTCCATGGGATGGTTCTACGTTCCTCACTCAACCAACGGTTCACAACCCGATCCCACATTCATGTGAGTGAATCGAGTTGAGGACGTCCAGCGACCGGAAGGCACCCCCACATGCGCCCCGGATCCATCCCCCGAGTCCTCGGACTCTCCACGGCCCTCGCCGGCGTGCTCGCCGCCGCCTTCATGACATCCGCCTCCGCCGAGAAGGCGCCGGACGCCGCACCGGCCAAGCCCGCCACCGCCGCGGTCGCCGCCGCGCCGGCCAACTTCACCCACCCGGGGGTGAACCTCAACACCGCCCAACTCGACTTCATCCGCGGCAAGGTGCAGGCCGGGGCGCAGCCCTGGAAGGGCGCCTACGACCAGATGATGGCCAGCAAGTACGCCAGCCTCTCGCGGACGCCCAAGCCGCGCGCGATCGTCGAGTGCGGCTCGTACTCCAACCCCAACAACGGCTGCACCGACGAGCGCGAGGACGCGATCGCCGCGTACACCGACGCCCTCGCCTGGTACATCACCCGCGACGACCGCTACGCGCAGAAGGCGATCCAGCTCATGGACGCCTGGTCCAACTCCATCCAGGACCACACCAACAGCAACGCCCCGCTCCAGACCGGATGGGCCGGGTCCTCGTGGCCCAAGGCCGCCGAGATCATCAAGCATGTGTACGGGAACTGGCCGAACGCCGGGCGGTTCTCCACGATGCTGCGCACGGTCTATCTGCCCGAGATCATCAACGGCTCCAACTCCAACGGCAACTGGGAGCTGACGATGATGGAGGCGGCGGTCAGCATCTCCGTCTTCCTCGACGACGGGGCGAGCTACGACAGGGCGATCAGCAAGTACCTCGTCCGGGTGCCCGCCTATATCTATCTCGCCTCGGACGGCGCGCTGCCCAAGACCGTCCCGAGCCAGAACCTCAACACCCGTGACAAGATCGTCGGTTACTGGCAGGGCCAGGGAACCTTCATGACCGGGCTGACCCAGGAGACCTGCCGCGACTTCGTGCACACCGGCTACGGCATCTCGTCCGTCGGCCATGTCTACGAGACCGCGCGCCTCCAGGGCCAGGACCTGTTCCCACAGGTCGGCGAGCGGCTGCGGCAGGCGCTCGGCTTCCAGGCGAAGTACGAGATCCAGGCCGAGCCCGTACCGTCCTCGCTCTGCGGCGGCAGTGTGACGCGCGGCCTCGGACCGATCACCGAGGTCGGCTACAACGCGCTCAACACGCGGCTGGGTTACGCGATGACCAATACCCAGCGGCTCACGGAGCAGCAGCGGCCGTCGGGGACGAACAATCTGTTCGTGGCCTGGGAGACGCTGACGAACGCGGGCAACCCGAACTAGGTTCGGACCGACGACCAGCCGCGGACTCGATCGTCCAGGGGCCGCGGAGGCGGGCGCCCCGGGCCCGGCGGCGGGTACCGGTGCGTGGTGGGCCGGCACTCACCGACGTGCCGCGGGTCGGCGCCGCCTCGCCGCCGACCCGCGGCACGCCGGGATGCGGGCGTCCGAGGGCGACGGATAATTGGACGGGAGGGCGTAGGCGGGGCGGGACCGTCGGTGCCCGCCCCTGCCGCGCCACCGCACTCTCGGACGGGAAGTGCACGCCATGACCAAGGCCGGCGGAATCTCCGGTGACGGACGGCCCCTGTCGCCACGGGAACGGGCGGACAGGGGCAGAGCGGCCCGAAAGAGAGCGCCGAGGTCCAGCCACGCGGGGTACACCCCGGCCGAGGGGCGGCAGGACCCGGTGGACGTGATCGAGGAACAGTCGGCCATGCGCGTACCGGAACTCGTCCCGATCCGCTATGGACGGATGACGGAGTCGCCGTTCCGCTTCTACCGGGGCGCTGCCGCGATCATGGCCGGCGATCTGGCCGCCACCCCCACCTCCGGCATCAGGGCGCAGCTGTGCGGGGACGCGCATCTGCTGAACTTCCGGTTGCTCGGCTCTCCTGAGCGACGCCTGGTGTTCGACATCAACGACTTCGACGAGACCCTGCCGGGCCCCTGGGAATGGGACGTCAAACGGCTGGCCGCGAGCCTGGTGATCGCGGGACGCGAGAACGGCTACTCGGCGAAGCAGCGGGCGGGGATCGTCCGGGCCGCCGTACGGTCGTACCGCGAGCGGATGCGGCTCTACGCGGGCATGGGCCATCTTGAGGTGTGGTACGACATCGCCGACACGGCACGGCTCCAGAAGGTGGTGGACAAGCGGCTGAGCGCGAGGGGCCGGGGGCGGGTGTCGCAGGTCATGGCGAAGGCGCGTACCAAGGACAGTCTGCAGGCCTTCGCGAAACTGACCCGGCTCGACGCCGGTGAACGCCGGTTCGTGGCCGATCCGCCGCTGGTCGTGCCGATCGACGACATGTCGGCGGGGGCCGAGCGGGACCGGATCTCCCATGAACTCCACGCACTCATGGAACGGTACGGCCGGAGCCTGTCCACGGAGCGGGCGCATCTGCTCCGGCAGTACCGGGTGGCCGACATCCCGCGCAAGGTCGTCGGGGTGGGCAGTGTCGGAACCCGCTGCTGGATTCTGCTGCTGCTCGGCAGGGACGACGAGGACCCCCTGATCCTCCAGGCCAAGGAGGCCGACCACTCGGTGCTCGCCGCGCGTGTCGGCGAGAGCGAGTACGACAACCAGGGACAGCGCGTGGTCGCGGGACAGCGGCTCATGCAGGCCGTCGGCGATGTCTTCCTCGGCTGGGACCGGGTGAGGGGGATCGACGGCCGTCAACGGGACTTCTACGTACGCCAGTTGCGCGACTGGAAGGGCATCATGATGCCGCAGATCATGGTGCCGAGGGGGATGCGCGTCTTCGGTGAACTCTGCGGAGCGACCCTGGCCCGCGCCCACGCCCGGTCGGGGGACCGCATCGCCATCGCCGCGTATCTGGGCCCGGGGGAGGCGTTCGACATCGCGCTGACGGAGTTCGCGGAGAGCTACGCGGACCAGAACGAACGCGACCACCAGGCGCTGGTGGACGCGGTGGGGAAGGGGAGGGTGAGGGCGCAGGCGGGGTGAGGGTGGAAAGAAGTCAGGCCTTCGGCTGGGTGAAGCGGATGTTGTTGCCGAACGGGTCGCGCAGGCCGCAGTCGATTCCGTACGGGCGGTCGGTGGGCTCCTCGGTGAACTCGACGCCCCGGGCCAGCAGCGTCTCGTATGTCGTGCGGCAGTTGTCCGTGCTGAAGATGAGCGAGCCGCCCGTCGCGCCCTTGGTCACCAGCTCCCGGACCTGCTCCGCCGTCTCCTCGGACATCGCCGGCGGGCCCGGCCTCTCCAACAGGATCTGACGATCCGGGTGGCCGGGGACGTTCACGGTCAGCCAGCGCATGAAGCCCAGGTCGACGTCGGCGTTGACTTCCAGGCCGAGCTTGCCGACGTAGAAGTCGAGGGCCTCGTCCTGGTCGAGTACGTAAATCTGTGAGTGCGTGATCGCGTTGAACATGGGCATCACGCTACCGAGCGAGATCGACGAAAACTTATCCAAAACTGCTCAGCCGGGAACGTGTGGCGCGGGCCGTCAGCCGCTTGGCCGCGTCCACGCCATGGTGAAGCACGTCGGTACGTTCACGGCCGTCGCTTCCTTGCGATACGCCCTCGGTGACCGGCCGACGATGTCGCGGAACGTGCGGCTGAAGGTTCCCGGACTGCCGAAGCCGACCTGGAAGCAGATGTCCGTCACACTGCGGTCGGTCTCCCGCAGCAGGGACATCGCGCGCTCGACACGGCGGCGCTGCAGATAGCGGTGCGGCGTCTCGCCGAACGTGGCCCGGAAGGTGCGCGTGAAGTGTGCCGCCGAGACATGGGCGATCCGCGCCAGGGCCGGGACGTCCAGCGGCCGCGCGTAAGCGCGGTCCATCGCGTCCCGTGCCCGCAGCATGCGGCGGTTGGTCTCCTCGGCGGCGCGGCTCACCCGTCCGTCCCCTCGTCCGTCCCCGCCAGCGACCCCAGATCCGTGTTCGCCCCGCACAGCACCACGCAGATCCGTTCGCCCTCCTCCGGGCGGTAGCCATACCCCTCGCCCCCCACGGTCAGCGCGGCGAGGGCCGTCGCCGCGGCGTGTTCGACCGCGAGGCGGTGGTCCGTCCACAACACGCGGCGGGCGCGGGTGATCTCCGGATCCGGGACCAGGACGGAGCGCACGTCGTCATGGCCCGCGGCACGCAGGGCGAGCGCCGAGGCGCGGGACGCGCCGAGGGAGTCGGAGGCCACGGAGTCGACCGGGACGTCGACCGGCCGGCCGGCTTCCAGCGCGGCGTTCAGCGCGCGGCAGTTCTCCGGCTCGACCGCCACCGTCCTGATGCCATGGTGCCGCGCGGCGGTGGCCACCCCGGCGAAGAGCCCGCCGCCGCCCACCGAGACCACCACCGTGTCCAGATCCGGGATCCGCTGGTGGATCTCCTCCAGCAGGGTGCCCGCGCCCGCGGCGATCAGGGGGTTGTCGTACGCGTGCGAGGCGAGCGCGCCGGTCGTCGCGGCGAAGTCCTGGCACGCGGTCAGCGCCTCGGCGTACGACGCGCCGGTCAGCCGTACGTCGGCGCCGTACGAGCGGAGCCGCGCGACCTTCACCGGCGGCGCGGTCTCCGGGAGGAACACCGTGGCGGTCACGTTCTGCTGCCGGGCGGCCCACGCGCAGGCGAGCCCCGCGTTGCCGCCCGACGCGATGGTCACGCCCGCGTCGGGGAGGGTGCCCTCCTCGCGATGGGCGCGCAGGAAGTTCTGGGCGCCCCGGGCCTTGAAGCTGCCGGTGTGCTGAAGGTGTTCCAGGGCCAGCCAGAGCTGGGCGGCGCCGGGGTCGGCGGGCGCCACCGCCACGGGGCGTACGTGTCCCGCGATGCGGTCGGTGGCCTGCTTGATGTCGTCGTAGCTGAGTTCTCGCACCGGCTGCTCCTTGTTTCGATACGGTGTACCGTACGCTGGCTCGCATGCCTCGGCAATCCGCTTCCCTCGACTCCGCCACCCCCGGACGCATCGCCGCGACAGCGCTCGCGCTGGTCGACGAGGAAGGCCCGGGAGCCCTCAGCTTCCGTACGCTGGCGGCCCGCCTCGGTGTCGCCCACGCCACCGTTCAGCGCCGCTGCACGGATCTCGCCGGGCTGCTCGACCTCTGCGCCGACCACCTCGCGGCCGAGCTGCCGGACATCCCGCCCGGCACCGACTGGGCCCGCGCCACCGAGCTCCGCTTCCGCAGGCTCTACGAATCGCTGACCGCCCATCCGGGGCTGCTCGCCCTGCGCGGCGGCCGGCCGTGGCTCGGGCCGCAGTTGCTGGGGCGGCTGGTGGAGCCGCAGCTCGCCGACAGTATCCGGGCAGGCATGACACCCGGGGAGGCGATCACCGCGTACCGCCGGATGTATCTGCTCACTCTCGGCAGCGCGACCTTCGTCGATCACCGCGACCCGAAGTCCTCGCTGGCGGTGACCCGGAGCGCGCTGGCGGCGCTGGACCCGGGGGAGTTCCCCGTACTGACCGGGCATCTCGCCGCCATCCTGCCCGCCGTCGTGGACCACGAGGTCTTCTACGGCGCGCTGCGCCAGCTCATCCGCGCCGCCGACCCGGCCGCCTGACCAACTCCCGGCCGCCTGGCCAACTTCCGCCCGTCGCGAGCACGCCACCTGCCCCACGGTGGCCCGGAACCGGTTCCGTAGGATCAGCCCGTGACAACGAGTACGGACGCGGATACGAATACGGACACCGGCTGGGCGCCACCGACCGAGACCGAGCGGCTGCTGTACGAGGCGACAGCGCGCGCCGACGGGGACGCGGTGCTCGACGTGCTCTCCCGCTCCCGGCTCTATGTGCTCGTCGCCCGGCTGCACGCCGACACCCCCGGCTACACCGCCCCGCTCCCGTCAGGGCCCGACCCCGCGACAGGCCGGACACACGTCCCCGTCCTGACCCCCGGCATGCTGCCGCCCTGGCATCCGGAGTGGGTGTTCCGGCGCACCACGCTCGCCGAACTCGCCACGTCCTGGCCGGACAACAGCTGGTGGCTCGCGGTCAACCCGGGCACGCCGTACGCGACCACCGTCAAGGCCCGGCCGGCCCACCGCAGGGCGTGGCTGAGGGCCGACGCGAAGTCCGGCGGCCCGGGGCGGAACCGGCTGATCACGCACGCCGGCGGTCCGCTGCACGGGCCGCTCGCGCACGGGCTGGCCCTCGGTGCCCATCTCGCCGTCGACAACGGCATCGTCTGGAACCAGCTCGGCGCCGCCTACCTCGACTACCCGACGGACATCGCCCGGCTGCACCACCCCTGGCACATCGGCAACCGCGCCGCGTACCGGCAGACGCTCGACGCGCTGATGGCCACGCGGCTCATCGGCCGTACGCACGAGTTCGTACTCCGCACCCGGCTCGGTCTCGTCGAACGGCTGAGGCGGGCGCCCTCCCAGCGGGAGTGGTCCGACAGCGTCACCGCCGCACTGAACCGGCGCGGCGCGTCCGAGGAGGAGTCGGCGGAGGCCGGTGAGTCGCTGGTGAGGGTCGTCCGGTACGAGAACCGTTTCCGCGCCGACGGCATCCTCGCGCCCGACGCGCGGATCGACACGCTGGCCGCCTTCGATCACGGACGCGCGGTCAATGTCGTACGGCTGGCGCTGGGCGCGCGCTACTGCGATCCGTACGAGGCCGAGCAGGCCGTCCTGCGGATCGGTGAGCTGGCCCGGCGGTCCTACGGCTCCTGGGAGGAGTTCTCCCTCGGCTACGCGCTGACCCGGCTGATCTACTTCGACACGGACGACGACTCCGAGGTCAGGTATCAGGAGTCGCTCGACCATCACCGCGTCCTCACCCAGGACCCCGCCAGCCCCTACCGGAACATCCCCTGGTCATGAACCCCACGAACCCCACGAACCCCGCGCACCCAGCGAACCCCACGAACCCCGCGCACTCCACGAACCCCGCGTACGGCGCCCCTTGGATATCTCCGTCCGAGACCGAACGCCTGCTGTACGAGGCCGGGGCGCGCGGCGACGTCGAGGCCCAGCTACGGGTGCTCGCGGGCGCGGGACTGTACATCGGCGCGCCGAAGGCCGAGGTCGACGCGGAACCCGATGTCGTCCACTGGCGCCCGCACCGGGACGAGGCGGGACGGAGCTGCAAGCCGGTCCTCACGCGCGGGATGCTGCCGCCGTGGCACCCCGAGTGGGTGTTCCACCGTGTCTCCCTCCGGTGGATCGCCGAGTTCGAATGGCGGGACCCGCGGCAACTGCTCGCGGTCAACGCGGGTACCCCCGCACAGCTTCTGCTGCCCGCCATGCCCCACCACCGCGCGCTGTGGCTGCGGTACTACGCGGAGAACGACCGTCCGTCGCGCGGCCGGCTGATCGCGCTGCGGCACGGTCCGCTGCACGGTCCGCTCGCCTACGGGCTCGCCTGCGGTGTGCATCTGGCGGTCGGGAACGGGGTGCCGTGGAACGAGGTCGGCACCGCCTACCACGACTACACCGAGGAACTCGCGCTGCTCCGTGACTCCTGGGGCATCACCGAACGCGGCGGCTGGCAGCGGGAGTTGAACGCCCTGCTGGACGCCCGCAACAGCCCGCCGGAGCCCGATTTCGCCCTCCGGGTGCGCGAGGAGCTGCGGGCCGGGCTCGGCGGCCCGCCGTCGGCCGACCTGTGGCGCGAGACGGCCGCCGGGCATGCCCAGGACCTCGGGGCCGGCCACGGCGCGGTCAAGGGCATCGAGGAGCTGGTGCGGCGCATCGTCCGGTACGAGGCCAGGTTCCGCGCCGACGGGCTGCTGCCCCCGGACGGCAGGGTGACCACCACGGTCGCCTATGACTACGGGCGTGCGGTGAATCTGGCGCGCTGGGGGCTGTCGGCGCGGTTCTGCGATCCGTACGAGGCCCAGCAGGCGATCGTGCACGCCGGGGCGCTGAGCAAGTCGGCCTACCGCTCGTGGGAGGACTTCTCCGCGGCGTACGCGCTCGGCAGGGTGCTGCGCTTCGACGGCGAGGAGTACGGCTCGTTCTACGAGCAGAACGTCGTCGCCCACCGTCAGCTGACGGAGAACGAGGGCAGTCCCTGGCGGAACATCCCCTGGCGCTGAGCGACCGGGCCGGACCGGACGCGGGGCGAGGCGACGCCAGGCAACGCGACGCGACGTGAGGCGACGCGACGCGGACACGGAACCGCCCGGGGTGTCAGCACACCCCGGGCGGCCCGCCGATCGCGGGGTCCTACGGCTCAGCTCGTCGGGAAGGTGAGCTTGAAGCTGTTGATACGGCCCGTGTCCTGCGCCGCGACATCCTGGACCTTCAGCTGCCAGGTGCCGTTGGCCACCTCGGAGGAGGCGTTCACGGAGAAGGTCTCCACGACATTGTCCGCGGAGTCGCTGCCGCTGGAGTTCTTCAGCCGGTACGCGGTGCCGTCCGGCGCGACCAGGTCGATGACCAGGTCACCGCGCCAGGTGTGCGTGATGTCCACACCGACCAGGAGGTTGGTCGGGGCGTTGCCCGTGACCCCGGTGACGTTGACCGAGGAGGTCACCGCCGCGCCGTTGTCCGGGATGGCGACCGCGCCGTTGTTCTCGAAGACGGTGCCGCCCCCGCCGCCGCCACCGGGGCGGGTGCCGACCGAGATACCGGCCCAGGCGTTCGCGACGGCCGTGTACTCGGGGCTGGTGGTGCCGTACAGCTCACCGGCGACCGCGAGCGTGCCGGTGCGGGCCGCCGCGTAGTTGGTCGTGGAGGTGAACTTCGTGGTGAGCGCCTTGAACCAGATCTGCTCGGCCTTCGCCCGGCCGATGCCGGTCACCGGCAGACCGTCGGAGGTCGGGGAGTCGTACGAGACACCGTTGACGACCTTGGCGCCGCTGCCCTCGGAGAGCAGGTAGAACCAGTGGTTCGCCGGGCCCGAGGAGTAGTGGACATCGACGTTGCCGATGCCGGAGTACCAGTAGTCCTTGGACGCGCCGTCCTTGCTCGGCTTGTCCATGTAGCGCAGCGGGGTGCCGTTGCCGTTGATGTCGATCTTCTCGCCGACCAGGTAGTCACCCGGGTCCTGAGGGCTGTTGGCGTAGAACTCGACCGCCGCGGCGAAGATGTCCGAGGTGGCCTCGTTCAGACCGCCGGACTCGCCGCTGTAGACCAGACCGGCGGTGGCGGCGGTGACGCCGTGGGACATCTCGTGCGCGGCCACGTCGATGGAGGTCAGCGGCTTGGCGTTGCCCGATCCGTCGCCGTACGTCATGCAGAAGCAGCTGTCCTGCCAGAACGCGTTGACGTAGTTGTTGCCGTAGTGGACGCGGGAGTACGCGCCGACGCCGTCACCGCGGATGCCGGTGCGGCCGTGCACGTTCTTGAAGTAGTCCCAGGTCTCCCCGGCGCCGTAGGCGGCGTCGGCGCCCGCGGTCTCCAGGTTGGAGGCGGCGCCGTTGCCCCAGGTGTCGGTGGAGTTCGAGAAGAGCGTTCCGGTGCCCGACGAACCGCGGTTGAGGTTGTACGTCTTGTGGTTGCCCCGGCCGCCGTCGGTCAGGTTGTACGTCGAACCCGACTGGGTGGAGCCGAGGGTGACCTGACCGCTGTACTGGGTGTTGCCGACGCCGTTGTTGACGGCCTGCCACTCGAACAGCTTCTTGCCGGTGGCGGCGTCGGTGACGACATGCAGCTCGTTCGGGGTGCCGTCGTGCTGGAGTCCGCCGACGACGGTCTCGTAGGCGAGGGTCGGCGAACCCTGCGCCATCCAGACCACCTTGCGCGGCGCGCGCTCGGCCTCGGTCTTCTTCGAACCGTCCGCGGCGGCGGCGCCCAGCGCCTGCTTCTCGGCGACGGCCGGCGCGACGTCGGCCGTGGTGGCGACGTTCTTCAGCGCGGAGGCGGACGCCTTGCTGACGGACTGGGTCGTGCCCGCCTTCGTCGCCGCGACGACGAGGTCACCGCCGAGGACCGGAAGGCCCTCGTAGGTGCGCTCGTACCGGGTGTGCGTGGTGCCGTCGACGTCCTGGACGACATCGCGGACGACGAGCTTCTCCTTCGCCCCGAGGCCGAGTTCCTTGGCGGTGGCCGCCTTGGACGCGTCGGCCTCGCGTATCAGCGCGGTGCGCTGGGCGGGGGAGAGAGTGCGCGGCAGCGCTCCGGGGTCGGCCTTGCCGGCGACGGGCGCGGCGGGCGCGCCGTCCGGCTGGGCGGCGGCGGTGCCGGCCTGGACACCGACGGTGAGAAGAGCTGCTGCGGCGATCAGAGCACCGGTCGCGGTGGCGCGGCGGCTGAGCGTGGGTCTCACGCGAACTCCTTCTGCGAGGGGGGTACCGGGCAGCTCGGTGGGCCGTCCGGACAGTGCACGCGGAGCAAGGTGGTGCGGAGAACGGGGGAAGAGTGGCAGGCGTGACGGCTGGCTGTCAGGAGCGCGTCAACAAGTTGGCCGGAATTCGTCCGCTGCCCGAAAGGCCTTGTTCGTTAAGCGGACGTTTCGTCGATCATTGCGGCGGTGTTTCGCGGGGTTCGCGGTAGCTGGATCCGGACAGGGTGCGGAGTTCCGGCGGGCGGCTCGCGATGTTGTGGATTGTGAACGGGGTGTGGTGCGAGGGGCCGATGTGCCGTGACGTGATCACGACGGATTGTGGCTCGTTTCGTACCATCACCCGGCCCCCATCACCCGGCCCCCATCACCCGGCCCCCATCACCCGGCCCCCATCACCCGGCCCCCATCACCTGGCCCCCGTCACCCGGCCCCGGCCGCGGCCCCCGGCCCTCCGGACCTAGGCGGGTCGGTACGAGGTGATCAGCCGGGCGAGATGCGTCCCCGCCGTACGCAGTGGCTCGTCGCTCCGTGACACCTGAGCCGCGAACTCGGCGCCCTCCAGCGTGCTGATCACCGTATGGCCCAGGTCCCGGGCGTCCTCGTCGGGGATCCCGGCGCCGCGGAGCGCGTCGGTCACGAGCCCGCGCCAGTGCTCGAAGGCCAGGGCGGCGGCCCGCTGGATGTCGGGTGCGCGGCCGGCCGTCCCCAGGGCGGTGGCCGTGACCGGACAGCCGTCGATCCAGTCGGAGGCGCGCAGGCCCGTCGCGAGGCCCTCGGCGCAGGCCACGACCGCCCGGGCCGGGTCCGGCTCGCCGGCCAGCACCTCGCGCAGGATCGTGGCGAACTCCCGGTCGCCGTGCTCGATCGCGGCGACGGCCAACTCCTGCTTCCCGCCGGGGAAGAAGTGGTAGATGGAGCCCAGTGTGGCGTTGGCCTCCTGGGCGATCTGCTTGATCCCCGATCCGTCGTACCCCTGCCGCTGCATCAGCCGCGAGGCGGTCCTGACGACCCGTTCGCGGGTGCCGAGGGTGGCCCCCGGATCGCTGTCCGAGTGGTGCCGAGCGGTGGTCTTCATCAGGCCAGGCTATCGGTTGGAGCGTTCGTTCCAGTGCCCTGCGCCGGCCCTGGGAGCGGGTGCCCCACGGGTGGAGCGACCCTGAGTCCGGCGGACCCGGGGGTGGGGCGGGAGTCAGGGGCGGGTCGGCCCGTGGTCTGACGCGCCGGTCCGGCCGTTCACCTAGCGTCGTCGGCATGAAGCGACTTCACCGTACGGCGACCGCCGCGGCACTCGCGCTCCCGGTCGTCGCGGCAGGTACCGCCTCGGCGCTGCCGGCACCCGTACCCGTCACCGCGCCCGCCACGCCCGGTTCCGTGGCCAGGGCCGAGACGCCCCAACTGCCCCGGCCCACCGGTCCGTACGCGGTCGGCCGGCACTCGCTGCACCTCACGGACCATTCCCGCCCCGACCCGTGGGTACCGGAAGCGGGCGCGCGCGAACTGATGGTCACCCTGTACTACCCGGCCCGGGCCGGTACGGGAACGCCGGCCCGGTACGCCACCACCGAGGAGATCCGGCTGCTCCTTGAGTTCCAGAACCTGGACGGCGCCGTTCCGCCGGAGACACTGAGCGCGACCGGCGTACACAGCCGTGTCAACGCGCGCCCCTCAGGCGGCGGTTCACATCCCCTAGTGGTGCTCTCCCCGGGCTTCACCACCTCCCGCTACACCCTCACCGGCCTCGCGGAGGATCTGGCGAGCCGCGGATATGTGGTCGCCGCCCTGGACCACGCCTACGAGTCCGCGGGCGCGGCCTTCCCGGGCGGCCGGATGCTGACCTGTGTCGCCTGCGACAAGATCAAGGAGTCCGAGGACTACGGCGTCGCCACCACGGTCCGCGCCCAGGACGTGTCCTTCCTCCTGGACCGGCTGACCGGCCGTTCGCCGGCCTGGCGGTACGCCCACCTCATCGACAGGAAGCGGATCGGCATGGCCGGCCACTCGCTCGGGGGCGCGAGCGCGGCATCCACCATGGCGAGCGACAGCCGCGTCCGGGCGGGCGTCAACATGGACGGGTCCTTCCACGGTTCGGTACCCGTCGAAGGGCTCGACGGCCGCCCCTTCATGATGCTGGGCACCGAGGAACTGCATCACCCCGGCGGCGGGGACGAGAGCTGGGACACGGCCTGGGACCGCCTGGACGGCTGGAAGCGCTGGCTGACCGTCGCGGGCGCGGACCACTTCACCTTCACCGACGCCCCGTTGCTCGCCGAGGAGTTCGGACTGCCCGCGCCGGAGCTCTCCGCCGAGCGCTCGATCGACCTCACCCGCGCGTACACCAGTGCCTTCTTCGACCAGCATCTGCGGTCCATCCCCCGGTCCCTGCTGGACGGCCCGACGGCGGCCAACCCGGAGGTACGGTTCAACACCCCCTGACCGGCGGGTGCGGGAGAGCACGGGGCCGGGGCGCGCCTCAGCGGGGGGTGAGCACCATCCGGAAGCGGGCCGCGCCGGAGAGCATCCGCTCGTACGCCTCGGCCGTCCGGTCCAGCGGCATGACCTCGGTCATCGGGCGGATCCCGTGCAGGACACTGAACTCCATGGTGTCCTGCACGTCCTGAGCGGTGCCCGAGGGATGGCCGCGGATGATCCTGCCGCTCAGCAGGAGCTGGCCCGAGGTGATGCTCATCGGCTCGGGGGCCGCCCCGATGAGGACCAGCTCGCCCCGGTGGGACAGCCCGTCCACGGTCGCCGTGATGGCGTCGGCGTTGGCCGCGGTGGCCAGGACGACCTTGGCGCCGCCGAGTGACCGCAGCGCCTCCGCGACGGAGGTGTCCGCCGTACTGTCGATGTAGTGGTGCGCCCCGAGCTGTCCGGCGAGGTCCTCCTTGGCGGCCCCGCGGGCGATGGCCACGGTCTCGAAGCCCATCGCGACGGCGTACCGCACCCCCAGATGGCCAAGACCGCCGATGCCCAGGACGGCGACCAGGTCGCCCGGCCGCGCGGAGCTGCGCCGCAGCCCGTTGAACATGGTCACCCCCGCGCAGGCCATGGGACCCGCGTCCGTCGCCGCCAGCCCGTCGGGGATCCGGGCCAGGGCGTCGGCGGGCGCGATGACCGACTCGGCGAAACCGCCGTCGTACGCCC
This sequence comes from Streptomyces sp. NPDC051662, assembly GCF_040681655.1. Lineage (NCBI taxonomy): Bacteria > Bacillati > Actinomycetota > Actinomycetes > Kitasatosporales > Streptomycetaceae > Streptomyces > Streptomyces sp. NPDC051662. The sequence continues at coordinate 85,561 of NZ_JBFAZD010000009.1, forward strand.
ATCCGGGGACCTTCAGGTTCTCGCACACGATGAAGTCGCCCTGCCGGCACGGCACGCAGTGGTGGCAGCTGCCGCCGAACCACCCCACCGTCACTCGTTCCCCCACCTGCCATCCACTCCACGTCCCGTCGCCCAGCTCCTCGATCCGTCCGGCGATCTCATGCCCGGGGACCACCGGAAACCGCACGCCCGGCAGCATGGCGTTCACGAAGGCGCTGTCGCTGTGACAGATCCCGCAGGCGTCCACGGACACCCGCACCTGCCCGGCCCCCGGCCGCGGGACCTCACGCTCGACGATCTCGAACGGCCCGCCGGCGGTGGCGACCTGCGCGACTCGATAGGTGCTCATCTGGCTCTCTCCGGGGGTACGGAGGGGTACGGACACGACGCCCCCCGAACCAGCAGACCAGCTCGGCCCCGGTCACGCGCGCCGGGTGAAGCAGGCGTGTTCCCCCGTCTTCCCCCGTGTTCCCCCGTGTTCCCCCGTGGCGGGCCGGCGAGCGGGCCGCCACGGCCGCGGTTCCGGTCCAGGGCTCGTCAGGCCAGGCTGTCGCGCCAGGCACGGTGGAGGCCGGCGAAGCGGCCCGTGCCGGCGATCAGGTCCGCGGGGGCGCCGTCCTCGACGATGCGGCCGTGTTCCATCACCAGCACCCGGTCCGCGATCTCGACCGTCGACAGACGGTGCGCGATGACCACCGCCGTACGGCCGCGCAGGACTGTGTCCATCGCGCGCTGGACCGCGCGTTCGCCCGGGATGTCGAGGGAACTGGTCGCCTCGTCGAGGATCAGGACCGCCGGATTCGCCAGCAGCGCGCGGGCGAAGGCGACCAGTTGGCGCTGGCCCGCGGAGATCCGGCCACCGCGCTTGCGTACGTCCGTGTCGTAGCCGTCGGGCAGGCCGCTGATGAACTCATGGGCGCCGATGGCCTTCGCCGCGCGTTCGATGTCCTCGCGGGAGGCGTCCGGGCGGCCCAGGGCGATGTTCTCGGCGACCGTGCCGGAGAACAGGAACGCCTCCTGGGTCACCATCACCACCCCGCGCCGCAGCTCGGGGGTGTCCAGCTCCCGCAGATCGACGCCGTCAAGGAGGATCCGGCCCTCCGTCGGGTCGTAGAACCGCGCCAGCAGCTTCGCCAGCGTCGATTTGCCGGCGCCCGTCGAACCCACGACCGCGACCGTCTGGCCCGCCGGGATCGTCAGCCCGAAGCGGGGAAGGATCTCGCCGCCCGTGCGGTACGCGAAGCTCACCCCGTCGAAGACGGCCTCCCGGCCCGGGAACCCGCCGGTGAGCGCGGGCAGTGTCCGCGGGTCCTTCGCCTCGGGCACCGAGGGAGTCTGGGCCAGCAGCCCCGCGATCTTCTCCATCGAGGCCGCCGCCGACTGGTACGAGTTGAGGAACATCCCCAGCCGGTCGATCGGGTCGTACAGCCTGCGCAGATAGAGCACGGCCGCGGCCAGCACACCCAGCGCGAGCGTGCCGTCCGCCACCCGGTAGGCGGCCCACAGGACGATCGCGGCGACGGCGGTGTTGGCGACGAACCGGGAGCCGATCACATACCGGGCCATCTCCAGCAGCGCGTCGCCGTTGCTCCGTTCATGGCGGAGGTTGAGCGCGTGGAAGTCCGCGTCATTGGCGCGCTCGCGCCGGAACGCCTGCACCGGCCTGATGCCGTTCATCGTCTCCGCGAACTTCACGATCACGGCCGCGATCGCCGTGGAGCGCCGGCCGAAGACGATCCCCGCCCGTCGCTGATAGAGCCGTACCAGCAGATACAGCGGTACGAAGGAGAGCACGGCCAGCGACCCGATCCCCACGTCCAGATAGAGCAGCATCGCCGAGATGTACGCGAAGGCCAGCACCACCCCGATGAGTTCCTGGAGGCCCTCGCCGAGCAGTTCGCGCAGGGATTCCACATCGGTCGTCGACCGGGAGATCAGCCGGCCGGAGGTGTAGCGCTCGTGGAAGTCCAGGCTCAGCGCCTGGGCATGGCGGAAGATCCGGCCGCGCAGATCGAGCAGTACGTCCTGGTTGACCCGGGCGGAGACCCGGATGAAGGCGTACTGGAACGCGCCCGAGCCCACCGCGCAGATCAGATACCCCGCCCCGACGGCGTACAGCGGCCCGTGGTCGCCGTCGCGGAAGGCGGGCACACCGCGGTCGATGGCGTACGCGACGATCAGCGGGCCCGCCTGGGAGGCGGCCTGCTGGAGCAGCAGGAGCAGCGCGGCCAGCGCGACCCGCCCACGCCTGACCTTCAGCAGCGACCGCAGCAGGGCGCCGGTCGCGCCCGGTGGCGCGGGCAGGGCGTCCTGGCCGAACGGGTCATCGGCCTCGGCTGCGTGGGCCTCGACGGCGTCGGGCGCGGCTGCGTGGGCCTCGGCTGCGTCGGGCGCGGCCGGCGGCGCGGGGGAGTCCTTGCCGCCCGGCTCGATCGGACCGTTCGCGTCCGGGCCCGGTGCGCCCTGGCCCGTGGTGGTCGACGTCGTCATCGGATGCTCTCCTCAACAGGCCCGGAAGCGGCTCCCGAAGCGGCTTCGGTCCCGGAAGCGGCTCCGGCCCCGGGATCCCGCTCCGCCCCGGACATCAGCCACGCGTACTCCTCGCTGCTCCGCAGCAGCTCCTGATGGGTGCCGACGGCGGCGATCCGGCCCCCCGATATCAGCGCCACCCGGTCGGCGAGCAGCACCGTCGACGGCCGGTGCGCCACCACCAGCGCCGTGGTCTCCCGGAGCACCTGCCGCAGCGCGGCCTCCACCAGCGCTTCCGTATGGACGTCCAGCGCGGACAGTGGATCGTCGAGCACGAGGAAGCGTGGCCGGCCGACCACCGCCCGTGCCAGCGCCAGCCGTTGGCGCTGGCCGCCGGAGAGGCTGTGTCCCTGCTCGCCGACCTCCGTCCCCGTCCCCCGCGGCAGATCCTTGACGAACCCCGCCTGGGCCACGTCGAGCGCACGCCGCAGCGCGTCCTCGTCGGCGTTCTCCGCGCCCATCAGCACGTTCTCCCCGACGGTCGCGGAGAACAGCGTCGGCTCCTCGAACGCCACCGACACCAGCTCCCGCAGCCGCTCGCGCGGCATCAGCGCGATGTCCTCGCCGTCCAGCGTGATCCGCCCGGCGGTTATCTCGTGCAGCCGCGGTACGAGGGCGGTCAGCGTGGTCTTGCCGGAACCGGTGGCCCCGACGATGGCCATCGTCTCGCCGGGGCCGATGTGCAGATCGATACGGTCCAGGACGGGCGTGGAGCCCGCCTCGGCGTCCGGGTACCGGAACGAGACCCCCTCGAAGCGCAGCCCGCGCCCTGACTCTCGATCCGAGGTCTCTCCGGCCCCGGTGCCCGGCGCGATCTCATCCTCTTCTTCCTCCCGTACGTCCATCACCTCGAAGAACCGCTCGGTCGCCGTCGCGGACTCCTGGCTCATCGCGAGCAGGAAGCCGATCGACTCGACCGGCCACCGCAGCGCCAGCGCCGTCGACAGGAAGGCGACCAGCGTGCCCGTCGAGAGTCCGCCGTCCGCGACCTGGATCGTGCCCAGCACCAGCGCGGCGGCGACGGCCAGTTCGGGAATGGTCATGATCACGGCCCAGATGCCCGCCAGCAGCCGCGCCTTCTCCAGCTCTGTCGCGCGCAGCCGCTGGGTGAGCGCCCGGAACGCGAGGGACTGGCTGCGGTGGCGGCCGAACCCCTTGATGATCCGGATGCCGAGCACACCCTCCTCGACCACCGTCGTCAGATCGCCCACCTGGTCCTGCGCCCGGCGCGCGACCAGCGCGAACCGCGACTCGAAGAACGAGCAGACGATGACCAGCGGCACCACCGGGATCATCAGCACCAGCCCGAGCGACCAGTCCTGCATCAGCAGGATCAGAAAACCCACCAGGATCGTCGTCGCGTTGACCAGCAGAAACGTCAGCGGGAACGCCAGGAACATCCGCAGCAGCATCAGGTCCGTCGTACCGCGCGACAGCAGCTGACCCGAGGGCCAGCGGTCATGGAACGCCACCGGCAGCCGCTGCAGATGCCGGTAGAGATCCGCCCGCATGGCCGCCTCCACACCGGCCAGCGGTCGCGCCACCAGCCACCGGCGGAAACCGAACAGCACCGCCTCGACGATCCCCAGCACCAGCAGGAGCAGCGCCCCGAGCCAGATGCCCCCGGTGTCCCGGTCCGCGACAGGACCGTCCACCATCCACTTCAGTACGAGGGGGAACACCAGCCCGAGACAGGAAGCGACGATCGCGACGAACGCCGCGCTGAACAGGCGCGCGCGCACCGGCCGTACGTACGGCCACAGCCGCAGCAGAGAGCGAACGGAGGACCGGTTCTTGGTGGCTGCATGTGTTTCGGACATCAGGGGCGAGCCTACGGTTCACCACTGACATCGCTCATGTGGTTTTCCCCTCACCCCCGCACTCTGAGGAGCAGCACCGCCCGCGCCGGGACGGTGACCGTCGCTCCGCCCGCGTACACCGTGCCCGGCGCCTGCGACTGCTCCTCCCGGGTGGTGTCGACCACCAGTTCGTACGCCCGCGCCCAGGGCGCCCCGGGCAGCGTGAACGCCACCGGCCGGCCCGCCGCGTGCAGGATGGTCAGGAAGCTGTCGTCCGTGATCTTCTCGCCCCGCGCGTCCCGGCCGGGGATGTCCCGTCCGGACAGGAAGAGCCCGAGCGTCGAGGCGGGCGCGTACCAGTCCTCCTCCGTCATCTCCGAGCCCTGCGGGGTGAACCACGCCAGGTCACGCAGCCCGTCCGGGGCCTGCGGACGGCCGGAGAAGAACGCGCGGCGGCGCAGCACGGGATGAGCGTGGCGCAGGGCGAGCAGCCGGGCGGTCAGCGCGTGCAGTCCCTGCCCGCCGGGGCTCTCCAGCAGTGACCAGTCCAGCCAGCTGACCGCGCTGTCCTGGCAGTACGCGTTGTTGTTGCCGCGCTGTGTACGGCCCATCTCGTCGCCCGCGACCAGCATCGGCACGCCCGTCGAGACCAGCAGCGTGGTGAGCAGATTGCGCGACTGCCGTCGGCGCAGGGCGTTGACGGCCGGATCGTCCGTCTCGCCCTCCACACCGCAGTTCCAGGCGCGGTTGCCGTTCGTCCCGTCCCTGTTGCCCTCGCCGTTGGCCTCGTTGTGCTTGCGCTCGTACGACACCAGATCGCGCAGCGTGAAGCCGTCGTGCGCGGTGACGAAGTTGATCGAGGCGTACGGCCGCCGGCCGCCCCACGCGTACAGATCGCTGGACCCGGACAGCCGGTAGCCGAGATCCCGTACGTCGGGCAGGGCGCCGCGCCAGAAGTCCCGGACAGCGTCGCGGTAGCGGTCGTTCCACTCCGTCCACAGCGGCGGGAACGACCCGACCTGATAGCCGCCGTTGCCCACGTCCCACGGCTCGGCGATCAGCTTCACCCGGCGCAGCACCGGGTCCTGGGCGATCACCGCGAGGAACGGCGAGAGCATGTCGACGTCGTGCATGGAGCGCGCCAGGGCCGCCGCCAGATCGAAGCGGAAGCCGTCGACGCCCATCTCCGTCACCCAGTAGCGCAGCGAGTCGGTGATCAGCCGCAGCACCTGGGGCTGGACCACATGGAGGGTGTTGCCGCAGCCGGTGTAGTCCGTGTATCTGCGCGCGTCCGACGGCAGCCGGTAGTAGCCGCGGTTGTCGATACCGCGCAGGGACAGCGTCGGCCCCTGCTCCCCGCCCTCCGCGGTGTGGTTGTAGACCACGTCGAGGATGACCTCTATCCCCGCGGCGTGCAGCGCCCGCACCATCTCCTTGAACTCCGCGACCTGCTGTCCCCGCGTGCCGCTCGCCGCGTAGCCGGCGTGCGGCGCGAAGTAGCCGATGGAGTTGTAGCCCCAGTAGTTGCGCAGCCCGCGCCGCAGCAGATGGTCCTCGTGCGCGAACTGGTGTACGGGCAGCAGCTCCACCGCCGTCACCCCGAGCCGCCGCAGATGGCCGATGGCCGCCGGATGCGCGAGACCCGCGTATGTACCGCGCAGCTCCTCGGGGATCCCCGGGTGGAGTTTGGTGAAGCCCCGCACATGCAGCTCGTAGATGACCGAATCGGCCCAGGGCGTCTTGGGCCGGCGGTCGTCGGCCCACTCGTCGTCGGGCGCGCCGTCATGGACGACGACGCCCTTGGGGACGTACGGGGCGGAGTCGCGGCCGTCCCGTACGGTGTCGGCCACCTCCCGCTGCGGCCAGTCCCGTACATGCCCGTAGACCTCCGGCGGCAGCGCGAAGTCTCCGTCCACCGCACGGGCGTACGGATCGAGCAGCAGCTTCGCCGGATTCCAGCGGGCACCCGTCCAGGGGTCCCAGCGGCCGTGGACCCGGAATCCGTACCGCTGTCCTGGCCGGATGTCGGGCACGAAGCCGTGCCAGATCTCATGGGTCAGCTCGGTCAGCGACAGCCGGGTCTCGGCGCCGCTGTCGTCGAACAGACAGACCTCGACCGCCTCGGCGCCGCCCGCCCAGAGCGCGAAGTTGGTGCCCGCCACGCCGTCGGGGCCCACTCGGTAGCGCGCTCCCAGTGGCGTCGGCGCGCCCGGCCAGACCACGGGCCTCGGGGCGTCGGGCTCGCGGCGGTGGCCCTTGCCCTCGATGCCGGGTCCGATGCCCGTTCCGACGCCGGCTCCGGCGCCGACTCCCGCGCCGGTTCCGACGCCCTGTGCCCTGCCCTCCTCCTTCCGCCTCTCCTGCACTGCCTTCTGCTCGGCTGCGCTCGCCACTGACCGGCCTCCCGCGGCTCGTCGGCCTCGCGGATCGGGCGCACGACGTCCCGGCCGTGGCTCCCCTCGCGTGGTCCTCCCCCCTGTTCTGCCCGCAAGAGGGCCCGCCCTCACGTTTCCACCGGAGGGGCGTGGTCGTTGGGCGGGACGTGAGACACGTACTGAAGCGGACAGAGCCCAAGCGGGCAGGGACCGGCGTGGCCGCCGTTCTGACATGGGCAGGACTGATGACCGGGCTGCTGGCCGGCCTGGCGGGATGCACAGGCACCGAATCGTTCACGGAGGGCAAGTCGCGCGCTCCCGGTGACACGATCCGGATCACCCCCGAGGACGGAGCGAAGGGCATCGGCCGGTCCGACCCGATCGCGGTGCGGGTACCGGACGGCCGGCTGGAGCGCGTCAAGGTCGTACAGGTGGAGGACGCGCAACCCACCGAGCTGCGCGGACGGATCTCCGCGGACGGCCGGTCCTGGACGCCGGAGAGCGGTGCGCGGATCGCGCTCGCCGCCAAGTACAGCGTCGACGCGGTGGCCGTGGACGGCGCGGGCCGCCGCTCGGCGCGTCACTCCACCTTCACGACGGCGGTCCCCACCGACCGGTTCATCGGCTACTTCTCCCCGGAGAACCGCGCCACCGTCGGCACCGGCATGATCATCTCCTTCGACTTCAACCGGAGGATCCAGGACCGCGAGGCCGTCGAGCGCGCCATCACCGTGACGGCGGACCCGCCGGTCGACATCGCCGGGCACTGGTTCGGCCATGACCGTCTCGACTTCCGGCCGAGCGAGTACTGGGAACCGGGCACGGAGGTCACGATCGAGCTGGCCCTGCGGGACGTCCAGGCGGCGCCAGGGGTGTTCGGCATCCAGGAGAAGACCGTCGGCTTCACCATCGGCCGCTCCCAGGTGTCGGTGGTCGACGCCGAGGAGCACAGCATGGAGGTACGGCGCGACGGCGAGCTGGTCTCGACCGTGCCGATCACCGCGGGCGCTGCCAAGACCACCACCTACAACGGGAAGATGGTGGTCACCGAGTTGTACGACGTCACCCGCATGAACGGCAGGACGGTCGGCTTCGGCGGTGAGTACGACATCAAGGACGTGCCGCACGCGGTACGGCTCACCACGTCCGGGACGTTTCTGCACGGCAACTACTGGGCGCCCGCCGACACATTCGGCTCCCAGAACGTCAGCCACGGCTGTGTCGGGCTGCGGGACGTGAAGGGCGGCGGCCCCGACACCCCGGCCGGCTGGTTCTTCGACCGGACCCTGATCGGCGATGTCGTGGAGGTGGTCAACTCCCATGACCGTACGGTCGCGCCCGACAACGGTCTGGGTGGCTGGAACCTCGACTGGAAGCGCTGGAAGGCGGGTTCGGCCCTCGCCGAGGTGTCGGGCTCCGCCGCCGACTGAAGCCGCCGAGCCGCGACCGTCGTTGGCCGACGCTTCGGCGCAGCCCCCGGCACGGGACCGGCCGGCCCCTCGTACGGCCCGTATGACCTGCACCGTCCCGGCCTGTTGGGACGGAATGGTGACAGACGCGAGAGCATCGCAAGGCTCGCGGTGTGATTATCTGTCGCGAGCGCGTGCACTCGACGCGCGGGAGTGCGGGCCGTGGCGGGGCCAGGCCGTGCGAGGGGAGACGACCGAAGTGAATGGGCTGCCGATATCGGGGACATCGGCCGGGCCGGGCCGGACGCCGCGGGGCGAGAGTCCGGAGCGGCGAACGGAACGGCGGACGGGACGAAGGGGAAACGGCGGCACGGGGCTGCTGGCACTGATGCTCGGTGCGCTGCTCCTGGTCGTCACGGCGTGCGGTGGGGGCGGGGGTTCCGGCACGGGCGACGGTGACAAGAACGGCGAGGGCGCGGGGAAGGTCGAGAACGCGGCGTCGGTGGCCGTCGTGACGATCGCCCCGAAGGACGAGGCGAAGGCCGTCGCGACCACGGGAGCCCTCAAGGTCTCGGCCGACAAGGGCAAGCTGACCACGGTCACCGTCCAGGACGACAAGGGCAACCCGGTCGAGGGCAAGCTCGCCGCCGACGGCACGAGCTGGGAGCCGCTCCAGCATCTGGCCGGCGCCACCAAGTACAAGGTGCACGCGATCGCCAAGGACGCCGAGGGCCGGGAGTCCGCGAAGGACACCACCTTCACCACGCTCGTACCGAAGAACACCTTCATCGGCCACTACACGCCCGAGGACGGTTCCACGGTCGGGGTCGGAATGCCGGTCTCGATCAACTTCACCCGGGGCATCACCGAGCCCGAGGCGGTGGAGAAGGCCATCACGGTGACGGCGGAGCCGTCCGTACCGATCGAGGGCCACTGGTTCGGCAACGACCGCCTCGACTTCCGCCCCGAGAAGTACTGGGCGGCCGGTACGAAGGTGACCGTGAAGCTCAACCTGGACGGGGTCGAGGGCCGCCCCGGGGTGTACGGCGAGCAGGCGAAGTCCGTGCGGTTCACGGTCGGCCGCAGCCAGGTCTCCACCGTCGACGCGAGCGCCAAGACGATGAAGGTCGTACGGGACGGCAAGCAGATCAAGAACATCCCGATCACCGCGGGCGCCCCGTCGACCACCACGTACAACGGTCAGATGGTCATCAGCGAGAAGTACGAGGTGACCAGGATGAACGGCGCGACGGTGGGCTTCGGCGGTGAGTACGACATCAAGGACGTGCCGCACGCGATGCGGCTGTCCACGTCGGGCACCTTCGTCCACGGCAACTACTGGGCCTCGCCCGGCACGTTCGGCTCGGCGAATGTCAGCCATGGCTGTGTGGGGCTGCGGGACGTCCGCGGCGGCGGGAACAACGGCACGCCCTCGGCGCGGTTCTACAACTCCTCGCTCATCGGTGACGTCGTGATCGTGAAGAACTCGAAGGACAAGCAGATCGCCCCGGACAACGGCCTGAACGGCTGGAACATGTCCTGGTCGGAGTGGATCAAGTAGGACGTTCGTCGATTTCCACCGCTTTCTCCGAGGAGATACGGGCCCGGTGCGCCGCAACCCCGCGCACCGGGCCCGTCCGCGTATCGGCGCCGGTTAGTGCCGGTTAACCTGCCCGTATGGCATTCGTGAATCTTGAGGTCTCCGGCGGCGTCGGTACGATCCGGCTCGACCGCCCTCCGATGAACGCACTCGACTCCTCCATCCAGGACCGGCTGCGCGAGCTGGCCGAGGAGGCGGGCCGGCGCGACGACGTACGGTCCGTGATCCTGTACGGCGGCGAGAAGGTCTTCGCGGCGGGCGCCGACATCAAGGAGATGCGGGGGTGGGACCACGCGGCGATGGTCGTGCGCTCCCGGGCGCTCCAGGAGTCGTTCACCGCCGTCGCCCGTATCCCCAAGCCCGTCGTCGCGGCGGTCACCGGCTACGCGCTGGGCGGCGGCTGCGAGCTGGCCCTGTGCGCGGACTTCCGGATCGCCGGGGCCAACGCGAAGCTCGGTCAGCCCGAGATCCTGCTCGGTCTGATCCCGGGCGCCGGCGGTACGCAGCGGCTCGCGCGGCTGGTCGGCCCTTCCCGGGCCAAGGACCTCATCTTCACGGGTCGTCAGGTGAAGGCCGACGAGGCGCTGGCGATCGGCCTGGTCGACCGGGTGGTCCCGCCGGAGGAGGTGTACGAGCAGGCGCACGCCTGGGCCGCGAAGCTCGCCCAGGGGCCCGCGCTCGCGCTGCGGGCCGCCAAGGAGTCGGTCGACGCGGGTCTGGAGACGGATCTGGAGACCGGTCTCACGATCGAACGCAATTGGTTCGCGGGGCTGTTCGCCACGGAGGACCGCGAGCGTGGCATGCGATCGTTCGTGGAGGACGGCCCCGGGAAGGCCAAGTTCCTCTGAAAGCAGCCCTGTTGGCCGGAGGGCGCAACGCGGCGTCAACCCGGCGCCCGGGTTAGCGCAACCTTAAGAGAGCCTTAAGGTATTTACCGTGATCGCTCTTGGTGATCACTCCATTGCGAGTCGTTATCGCAGGTCAGTGAGTTGTGCAAGGCAGAGTTCTGCCCTTGGCATATGCCATTCGCGCCCCCTGGAATGACTCATTCCGGGGGGTCGATTCACCCGGAACGGCCCCCGGGAGGGTTCCGGGCGGCCATGATGGGGGGCATGGCGGGCCTGGAGGGTGTGGAGCAACCGCGGCAGCGCGGCGACGCTGCCGCCACGCGGTGGATACCGTCCGCCGATGACGAACAGGCGCTCAAGGCGCTGGAATTGTTCGGTAATCCGACGGAGGCGGAAGTCCGTCTGGCCTCCCGCCCGGAGTCCGCCCTCGCCGCCCGCCGGATCACCCACTGCGTGGTGCTGAGGCAGTGGGCGCTCTCGCCGCAGACCGCCGAGTACGCCGTACTGCTCGTCTCGGAACTCGTCGGCAACGCCGTACGGCACACCGGCGCCCGGGTCTTCGGGTTACGGATGCTGCGCCGCCGCGGCTGGATCAGGATCGAGGTACGGGACCCCTCGCGCGGACTGCCCTGTCTGATGCCGGTGCACGAGATGGACACCAGCGGGCGTGGCCTCTTCCTGGTGGACCGGCTCTCCGACCGATGGGGGGTGGATCTGCTGCCGCGCGGCAAGACCACCTGGTTCGAGATGCGGGTCTCCGACCGTCAGGTGCCCTGAAGATGACGACCCGTACGTCCCGTTAAACGGGTCAATCGTCACCTTTCGCCCTCCTTCCCCCTTAAATGGGGGCGTGATCCCGATCGACCGTCGCAGTGCGCTGCGCGCCGGAGCCGGCGCGGCCGTGGCGGGCGCCCTCGCCACCGGCTGTACGGACAGCGCCCCCGCCATGCCCACCGGTTCCGCGTCCGGTCCGCCGCGCGGATCGGCCCCCGGGTCGCCGCCCGGGTCGCCGCCAGGACCGTCCGCCGGATCCAGCACCGGGAGCGGGCGGCCCGCCGCCCGTACCGCGCCCGCGCCACGCCGGTTCCCCGGGCAGAGCGCCGAGATCACGCACGGCCCCCGCGACCGCGCGCGGGTCGCCCTCACCTTCCACGGCCAGGGCGACCCCGCCACCGCCACGGCCGTGCTGGCCGAGGCGGAACGCGCCGGGGCCCGGATCACCGTTCTCGCCGTGGGCGGCTGGCTCGACGAGAACCCCGCACTCGCCCGCCGGATCCTGGACGGCGGCCACGATCTCGGCAATCACACGCTGCACCACATCGACATCTCCGAACTGGACGAGGCCGCGGCGTACGCGGAGATCACCGGCTGCGCCCAGCGGCTGCGCAGGCTCACCGGCTCCATCGGCAGCTGGTTCCGCCCCTCCCGCACCCAGCACGCCGGCCCGCTCATCCTGCGGCTGGCGCGGAAGGCGGGCTACCCGCACGTCCTGTCGTACGACGTCGACTCCCTCGACTTCACCTCGCCCGGCGCCGCGGCCGTCACCCGCACCGTCACCGGACAGATCCGCAACGGCTCCGTGGTGAGCCTGCACTTCGGCTACGCGGACACGGTCGCCGCGCTGCCCGCCCTCCTTGACGCACTGGAACGCCGCGGCCTGCGCGCGGTGACGACCACGGAGTTGCTGACCTGATGCTTCCCCCCACTCCACGGACCACCGGGCGGCCCGCCCCGATTCCCCCGCGGGCCGCCGAGCGGATCACCGGACGGGCCACCGCCCTGCTGGGGGCCGCCGCCCTCGCCCTGCTCGCGAGCTGTGCGAGCCCGGACGCCGAGCGGGTCGAGCGGAAGGAGACCAAGGCCGCCGCCCGGCCCGTCGTGCCGGAACGCAGCGTGCCCGCCGGACTGCCGGGCATGCCACCCGTACTGGACCCCAAGGACATCTACGCCGCCGACCGGCCCGGCATGTTCTCGCCCATCGTCAAGGGCTTCCCGTCCCGGGTGTACGTGCCCAACACCCACTCCGACACGGTCTCGGTGATCGACCCCGCGACCTACAAGGTCATCGAGACCATCGACGTCGGCAGACAGCCGCAGCATGTCGTGCCCTCCTGGGATCTGAAGACCCTCTGGGTCAACAACAACCGCGGCCATACGCTCACCCCGATCGACCCCGCCACCGGAAAGGCGGGCGAGCCGGTCGACGTACACGATCCGTACAACCTCTACTTCACGCCCAACGGCAGATACGCGATCGTCATGGCCTCGCTCGACCGTCAGCTGGTCTTCCGCGATCCGCACACCATGAAGGTGAAGAAGACCGAGCCGGTCACCTGCGCGGGCGTCAACCACGCGGACTTCTCGGCGGACGGCCGGTACTTCATCGTGTCGTGCGAGTTCTCCGGTGAACTCCTCAAGGTCGACACGGAGCATATGAAGGTCATCTCCCAGCAGAAGCTGCCCTTCCAGGGAGCGATGCCGCAGGACGTGAAGATCTCGCCGGACGGCAAGACGTTCTACATCGCCGACATGATGGCGCACGGCGTGTGGGTGCTGAACGGGGAGAAGTTCACCACCCCGAAGCTGCTGCCGACGGGCGAGGGCTGCCACGGCCTGTATGTCAGCCGGGATTCCAAGGAGATGTACATCTCCAACCGCGGCGAGGGCACCATCTCCGTCTTCGACTTCGCGAAGAACAAGCTGGCGAAGAAGTGGCATCTGCCGGACGGCGGCAGCCCCGACATGGGCGGTGTCTCGGCGGACGGCAAGGTGCTGTGGCTGGCGGGGCGTTACGACTCCGAGGTGTACGCGATCGACACGCGCAGCGGCAAGCAGCTCGCCCGGATCCCGGTCGGCGGCGGCCCGCACGGACTCGCGGTCTACCCGCAGCCGGGCCGTTACTCGCTGGGGCACACGGGAGTCTTCCGCTGACGCGGAGTTGCCGCCGGACTGACGGCGAGGGAGACAGCGAGGGGACGTCGAGGGGGTGTCGAGGGGGCGTCAACTCGTGCTGACGCAGGCAAGGTTGTGGACCGACACGCCCCTGAACGGGTGACGGTCCACAACCCGCCGCCGTACAGCGTGGAGGGTGCACCCCATGATCACTTCTCGCTCACGGCGGCGTGCCGCCGCCGTCGCCCTGTCCGTCACCGCCGTTCTGATCCCGGCCTCCGCCACCGAGGCCGCGTCCACGGCGACCCAGACCTCCGCCGGGTCCGCCGCCGTCACTCCGGCCCCCGCGCGCGCCGCTTCCTTCAAGGCCGCGGAGAGCTGTCCCCGCGTCCTCGACCCGATGTTCGCCGCGGCGGACCATACGGTCGAGAGGGAGCGCATCACCCCGAAGCCCACCTGGCGCACCGACTGCCGGCAGCTCTACCGCGCCGACAACCGGAAGCCCGAGGTGATCTTCGAGCAGGGCTTCCACCCGAAGGCGCCGCTGGACGGGCAGTACGACGTGGAGAAGTACGTCCTGGTCAACCAGCCCTCGCCGTATGTCTCCACCAGCTATGACCACGACCTGTACAAGCAGTGGTACAAGAGCGGCTTCAACTACTACATCGACGCCCCCGGCGGTATCGACGTCAACAAGACGATCGGTGACACCCACAAGTGGGCCGACCAGGTGGAGGTCGCCTTCCCCGGCGGGATCTCCCGGGAGCGGATCGTCGGTGTCTGCCCGGTCGACAAGGTGAAGAAGACCGAGATCATGTCGGAGTGCCTGGACAATCCGCACTACCAGCCGTGGCGCGGCTGACCGTCGTCCGAGGTCCGCTCGGAGTGTGACGCGGTCCCGCCCCGGGCTGCCGCCGTTCGGGTGAAGGTGTACGGATAATCTGACCCCGTTAGTACGGCATCACGAAGGGGCGGAACAGTGGCGGACATTGACGAGGCGCGCAAGGCGTTCGAGCGGTTCGACGCGAACGGCGACGGGCTCATCACGGCGGCCGAGTACAAGAGCGTGATGGCGCAGCTCGGCGACTTCCATGTGACCGAGACCGTGGCGCAGGCCGTGATCAACGCGCATGACGGGAACGGCGACGGGCTGCTGACGTTCGACGAGTTCCTGGCCTCGCGCGCGAGCTGATCCGGGAACGCGGTGATGCGGGGCGGTGGCAGCCGGGACGGCCCGGACCATCAGCCGCACGCCCCGCTCGCGTTGCCGGGGGACGCGCCGGGCGGGGATGATCAAGCGGTGATATATCCGGGTCCGTCCATCGACGAAGCCACCGGCTCGGCCGGCCGCAGGGCCGCACTGATAGCCGGCGGCGTCCTGTTCGCCGCGCTGGTCGTCCTGCTCGGCGCGGGCATAGCCTCGCGCGGGACCGGCGAGCTGCGCATACCCGGCGCGGGCGGTACCACCGCGCTGCGGGTCGCCGTCTTCGCCGGGCTCGCGCTCCACCTCGGCGAGCTGGTCGGCACCCGGCTCGCCGGTACCGGCCCCGTGCCACGCGGCTGGGCCCTCGCCGCCGCGCTGACCGGGGCAGCCGCCTCGGCGGGACAGATCATCCTGCTCGCGTCCGTGAGCGGCCTCGACATCACCGCGGTGTACGGCACCGTCGAGGGCCGTCTGCTGCTCTTCATGGCCAACGGCTTTCTGCTGGCGGCCGGCTGTGTCGCCCTGAACCGCCCCCTGGCGGCCCTCGCGCCCCTGGCCGTGGTCGTCGGCGCGGAGGCCCTGCGGGCGCACCCGGAGCCGTACACCCCGATGCTGGGCACCGCCCTCACCGTCGTCCATCTGACCGCGGCCTCGCTGTGGACCGGCGGGCTGCTGTACGTCCTGCGCACGATGTGGCTGCGCCGGGACGACTCGGCCGGGGCCCGCCAGGTGCTCGCCCGCTACGCCCGGCTCGCCGGCTGGCTGTTCGCCGCGCTCGCCGCCACCGGAACGCTCTCCACTCTCCGCAGGCTCCCGGTCGACGTCGTGATCAGCACGGCGTACGGCCGGGTGCTCATCGCCAAACTGCTGCTGGTCGCGGTCGTGAGCGGCCTCGCCCTGACCGCCAGACGCCGGCTGCGCCGCGGCGCGGACGCGGGACCTCCCGCCCGTGCCGAGCTGGCCGTACTGGCGGTGATCGTCCTGCTGTCGGCGATCCTGACGGTGGTCCCCGACCCGCACTGGCTCAGCACCCGCTGACGGGGGCCTCCCGATCGCCCCCATCGCCCCCGCCGTCAGACGTCGAAGCGGTGCCGGGAGGTCTCGATATGGCCGAGGTACCGATGGGTCCAGGCGCACATTCCGTCGACCGTCTCCCGCAGTCCCCGGCCCGGCTCGGTCAGGGTGTACTCGACGCGCGGTGGCACGGTGGGATACACGGTCCGCTCGACCAGCCCGTTGCGCTCCAGCATGCGCAGGTTCTGGGTGAGCATCTTGTGGCTGATGCCCTCGATCTCCTGGCACAACTCGCTGAAGCGCAGGGTGTGGTCACCGAGGGACTCGATGATCAACAACGCCCACTTGTTGGCGACGTCCGAGAAGATCTCCCGCGCCAGGGAGTCCGCGCGCCTCAGGTCGGCTTCGTCGGGCGAGCCCGTGTACTGCTTGGTCACCATCAGGTTCCCCAGTCACTGAAAAGTGCGTTCTTCCATGTCAGCGCTCACTCTCCTACGGTTCTTGAGTAACCACAAGAGACCACGGGCCACCGGGTTCGTGACAAGGAGGCGGGCAGCATGGCCATCACCCTGGTAGATCCCAGCGGGTTGCCGAAGATCGATGTCTACCGGCAGGTGTCGATCGCGACAGGATCGAAGCTGGTCTTCATCGCCGGGCAGGTCGCCTGGGACGCCGAGGGGGCCACGGTCGGCGAAGGTGACCTCGCCGCCCAGGTCGAGCGGTGCTACCTCAATGTCGGCACGGCCCTTGCCGAGGTCGGGGGCTCCTTCGACGACGTGGCGAAACTGACCGCCTATGTCGTCGACTGGACCCCCGACAAGATGCCCCTGTTCCTGGAGGGGGTCGCTCGGGCAGCCGCGAAGCTGGGCACCACCCCGGTACCGCCGGCCACACTGCTGGGTGTCGCGGCACTGGACGTGCCCGCCCATCTGGTCGAGATCGAGGCCACCGCGGTCCTCGACTGAACATCCGCCCAGCGGGACGCTGTCCGGCTCCGGGCAAGGAATTGGCCCTCGCGACCGCGGTCGGGTCGCGAGGGCCAACGTCTTGCGTCTTGCGGGGGCCAGGGCCTACTTGATGTGGACGAGGCCGTCGGTGGTGATGGTGGGACGGCCGCTGGTACCGACCACGACGATCTTGACGGTGTGCTTGGCGCTGCTGGACCAGGTCTTGGTCCAGATCGCGTCCCGGTACAGGGTGGCGGCGGACTTCAGGTCGACCGTGGCGACCTTGGCGCCGTCGACATAGACGTATGCCTGGCCGGAGCCGGAGGCGCGGGAGACCACCCAGGCGGCGGAGCTGCCGGTGAAGGTCCAGGTGAGACTGGCGTTCTTGGCGGCGCTGGAGTAGGACTTGCCGCCCAGGTAGCTGGTGGAGGAGCGGGTGGTCCAGCTGCCGGACTTGACGGCGGAGCTCTCCTGGAGGATCACGGGGGTGTACGCGGGGGAGGACGTGCGGTAGTTGCCGGCGTAGTCGTAGGCCCGCATCGACCAGGTGGTGGCGGTGCCTGACGGGGCGGTCCGGCTGGAACTCGTGGTGGTCGGGCCGAAGGTGGCCGTGGCCGGGGACAGCAGGCTCACCTGACGCAGAGCCTTGTCATCCGCGGCCTTCCAGCCGAGGGTGACCGGGACAGCGGTGGTGTTGACGGTGCCGGTGCGCAGGGAGAGCGCCGGGTTGGTGGTGAAGGTCGGTGCGGTCGTCTCCGCCACGACGCTCAGCGCGGCACTGGTGGCGGTCTTTCCGGACTGGTGTGTCGCCCGCACGGCGACGGTGTGGCTGCCCAGGGCCAGGGTGGCGCCGGCGGAGGTGGCGGCTCCCGAGGTGGTGGCGGCGACCTTGCCGTCGACCAGCAGCTCGAACCTCTTGATGAGCGCGGCCGGCGTGGTCGCCGTCCACTTCACGGTGATGGCGCCCTTGGCGTAGTACGTCGAGCCCGAAAGGGCCGCGCCGTCGACCGAGGTGGCCTTCAGACCCTGCACCGGGCCGGCCGCCAAGGCGCGGATGGCCGGCAGCTGGGCGTAGAGGGAACCGCCGGGACACTGGGTGTTGTAGCCGTCACGGTGGCTGGTGATCCGTGGGAAGGCGTACGTGCTGCCCGCGGTGAAGCTGGTGCCGAAGTAGTTCTTCTGGGTGGCGCCGGCGGTGAGCTGGGTGGTCCCGGCCGGGTCGGCGCCGTACTGGCCGAGCTTCCAGGCCGCCAGACGGGCGATGGAGGCCAGCGCGGCGCTGGAGGCGTTGGTGGACGTGTAGTCGCCGAGGACGGAGATGCCCGTGGACTCCCGGTTCCAGCCGTAGGCGTGAGCACCGAGCACCGGCATGTCGACACCGCCCTTGCGGCCCTCGAAGAGGGTGCCGCACTTGTCGACGAAGAAGTTGTAGCCGATGTCCTTCCAGCCGTTGACCTGTACGTGGTACGCGTGGATGCCCCGCACGATCGACGCCGAGTCGGCGCAGGAGTAATCGTTGGTCCCGGCGGTGTGGTGGACGAACACGGACTTCACGTCCGCGTTGTACTCCGGTGCGTCGGGGCTGATCGACTCATCCGCGCCCCAGCCGGCGCGCGAGGTGATCGGTGGTTGGGGCACGGTGGACGGCGGCGCCGAGGGCGTGGCGGAGGCGGACGGGCTCGCGGACGCGCTCGCCGAAGCCGAGGGCGAAGTCGAAGCCGAAGCCGAGGGCGAGGGCGAGGGCGAAGTTGAAGCCGAAGGAGCCGACGACGTGGAGTCGGTGGCGCCGGGTGTCTCCGCCACGAACGCGGCCGGCTCGGCCACGCCGCCGGCGACCTTCATCTCGGCGGTGGTCGCCACCCCGGGGTCGACCAGGTTGACCTGGAGCCCCTTGGGCAGGCCTGAGCTGGTGGTGCCGTCCTCATGGACGACCCGGACCTGGACGCCGTCGGAGGGGCCGACCCACAGCGGCTCGGACGCGCCGCGCGCGTCCGGGCCGGCCTCAGGGGCCGCCACCGGGTTGTCTCCCGCGTCAAGATCCCGCCAGGCGGTCCACTCGCCGGTCTCGCTGCCGCGGGTGCGCACCTCAGCGGTGCCGTGCAACTTCTTGGCGGCGCCCGTCCAGGAGACGCCGAGCAGCGAGAACTGCCGGGTGTCCGTGTTTGGCAGCTCCCGCTTGCCGCTCGCGGTGCTCTTCAGCGTCAGGTCGTAGACCTTCACCGGCCGCTTGGCCCGGCTCTGTGCGCCGGGTTGGTCGGCCGGGTCGGCGACGGCATAGGTCACCACGCCCCCGCCCCCCAGTACCACCGCACCGAGCGTCAGCCACGCCCGTCGCTTCAGGCTCAGTGGTCTGTAGGCATGCGATGTACGACGACTCAAGATGCATCCACCCCAAAGCAGGCCGGAAAGGCCGCGGAAGAAAGTTCAGAAGAAAGCTCAGAAGAAAGTCACGTGGGGCGCATACGGCATGCGCATGGCCCATTCCCCCAGCGCGCGTCGGTCGGTAATCGTCACGGCCGCGGGGAGAAGAGTGACGGTGATCACTTCGCGGTCGGTTCCGGGCCGGGCCGGGCCAGGACGTCAACGGTCAACGGGCATCCTGCCCTGACGACGAATGCGGTGGTTCCCCCTGTCGTCATGACAGGGGGAACCACCGGTGCTCAGGGTGGCTACTTGGTGATCGTCACCGTCGTCCGACTCGTCGCGGACAGGTGCTGGCCGTCGCCGTTGTATGTGGCGGTATAGGTGATGTCCCCCGTCTCGTTCGGGCGTTCCGTGAACGTGAACTCGCCCGTCGCCGTGGAGACGGGGAAGGTGCCGGCCGGAGTGCCGGTCGGGTGTTCCGGGTCCGTGCGGGTCACGTCCACCGTCGTGCCCGCCGGGAAGGGTTCCGCCGCCGACAGCCGGCCGGTGATGGTCAGGTCCTTGCCCTTGCGGGAGGTCGCGGGGGCCTCGAAGCCGAGGGCGGTGTCCAGCTTGCCGGCGTCCGGGAGGACATGGAGCGTGGGGGCGCTGCCGTAGGACAGGCCCGAGACGGCGAAGAGGCGGTTCTCGTCCGGGGCCCAGGCGAGGCCGTCGCGCTGGATGTCGTTCACCACGTACTCGTGGAGCGACGGCCAGGTGGAGCCCGGGCGGTAGGTCTTCACGAAGTCGCCGTCCGCGCCGGTCGCCACCGTTCCGTCGGTCGCCACGGCCACCGCGTTCGGGAACTGCCAGCTGGAGTAGACGCCGTTCGACGACAGGTCCGACAGGCGGACGATCTGGTGGTCGGACGGGTTGTTCGCCGCTACGACAATGTTCTGGCCGTCCGCCGTCACCGCGAAATCGTTGAGGAACGCGATCGACGGCGACGAGGCGAAGCGGCGCTCGGCGCGCTTCCGCAGGCCGTCGGTCGCCGTGTCGTAGACCGCCAGGCTGGCCGGGCTGATGCCCTCCTCGCCCGCCACCAGGACGTTCGGGTCAGCGGGGGACGACGCCAGGGTTGGGGCGTAGGACCAGTACCGGCCACTGGGAACGAGCGTCGCCGCCGGGGCCGGAGAGGCCACGTCGAGCGAGCCGATGCCGCCGCTGCCGCCGGCCGCGTAGCCGAACCACAGCTTGCCGCCGGCCATCGCCAGGGTCTGGGGCGAGGTGTCCGCGCCGGTCGGGTAGCGGTTGGTCTCGGTCAGGGTGGCGGTGTCGATCTCGGCGATCGCGTCGACCGTCGACAGGGCCACGTACAGCTTGCTGGAATCCGCCGAAAGCACGAGGCCCGCGGCCCCCTCCTCGGCGGTGATCTGCCGGACGACCGAGCCCGCGTAGTCGGTGACGACGATGCTGCCGCCGGCCGGGTCGCTGACGAACACCCGGTCGTGCACTCCGTCGACGACGATGTCCCGGAACGAGGCGCTGGGCAGCGCCACACTCGTCTCCTCGGCCGTGGCCGTCACCGTCCCCGCCCCGATCAGGGTCAGCGAGCCGATCAGTGCCACTGCCACCGCGGTGGCGGTGTGTTTGTGGATGCGCAAGTGAACGAAACCTCCTTGGAGTTGGGGGCCGTTGTCGGCCTCCAGTTCAAAGAGCGCAGGGCGATGGACAGGTGTCACCGGGAGGCGCGGGTTCGTGTCCCCCGGGTGGCCCCGGACTCGCGGCCGAAGCGCTCACCGTGCTCGCTCGCAGTGCTACTTGTCCTTGTTGTTCCCGTTCCCGTTCCCGTTCCCGTTCCCGTTCCCGTTCCCGTTCCTGTCCCTGTTCTTGTTGGTCGCGTTGTCGGCCGCCTTGTTCGGCTTCTCGACGGTGGGGCCGCCCTTGGTGTTCCCACCTGACGTGCCCGGCTTCCCGCCCTTCTCGGCCTGGGCCAACTGATCGGCGCAGTAAGCGGCGACGTCCTCCTCACCGCCCGCGGCCGTGATCAGCCGTTGCCAGGCGGTCGAGTTCACCGCATTGCCCCGGCCCCTGACCGACTCGTACGCGCGGCAGTGGGCCTCGGTGTCCTTGGCCGTTGCCGGGCGGCCGGAATCGGCGGAGGCGCGGGGCGCACCGGACTTCGTCGCGTCCGGCTCCGCGGCGGAGCGTTCCGGGGCGCTCGGCGACGGACGCTGTCGTTCGCGGACCTCGTCCTTCGGGTCTCCGGCAGGGGCGTTTGAGCCCGTGCCGACGCCCGCGACCGCGACGCCGCCCAAGGTCAGGCCGGTGATGAACAGGGCGATGGTGGCTTTCAACGAGCGCCGTGTCCCACGGGGCTTCTTCGGTCGCCAGTCGTCCCACTGCCGGGTCCGCGCGTCCTCGTGCGTTCCCGCGTCACGGGCGGCGCGGAACGCGGCCGTCGCCCGCTGCTCGGCCTCCGCGGTCGTGGCGTCCTCGATCAGCGCGCGGGCCAGCAGCGGCTCCAGTACGGCGCCCTCGGCCTCATCCGCGGTCCCGTGCACACGGCTACCGGGGTATGTGCGCCGACGGCCCCACGTTCTGCCGTAGCTCTGTCGATCACCCATGCCCGTGCCCATTCCTGCCCGACGACGGTTCGGTCCGTTGTTGTCTCTGGCGCCGTGATAGTTCATGTCGACTGCCCCAGCGTGTGACGATTCTCTTCCGTCACACCCGCGGCTCCGAGCTGGCGTGCCAGGCGTCTCAGCCCTCGGTACGCGGCGGTGCGCACCGCACCGGGCCGCTTGCCGAGGACACGGGCCGCGGCGGGGCCGTCGAGA
Source organism: Streptomyces sp. NPDC051662 (assembly GCF_040681655.1). NCBI lineage: Bacteria > Bacillati > Actinomycetota > Actinomycetes > Kitasatosporales > Streptomycetaceae > Streptomyces > Streptomyces sp. NPDC051662. The sequence goes on from NZ_JBFAZD010000009.1 coordinate 107,361, forward strand.
CCGACGACGACGCGCAGGAGCACGGCCTCGGCCTGGTCGCGCGGCAGTGAGCTGATCAGAGCCAGGGCCTGCGCGGTGGAGAGGGACTCCAGGGCCTGGTCATGAGTGGTATGCGGATCGGGCAGCTCGACGAGTACGTCCTGTTCGAGGATGGCGGGCTGGGGGCGTACCCGCCGACGGCGCAGATGGTCGAGGGCCCGGTGCCGGGCGATGGTCGCCGTCCAGCCGCGGAAGCCGGCCCCGTCCCCCTTGAACCGTCCCAGGTCTCGGGCGATCTCCAGCCAGGCGTCCGACGCCACGTCCTCGGCGTCGTCACCGACGAGCCCCCGCAGATAACCGAGCAGTCCGGGCTGCACGACCCGGTAGGCGGACGCGAAAGCCGCTTCGTCGCCGGCCTGGGCCCGCGCCACGGCCGCGCCCAGCTCCTCGTCGTACGCCCGTATGTGCCGGGGCTCCCTTCCGTGGCCCAAAACTGTCCCCGTTCGCACCGAGTTCGTAGCACTTCGCGCCGTGCGACACGGTTCGGCCGTGTCCACGCCCCGTGATCATCAGGCCGCCGCCTGCCGGGCCCTTCCATGGAGCATCAGGTAGAAGATCTGCAGCGACTCCCCGGGACCACCCACCTCGAAGCGGTTGAGGACCTTGCCGAGGGGGTTCCAGACACGACCGTCGGGCATACGCACCCCGACGGGCTGGCCGAAGTAGGCGCGTTGGGCGGCGTCGAAGTCCACCCACACCGCTCCGGCGCGCCGCACCAGCACCTCACCGACGTACGCCCCGAGGCTGAGAAGCGCGTCGCGTACCCGCTCCCGGTCGGCCCCGCCCTTGCGGAGCCCGTCGACCAGGAAGTCGACGATACGCAGACTGCGCACGGAGTAGTCGAGCGGGAGCCGGTGCTGGGCGATGACGCGGGTGACGAAGACCGTCGCGTACGGACGCATCTCGCCCGCGCGCGGCACATGTTCGTCCACTGTGTCCATGAGTCCCACCCCTTCGCTCGTTTCGGGGGAACTCCCAGCGCGGCTCCCCCAGTTGGTCAAGCGGATGCCGCACCGTGAACATCACGGGTCATGGGTGTGTCGATCGACACACGGCGAACTCGTCGACCGCGTACAACCTTTGTGTCTTTCTCGCGTCGGTGAGGGCGAAGCCGGGGTTCGGGGCACCACGGACGGAACGACGGGCGACAGCGAGGCCGCCTCCGGCCGTCAGCACTCGATGATGTTCACCGCGAGCCCGCCGCGCGCCGTCTCCTTGTACTTGACCGACATGTCCGCGCCCGTCTCCTTCATGGTCTTGATGACCTTGTCCAGGGAGACCTTGTGGCTGCCGTCGCCGCGCAGTGCCATCTTCGCGGCCGTGACCGCCTTCACCGCCGCCATGCCGTTCCGTTCGATGCACGGGATCTGGACCAGGCCGCCGACCGGGTCGCAGGTCAGGCCCAGGTTGTGTTCCATGCCGATCTCGGCGGCGTTCTCGACCTGTTCGGCGCTGCCGCCCAGGACCTCCGCGAGGGCGCCCGCGGCCATCGAGCAGGCCGAGCCGACCTCGCCCTGGCAGCCGACCTCGGCGCCGGAGATGGAGGCGTTCTCCTTGAAGAGCATGCCGATGGCGCCCGCGGCGAGCAGGAAGCGGACGACGTTCTCGTCCTTCTCCTCCGCCGTGGCGCCGCCGGCCGCGAAGTTCATGTAGTAGTGCAGTACGGCCGGGATGATGCCGGCGGCGCCGTTGGTGGGGGCGGTGACGACGCGTCCGCCCGCGGCGTTCTCCTCGTTCACGGCCATCGCGTAGAGCGTGATCCACTCCATGGCGTGCGCCTGCGGATCGCCCTCGGCGCGCAGCTGGCGTGCCGAGTGGGCGGCGCGGCGGCGGACCCTGAGGCCGCCGGGCAGGATGCCCTCGCGGGCCATCCCGCGCGAGACGCACGCCTGCATGACGCGCCAGATCTCCAGCAGCCCGGCGCGGATCTCGTCCTCCGTACGCCAGGCCTTCTCGTTCTCCAGCATCAGCGCGGAGATCGACAGACCGGTGTCCGAGGACAGCCGCAGCAGCTCGTCGCCGGTGCGGAAGGGGTACTTCAGCACGGTGTCGTCGAGCTTGATCCGGTCCTCGCCGACGGCGTCCTCGTCCACGACGAAGCCGCCGCCCACCGAGTAGTACGTCTTCTCCAGAAGCACGGCGCCGGCCGCGTCGTACGCGAAGACCGTCATGCCGTTGGCGTGGTAGGGCAGGGTCTTGCGGCGGTGCAGGACCAGGTCCTTGTCCGCGTCGAAGTCGATCTCGTGCATGCCGAGCACATTGAGCCGGCCGCCGGCGCGGATACGTTCCGCCTGATCGTCGGCGCTCTCCACGTCGACCGTACGCGGCGAGTTGCCCTCCAGGCCGAGGAGAACGGCCTTGGGGGTGCCATGGCCATGGCCGGTCGCGCCGAGCGAGCCGAACAGCTCGGCCCGTATCGAGACGGTGTGGGCGAGCAGGCCCTCGTTCTTGAGCCGGCGCGCGAACATCCGCGCCGCGCGCATCGGACCGACCGTATGGGAGCTGGACGGGCCGATTCCGATCGAGAACAGGTCGAAGACCGAGATGGCCACGGGGAACTCCTTGCTGGTTGGTAGACGCCGTTGTCTGCCGGGGTGGTGCAGAGATGACGGTGACACGCGGGGGAACGTGGTGCGGGGCACCGCGCCGCACGGTCCAGTGTGCGCGGTGCCCCGGAACTCAGGCCGTACGGATGACTACAGGCCCGGGTACAGCGGGTGCTTCTCGGCCAGCGCGGTGACCCGGCCGGCCAGCGCCTCGCGGTCGAAGGAGGGCTTCAGGGCCGCCGCGATGATGTCGGCGACCTCGGTGAAGTCCTCGGTGGTGAAGCCGCGGGTGGCCAGGGCGGGCGTACCGATCCGCAGGCCCGAGGTGACCATCGGGGGGCGCGGGTCGTTCGGGACGGCGTTGCGGTTGACCGTGATGCCGATCTCGTGGAGCCGGTCCTCGGCCTGCTGACCGTCCAGCTCGGAGTTCCGCAGGTCGACGAGAACGAGGTGTACATCCGTGCCGCCGGAGAGTACGGAGACACCGACCTCCGTGACGTCCGGCCGGCCCAGCCGCTCGGCGAGGATCCGGGCGCCGTCCAGGGTGCGCTGCTGGCGCTCCTTGAACTCGTCCGTGGCCGCCACCTTGAAGGAGACCGCCTTGCCCGCGATGACATGCTCCAGCGGGCCGCCCTGCTGACCGGGGAAGACCGCGGAGTTGATCTTCTTCGCCAGCTCCTTGGTGGAGAGGATCACACCGCCGCGCGGACCGCCGAGGGTCTTGTGCGTGGTGGTCGTGACGACATGCGCGTGCGGCACCGGGTTGGGGTGCAGGCCCGCGGCGACCAGACCGGCGAAGTGCGCCATGTCCACCATCAGATACGCGCCGACCTCGTCCGCGATCCGGCGGAAGGCGGCGAAGTCCAGCTGGCGGGGGTACGCGGACCAGCCGGCCACGATCAGCTTCGGACGGGACTCCTTGGCCAGCCGCTCGACCTCGGCCATGTCGACCTGGCCGGTCTTGTCGTCGACGTGGTACGCGACGACGTTGTAGAGCTTGCCGGAGAAGTTGATCTTCATACCGTGGGTCAGGTGCCCGCCGTGGGCGAGGTTCAGACCCATGATCGTGTCGCCGGGGGAGAGCAGCGCGAACATCGCCGCCGCGTTCGCCTGGGCGCCGGAGTGCGGCTGCACGTTCGCGTGCTCGGCGCCGAAGAGCGCCTTCACCCGGTCGATGGCGATCTGCTCGATCACATCGACATGCTCACAGCCGCCGTAGTAGCGGCGGCCGGGGTAGCCCTCGGCGTACTTGTTGGTCAGCACGGAGCCCTGCGCCTCCATGACCGCGACCGGAGCGAAGTTCTCCGAGGCGATCATTTCGAGCGTGGACTGCTGGCGGTGGAGCTCGGCGTCGACGGCGGCGGCGACGTCGGGGTCGAGCTCATGGAGCGAGGCGTTCAGAAGCGACTTCGAAGACATCACGGTCCCTGGGGTCTCAGTTGCCGGAAAACTCTGTGTACTCATCGGCGGTGAGCAGGTCATCGGGCTCCTGCGCGACACGTACCTTGAACAGCCAGCCGCCCTCGAACGGGGCGGAGTTCACCAGTGAGGGGTCGTCCACGACGTCCTGGTTCCTCTCGGTGACCTCACCGGTCACCGGGGCGTACAGATCGCTGACCGACTTGGTGGACTCCAGCTCTCCGCAGGTCTCGCCCGCGGTCACCGTGTCACCGACCTCGGGGAGCTGGGCGAACACGACGTCGCCGAGGGCGTTCGCCGCGAACTCCGTGATGCCGACCGTCGACACACCGTCCTCGGCGGCCGTCAGCCACTCGTGCTCCTTGCTGTAGCGCAGCTGCTGGGGGTTGCTCATGACCTGAATTCTCCTGTACGCGGGGGTGTGGTGCGGAACAGCTGTCTTACGGACCGAGACGGCGCCCGGGTCGCGGACCTGACCGGGGGTGTGCTGACGTCCGTATCACTTCTGGCGCTTGTAGAACGGCAGCGCCACGACTTCGTACGGCTCGTGGGAGCCGCGGATGTCGACCCCGACGCCCGCCGTGCCGGGCGTGGCGTACGAGGCGTCGACGTACGCCATGGCGATCGGCCTGCCCAGGGTCGGGGAGGGGGCGCCCGAGGTGACCTCGCCCACGACGGCGCCATCCGTGACCACCTGGTATCCGGCGCGCGGGACCCGGCGGCCCTCGGCGATCAGGCCGACGAGCTTGCGGGGCGGGGCGGACGCGGCGCGCTCGGCGGCGGCCTGAAGGGCCTCGCGGCCGACGAAGGCGCCGCCGTTCGAGGTCTTCTCGAACTTCACGACCCGGCCGAGACCGGCGTCGAACGGGGTCAGCGCGGTGGACAGCTCGTTCCCGTACAGCGGCATGCCGGCCTCAAGACGGAGGGTGTCGCGGCAGGACAGCCCGCAGGGCACCAGCCCGACGCTCTCGCCGGCCTCGGTCAGCGCCTGCCACAGCCCCTCGGCGTACCGGGGCTCGACGAACAGCTCGAAGCCGTCCTCACCGGTGTAGCCGGTACGCGCGATCAGCGCGGGGACACCGGCGACGGTGCCCGGCAGGCCCGCGTAGTACTTGAGCCCGTCCAGATCGGCGTCGGTCAGCGACTTCAGGATGCCCGGGGACTCGGGGCCCTGGACCGCCAGCAGCGCGTACGCGTCCCGGTCGTCGCGTACCGCCGCGTCGAACCCCTCGGCGCGGGCGGTCAGCGCGTCCAGCACCGTCTGGGCGTTGGAGGCGTTGGCGACGACCATGAAGGTGTCCTCGCCGAGGCGGTAGACGATCAGGTCGTCCAGGATGCCGCCGTCCTCCTGGCAGATCATGGTGTAGCGGGCGCGGCCCACGGCGACGGCGCCGATATTGCCGACCAGCGCGTAGTCGAGGAGGTCACCGGCCGCCGGTCCCGAGACGGTGATCTCACCCATGTGGGAGAGATCGAACAGACCGGCGCGGGTGCGGACGGCCTGGTGCTCCTCGCGCTCGCTCGCGTACCGCAGCGGCATGTCCCAGCCCGCGAAGTCGGTCATGGTCGCGCCCAGCGCGCGGTGTGTGGCGTCGAGTGCGGTGAGACGCGGGGCTCCAGGGGCGCCGGAGGTGCCGGGCGTGCTGGTGCTGCTCGGGGGGACATGGCTCATCGGTGTGACTCCCAGGGCATGACGGCGAGGACGATCCTCCCCATCTGTCATCGGAACCTGAGAGGTTCATCACGGCCACCCGTGAGCGGGCGGCCATGACTTGCACCTTGGGTGGAGCCGCAGAGCTGCGGCCCGCTTTTCAGATCTGCCTCATCCACGCGGTACGGGGCCTGAGAGATTCAAGGGAGGAACTTGCTCCTTCGGCGCCCGGCGCACACGGTGACCGGGACTCTCCCGCGCGGATTCAAACGGCCGGTATGCAGTTGGCGGGCACATCATCGCACGCATCGCCGCCGAGCGGGACGGCCGGTCCGCAACTCGCCGACCCCCGGAAAAAGCTTGTGGCGCATTACCATTTCTTTACACTTCTTGGGCAAGGGTCATGGGCCAGGCCGACTGAGCTGACAGGGGGACGGCGATGATGTCGCAGGGGTCCGGTACGTACCCGACGACGGCGGGGGTGCCCACACAGACGGGCACAGCCGCACAGCCCGGCGCACCCGCCAGGGACGGCTCGTTCCGGGAGGGCACGTTCCGGGACGGCGCGGCCCGCCTCGCGCGGGTCGTCCGCGATCTGCGGGGGCGGGGGCCCGCGGTGGCGGGCGGCGCGCGAGGGCGCGGCACGAAGAGCCTGGTCTTCGCCGAGGGCGATCTGGTGGTCGTCTCCGGGCTGCCGGGCAGCGGCAAGTCGACCTTGATCCGGCGAGCCGCCGAGGCCACCGGTATCGACTCCCAGGACACCCGGGACCGCTGGGCGCGCAAGCTGCCGCGCGCCCTGCCCTACGCCGTCTACCGCCCGCTCGTCCGGATAGCGCACTACGCGGGCCTGTGGCGCGCGCTCGGCTCCGGCGGGAGCGTCGTCGTCCATGACTGCGGTACGCAGGCGTGGGTACGGCGCCGGCTGGCCCGTGAGGCGCGCAGGCGTGGCCGCCGGCTCCATCTCGTCCTGCTGGACGTCCCGCCCGAGGTGGCGCGCGAGGGGCAGCGGGAGCGCGGCCGGGGTGTGTCCGGCTACGCGTTCGCCCGGCACCGCCGCGCGGTCCGCCGGCTGCTCGCCGACGCCGAGACCGGCCGCCTCCCCCGGGGCTGCGCCTCTGCGGTCCTCCTGGACCGGGACGCGGCGGCGGCGCTGGAGCGGATCGCGTTCCCGGCCACCCGGGCGGAGTGAGCGACCGCCCCACCCGCGCGTGTGTCCTCGGAGCCGGGGACACGGTCCGGCCAACCGGCCGTACGGACGGAGCCGTTCGGGGGCGGCGCGGGGGCCCGCTCTCGGTCTAAGGTGCTGCCGCGGGGACGAGGGTGGCGAAGGAGAGCACGGTGAACACAGCATGGCCGGGCAACGAGCTGGAAGAGGTGCTCATGGCCTCGCTCGGCGCCGACGCGGCGGGCGGACGGCTGGTCGAGGTCCTGGGACGCAGTGAGGTCTGGGTGCCGCTGCCCCAGGGCGGCGGTCCCGACAGCCCCGACCTCGATCTGCCGACACTGGAGATAGAGGGCCTCCCCTATGTCCCGGTCTTCAGCTCCGAGCAGCAGTTCCTCCAGTGCGTCGGCGCCCATATGGCCTTCACCGTCGCGCCCGCCCGTGACTTCGCCCGGGGGCTGCCCCCGCAGCTCGGTATCGCGGTGAACCCGGGCGGTGTCGTCGGGATGCCGCTGCCGCCGCCGGCCGTCGCCGAGCTGTGCCGGGTGGGGCGCACGCCGCTCGACGGCCCGGCGAGCGGGGGCCGGGTGCGGCTCTTCGAGCCGGACTGGCAGGAGGATCCGGTCGAGTTCCTCGCCGCCGCCGGGGCCGAGTTCGAGGCCTCCGGCGTGGTGCTCTCGGCCCGCCGCGCGCTCGCCAGCGTCGAGGGTGAGCACCCCGCGCTCTTCATCGGTGTCCAGCTCTCCTCCTGGGAGGCCGCGGACCGTAACGCGCCCATGGACGCGCTCGGCCGGGCGCTGGGCCGGGTCGCGGTGGGCTGGCCCGTCAATCTCGTCCTGCTGGACGTGGCCCAGGACCCGGTCGGTGACTGGCTGCTGGAGAAGGTGCGGCCGTTCTATCAGCGCGCCCACGCATAGTCGAGGGCGGAACGGGCAGTCGGTACGGGCGGTCGGTGCGAGCCGACAACCACGGGCGGGGCAGGGAAAGAGACCGGCCACGCCCGCGCCCCTGTGGCGGGCGCGCCGGTCGTCAAGTCTGTGTCAGGAAGCCCCTCTAAGCTGGTTTGATGGCTGGGCCGTCGCACCGTGTGCCCGGCGGGTCGCCCTTCCCGCGGCGGACCGCCCCGGGCACCCGGGGACGCGCGGACTTCGGGGGGCTGGACGAGTGGTGGATCGAAGAGGGGCGGGACCCAGAGTGAGCGCGTCAGGCACCGCGGCGGCCGGGCAGGTCGAGCACATGCTGCGCCAGGTGACGCCGGGACGTTACGACGCGTACGAGGCGCTGCTCCAGGCGCTCGCCGACGACAGTGTCTGGATGCTGCTCTGGCACGGCCGCGCCGGATCGCCCGATGCCCAGTACGGCAACATGGAGATCGACGGCCTCGGGTACGCCCCGTGTGTCACCTCCGCCCAGGAGTTGGCGGTCAGCGGCTGGACGCGGGCCCATGAAGTGGTCTCGGGGCGCGACATCGCCCGCGCCCTCTACCCCGACCGCTGGGGGATCTGGCTCAATCCGCATGCTCCCGGCGGCGGTGTCGGCATCCCCTGGCTCGATCTGCGCCGGATCGCCACCGGTCTCGACCGGATGCCCGCGGGACCGCTCAGGCTCTCCGAGCCCGCCATCGAACTCCCGCAGTTCTACGCCCAGCTCACCCAGAACGCGCACCGCACGCCCGCCGTGCGCTCCCTGCGCCGCGCCTGGGTGCAGCCGGCCCTCGGCGCCCCGTATCTCGCGATCGGCCTCGACCTGTACGACACGGGTCCGGCCTCCGTCGACTCCGTACGCACGATGATGGGGCAGTCGATCGCCGCGGTCCCGGACGGGCTGCCGGTCTCGACGGTCGCGATGTCCGACGAGTACGACCCGGTCACGATGTGGCTGCGCGCCAACACCAGGCCCTTCTACGACCGCGAGGCGCATGCCGCGCCCGCGCCGTCTCCGGGATACGGCTACCCGCCGCCGGCCACCCGCGCGTACTGAGCGGCACCGCGCGGGGTACGGCGCCGCGTCACCGGGCGCGCATGCACTGGTTCCCCCCTGTATGGGGGGAAGTTGGGCGTCATGCCCGATCTGGGGGAATAGTGACCGAGATGGTCCGCTGAGAAGATCACAACGTCCGGATAACGGTAACCCTCGGATCGCATCACGGTTGAGCAAACATTCCCTGTGAGGGCTGGCGGGTGATCGCGATAGGACTGAAGACTCCCTGCAGCAGGTGGACTCGGCCTAGTGTGCGATGCGCTGACAGAAGCAGTTCCCCCCACATATTCCGGGGGACCACCATGCGACATGTGAAGTGAAAGAGCCGCTACAGCGGCGGTCATGGGCCGGCCACCGTCGGCCGAGAGGGGTCTCCAGCGTAATGACGGCACCTATCGAGACCACCGGGTCGGCGGCGCAGGCGCAGCCGGAAGCGGTGCTGGAAGGCGCCGGGGGCAAGCAGATCGAGGGCCGTTCGCTCGGCCGGATCGCGTGGACGCGTTTCAAGCGGGACAAGGTCGCCATGGCGGGCGGCGTCATCGTGATCCTGCTCGTCCTTGTCGCCGTACTCTCCAAACCGCTCCAGTCGGTCTTCGGTCTTGACCCCAACGCCTTCAACCAGGACCTCGTCGATCCGACGCTGCTCGCGCCCAAGGGCAGCTTCGGCGGCATCAGCTGGGATCACCCCCTGGGTGTCGAGCCGCAGACGGGCCGCGACATCCTCGCCCGCATCATCGAGGGCTCCTGGGTCTCCCTGGTCGTCGCGGCCGGGTCCACGCTGCTCTCCGTCGTCATCGGCGTCGTGATGGGCGTCGTGGCGGGCTTCTACGGCGGCTGGGTCGACAGCGCGATCAGCCGCATGATGGACACCTTCCTCGCCTTCCCGCTGCTCCTCTTCGCGATCTCCATCTCCGCGTCGCTCCAGGGCAGTGTGTTCGGGCTCGAAGGACTCTCGCTGCGCATCGCCGTACTGATCTTCGTCATCGGCTTCTTCAGCTGGCCGTACATCGGCCGGATCGTGCGCGCGCAGACACTCAGCCTGCGGGAGCGGGAGTTCGTGGAGGCGGCCAGGTCGCTCGGCGCGCGCGGCCCGTTCATCCTCTTCCGGGAGCTGCTGCCCAACCTGATCGCGCCGATCCTGGTCTACTCGACGCTGCTGATCCCCACCAACATCCTCTTCGAGGCTTCCCTGAGCTTCCTCGGCGTCGGTATCGCCCCGCCGCAGTCCTCATGGGGCGGCATGCTGTCCACCGCGGTCGATCTGTACCAGGTCGACCCGATGTTCATGATCATTCCCGGCATGGCGATCTTCGTCACCGTGCTGGCCTTCAATCTGCTGGGGGACGGGCTGCGTGACGCACTCGACCCCCGTGGCAAGTAATCGCGGCCTCGCCGCACCATCGATCGAGGGGGCTTTCCTCAGGTGAACAGCAGAAAGACAGCATCGGCCATAGCCGTCACGCTGGCGTTGGCGCTCGGTGCGACCGCCTGCGGCAGCGGTGACAGCAAGGACAAGGACGGCAATGGGGGCGGCAGCGCGAAGGCCGATGCCGGACTGAGCAGCATTGTCAACGCCAGCACCAAGAAGGGGGGAACGGTCACGTACGAGCACTCCAGTGGCCCGGACTCCCTGGACCCGGGCAACACGTACTACGGCTGGGTGCAGAACTTCTCCCGCCTGTACGGCCGTTCCCTGGTGACGTTCAAGCCGGCCGCCGGCAAGGAGGGCCTCCAGGTCGTTCCCGACCTGGCGACCTCGCTCGGTAAGGGCAGCCCCGACGCCAAGACCTGGACGTACACGCTCCGCAAGGGCGTCAAGTTCCAGGACGGCACCGAGGTCACCTCCGCGGACGTCAAGTACGCCATCGAGCGCTCCAACTTCGCGCCCGAGGCCCTCTCCAACGGCCCGACGTACTTCAAGTCGTACCTGGAGGGTGGCGAGAAGTACAAGGGACCGTACAAGGACAAGTCCCCCGAGGGTCTCAAGTCCATCGAGACGCCGGACAAGTACACGATCACCTTCAAGCTGAACAAGCCGTTCGCGGACATGGACTACCTGGCCGCGTTCTCGCAGACGGCCCCGGTCCCGCAGAAGGCCGACAAGGGTGCCGAGTACGTCCAGAACATCGTGTCCTCTGGCCCGTACAAGTTCGACTCGTACAGCGAGAGCCGCGGCGCGACGCTCTCCCGCAACCCCGAGTGGGACCCGGCGTCCGACCCGATCCGTAAGGCGCTGCCGGACAAGATCGAGCTGAAGTTCAACGTCAACGCCTCGACGATCGACGAGCACCTGCTCAGCGACTCGATCACCGCGGACATCGGTGGCACCGGGCTCCAGTCCAAGACGCAGCCGAAGGTGCTCGTCAAGGCCGCCGAGAAGGCCAAGACGGACAACCCCTACGCGGGCGCGCTCCAGTACCTGGCGATGAACGTCAACGTGAAGCCGTTCGACAACATCGACTGCCGCAAGGCCGTGCAGTACGCCGTGAACAAGGCCGGTGTGGTCGACTCCATCGGCGGTGCGGTCAAGGGCGAGCCCGCCTCCACGATGATCCCGCCGTCGGTCGCCGGGTACAAGAAGTTCGACCTGTACCCGACCCCGGGCAACAAGGGCGACGCCGCCAAGGCCAAGGAAGCGCTCACCAAGTGCGGTCAGCCGAAGGGCTTCAAGACCTCGCTGACGGCGCGTTCCGACCGTCCCGACGAGGTCCTGGCCGCGACGCAGATCCAGCAGAGCCTGCAGGCGATCGGCATCACCGCCGACATCAAGCAGTTCCCGGCCGACAAGTACTTCACGGACTTCGCGGGCTCCCCCAAGTGGGTCCACGACAACAACGCCGGTCTGATGATGATGGCGTGGGGCGCCGACTGGCCCACCGGGTACGGCTTCCTCGACCAGATCGTGAACGGCTCGGCCATCAAGCCGTCCGGTGGCACGAACCTGATGGAGCTGAACGACCCGACGATCAACAAGGCGCTGACCGACGGGATCGGCACCCTCGACGCCACCGCCCGCGGTGACAAGTGGGCCGAGGTCGACAAGCTGGTCATGGAGAACGCCTCCGCGGTTCCGCTCTTCTACCGCAAGAACCTGCTCTACCGCCCGGAGTCGGCGACCAACGTCACCGTCGCCGAGTCGTACCTCGGTATGTACGACTACGTGCTGATGAGCTCGTCCAAGTAAGTCCGCGGGACCCGCACAGCACATTCGGTAACACATTCAGTAACACCTGTTACATCAAACAGCACCCCCCGAAAGGCAGGTGAAGGTGTCGGGTCGTACGGGCGCACCCCGCCCGTACGACCCGACACCGCACGGCTGTGGCTGCGTACATCATCCGACGCGTATTCGCCGCGGTGTTGCTGCTGCTGGTGGTCAGCGCAGTCACGTTCGCGATCTTCTTCCTGGTGCCCCGGCTGGGCGGCCAGACGACCGATTCACTGGCCGCCCAGTACGTCGGTAAGGGCGCCGATCCCGCCGCCATCGCCGCCATCAAGGCGAACCTGGGACTGGACGATCCGCTCTACCTTCAGTACTGGCACTTCATCAAGGCCATCGTGGTCGGCGCCGAGTACAACCTCGGCCCCAACCCCTCGGTGTGCCACGCGCCGTGCTTCGGCTACTCCTTCAAGACCCATGTCGAGGTCTGGCCCGAGATCCTCCTGCGCATCCCGGTCACCTTCTCGCTGGCCATCGGCGCGGCGGTCATCTGGGTCGTCTCCGGTGTCGCCATCGGTGTCCTCTCCGCGCTCAAGCGGGGCTCGATCTTCGACCGGCTGACCATGGGCATCGCCCTGGCCGGCGTCTCGCTGCCGATGTTCTTCACCGGCCTGGTCTCCCTCGCCCTGTTCAGCTTCCACTGGACGATCTTTGAGAACGTCACGTTCGTGCCCTTCTCCGAGAACCCCGGCGAATGGGCGTGGAACCTCGTCCTTCCCTGGTGCACCCTCGCCTTCCTGTACTCCGCCCTCTACGCGCGGCTCACTCGCGCCGGGATGCTGGAGACCATGGGCGAGGACTACATCAGAACCGCGCGGGCGAAGGGTCTGCGCGAGCGCCAGGTGGTCGTCAAGCACGGCCTGCGCGCCGCACTGACCCCGCTCGTCACCATCTTCGGCATGGACTTCGCGCTGCTCCTGGGCGGCGCGGTCATCACCGAGGAGGTCTTCTCCTTCCAGGGGATGGGCGCCTACGCCATCCAGGGCGTGACCAAGAGCGACCTGCCCATCGTGATGGGTGTGACGCTGGTCGCCGCCTTCTTCATCGTCTTCTGCAATCTGCTGGTGGACCTCGTGTACGCCGCGATCGACCCCCGGGTGAGGCTCTCATGAGCGACGTGCGCACGACGAAGGACGCGGGCGGCTCGTTCCTCTCCGTACGGGACCTCCGTATCCACTTCGACACCGACGACGGGCTGGTGAAGTCCGTCGACGGCGTCAGCTTCGACCTCCAGGCGGGCAAGACCCTCGGTATCGTCGGTGAGTCCGGCTCCGGGAAGTCCGTGACCTCCCTGGGCATCATGGGGCTGCACAACTCCGAGCGCGCCCGGATCTCCGGCGAGATCTGGCTGGACGGCGAAGAGCTGATCGGCGCGGGCCCCGAGCGGGTGCGTGAGCTGCGCGGTCACAAGATGTCGATGATCTTCCAGGACCCGCTGTCCGCGCTGCACCCGTACTACAGCATCGGCGCGCAGATCGTGGAGGCGCATCGCGTCCACAACAAGGTCGACAAGAAGACCGCCAAGAAGCGGGCCATCGAGATGCTCGACCGGGTCGGGATCCCCGAGCCGGCCCGGCGCTTCCACGACTATCCGCACCAGTTCTCCGGCGGTATGCGCCAGCGCGCGATGATCGCCATGTCGCTGGTGAACAACCCCGAGCTGCTGATCGCCGACGAGCCGACGACCGCCCTGGACGTGACCGTCCAGGCGCAGATCCTCGACCTCATCCGGGACCTCCAGAAGGAGTTCCGCTCGGCGGTCGTCATCATCACCCACGACCTCGGCGTCGTCGCCGAGATCGCGGACGACCTGCTGGTGATGTACGCGGGGCGCTGTATCGAGCGCGGCTCCGCCGAGAAGGTCTTCTACCAGCCGCAGCACCCCTACACCTGGGGCCTGCTCGGCTCGATGCCGCGCATCGACCGGGAGCAGACCGACCGGCTGGTGCCGGTCAAGGGAACCCCGCCCAGTCTGATCAACGTCCCGTCCGGCTGTGCCTTCCATCCGCGCTGCCCGTACGCCGATGTCCCCAAGGACAACCTCACCCGCACCGAGCGTCCGGACCTGAGGGAGATCACCGACGGGCACTTCTCCGCCTGCCATATGTCGCGCGCGGAGCGGGAAAAGATCTGGACCGAAGAGATTGCGCCGAAGCTGTGACTGAGCTGAAGAAGAAGATTCCGGAGCAGGAGTCGGGGGCCGGGTCCGCGTCCGGGTCCGACAGTTCAGGACCCGAGCCGATCCTCAAGGTCAGCGGCCTGGTCAAGCACTTCCCGATCACCAAGGGCGTGCTGAAGCGCAAGGTCGGAGCGGTCCAGGCGGTCGACGGACTCTCCTTCGACGTGCGCCCCGGCGAGACCCTGGGCGTCGTCGGCGAGTCGGGCTGCGGCAAGTCGACCATGGGCCGGCTGATCACGCGGCTGCTCGAACCGACCGGCGGAAAGGTCGAGTTCGAGGGCCGGGACATCACGCATCTGTCCGCCGGAGCGCTGCGCCCGATGCGTCGCGACGTACAGATGATCTTCCAGGACCCGTACGGTTCGCTGAACCCGCGGCACACCATCGGCGGGATCGTCAGCACCCCCTTCAAGCTCCAGGGCATCGAGCCCGAGGGCGGCGTGAAGAAGGAGGTGCAGCGGCTGCTGGAGCTGGTGGGCCTCAGCCCCGAGCACTTCAACCGCTATCCGCACGAGTTCTCCGGCGGCCAGCGCCAGCGCATCGGTATCGCCCGGGCCCTGGCGCTCAATCCGAAGCTGGTCGTCGCGGACGAGCCGGTCTCGGCGCTGGACGTATCGATCCAGGCGCAGGTGGTCAACCTGCTGGACGACCTCCAGGACGAGCTGGGTCTGACGTACGTGATCATCGCGCATGACCTCTCGGTCATCCGCCATGTCTCGGACCGGATCGCGGTGATGTACCTCGGCAAGATCGTCGAGCTGGCCGACCGTACATCGCTGTACGAGTCGCCGATGCACCCGTACACCAAGGCGCTGCTCTCGGCGGTACCGGTGCCCGACCCGAGCAGGCGCGGCGGGAAGAGCGACCGGATCCTGCTCAAGGGCGATGTGCCGTCGCCGATCTCGCCGCCGAGCGGCTGCCGGTTCCACACCCGGTGCTGGAAGGCGACGGAGATCTGCAAGACGACCGAGCCGCCGCTGATCCAGCTGGCGCCGGGCCACCAGGCGGCCTGCCACCACCCGGAGAACGCTCCCGACCAGCGTCCGAAGGACACGGTGTCGGTGGCGGCGCGGGAGACGGTGGAGCTGGCGGCGGAGACACCGGCCGAGGCTCCGGATGTGACACCGGCCACCGGTGACGTGGCTGCCGAAGCGCCCGCGAAGGACGCGGAAGGCCCGGCCGGGGAAGCCAAGGAGTAGGGGCCCGCGCTCCTGAGCGCCCGGGACCGGACCGCTGGGTCCGCCGGGACCGTCCTTCGGGACGTGTCCCGGCGATCCCGCACAATGTCCGAGTGCTCCACGACCTCTTCACGCCCTCCGTCCAGCATGCGCTCGACCTCGCCGGGATCTTCGTCTTCGCGATATCCGGCGCCCTGCTCGCCGTACGCAAGAACTTCGATGTCTTCGGTATGGCGGTACTGGCCGAGATCACCGCGCTGGGCGGGGGGCTGCTCCGTGACCTGATCATCGGGGCCGTCCCGCCCGCCGCCTTCACGGATCTCGGCTATTTCTCCATGCCGTTGGTGGCCACCGCGCTGGTGTTCTTCCTCCATCCCCAGGTGGAACGCATCCAGGGGGCGGTCAATGTCTTCGACGCGGCGGGGCTCGGCCTCTTCTGCGTGACCGGCACGACCAAGGCGTACGAGTACGGTCTCGGCCTCACCGCCTCGGCGGCGCTCGGGCTGGCCACGGCGGTCGGCGGCGGTGTGCTCCGTGACGTCCTCGCCAATGAGGTGCCCTCGCTGCTGCGCTGGGACCGCGATCTGTACGCCGTCCCGGCCATCGTCGGCGCCGCGATGGTGGCGCTCTGTATCCGCTTCGACGCGCTCAATGGGCTGACCAGCGCCTTCGCCGTACTGACCGCGTTCGTCCTGCGCCTGCTCGCGATGCGGTTCCACTGGCGGGCGCCGCGTGCCTGGAACCGGCGCTCGGCCGCGGCCGAGGAGCCTTCGGCCTCGTAAACGTAAGCTACCGCTTAGTACAATCCTGTTGTACGGTTACCTGTCATGGCACAGGCATCCATCGGTGACAGCGAGTTCGACCGCGGTACCGCCGTCACCCTTCGCGAACCGGGCGTCTACGACGCACAGCTCTCCACGGGCTGGACGATCATGAACGTCGCCAACGGCGGCTATCTGCTGGCGCTGCTGGGCCGCGCCCTCGGGGACGCGCTGCCGCACTCCGACCCCTTCGCCGTCTCGGCCCACTACCTCACACCGTCGACACCCGGTCCCGCCGTGGTGCGCACCATCGCCGTTCGGACCGGCCGTACCCTCTCCACCGGACAGGCCTCCCTCTTCCAGACCGCCGAGGACGGCCGCGAGGTCGAACGGATCCGGGTCATCGCCTCCTACGGGGATCTGGACGCGCTGCCCGACGACGTACGGACGGCCGCCAAGCCGCCCGTCATCCCGCCGCTGGAGCGGTGCGTCGGCACGGACGCCGGCCCGCCGCCGCCCGGCGACTTCTCGATGCTGGACCGCCTCGCCATACGCATCGACCCGGCCACGGTCGGCTGGGCGGTGGGCGCGCCTTCCGGGCAGGGCGATATGCGCGCGTGGTTCGAGTTCGCGGACGGCCGCGACCCCGATCCGTACTCGCTGCTCCTCACCGTCGACGCCCTGCCGCCGACCTCCTTCGATCTGGGGCTGACGGGCTGGACCCCGACCATCGAACTGACCACGCACGTCCGCGCCCGTCCGGCTCCTGGCCCCCTCCGGGTGGCGATCACCACCCGCAACCTGGCCGGTGGCTTCCTGGAGGAGGACGCGGAGGTCTGGGACAGCGCGGACCGGCTGGTGGCCCAGTCGCGCCAACTGGCCCGCGCGCCCCGGGAATGAGCCGTCCGGCGCGGCCCGTGCGGAGAGCGGCCGGAACGGGGCTGTACACCGGACGTTCCGGCGGACCGGCTGCGTGCCCGGCGGGTCCCGGCTCGTAGAATCGGGACCACCATGGCTTACCTCGACCACGCCGCGACCACTCCGATGCTGCCGGAGGCGATCGAGGCGATGACCGCCCAGTTCGGCCTCGCCGGCAACGCCTCCTCGCTCCACGCCGCCGGGCGCCGGGCCCGCCGTACCGTCGAGGAGGCCCGCGAGACGCTCGCGGAAGCCCTTGGCGCACGGCCGAGCGAGGTGGTGTTCACCTCGGGCGGTACGGAGGCCGACAACCTCGCCGTGAAGGGCCTGTACTGGTCCCGGCGCGCCGCCGACCCGGCCAGGACCAGGGTGCTCGCCAGCCCCGTGGAGCACCATGCCGTCCTCGACGCGGTGGAGTGGCTGGGTGAGCACGAGGGCGCGACCGTCGAGTATCTGCCGGTCGACTCCTACGGCCGGGTGCGCCCCGAGGCGCTGCGCGAGGCCATCGGGCGCGACCCGCTGGATGTCGCGCTCGCCACCGTCATGTGGGCCAACAACGAGATCGGCACCATCACGCCGATGCGTGAACTGGCCGAGGTGGCGGCCGAGTTCGACATCCCCCTGCACTCCGACGCCGTCCAGGCGCTCGGCCAGACCGAGCTGGACTTCGGAGCCTCCGGGCTCGCCGCGATGACCGTCTCCGGCCATAAGGTCGGCGGCCCGTACGGAATCGGCGCGCTGCTCCTCGGCCGCCAGTACACCCCCGTACCCGTGCTGCACGGCGGCGGCCAGGAGCGGCATGTGCGCTCCGGGACCCTCGATGTCCCGGCGATCGCGTCCTTCGCCGTCGCGGGGAGGCTCGCCGCCGAACGGCGCGAGGACTTCGCGCGCGACATCGGCGCCCTGCGGGACGGACTGATCGAGGCGGTACGTACGGCCGTCCCCGACGTGGTACTCGGCGGCGACCCGGACCACCGGCTGCCCGCCAACGCCCACTTCAGCTTCCCGGGCTGTGAGGGCGATTCGCTGCTCCTGCTGCTGGACGCCCAGGGCATCGAGTGCTCGACAGGCTCCGCCTGTACGGCCGGAGTGGCCCAGCCCAGCCATGTCCTGCTGGCCACCGGCAGCGATCCCGACCTGGCCAGGGGCACCCTGCGCTTCTCCCTCGGCCACACCTCCACGGCGGCGGACGTGGAGGCGGTGGCGAAGGCCATCGGGCCGGCCGTGGACCGCGCCAGGAGCGCGGGCCTCAGCTGAGGCGGGGGCGGTGCCGTCTCAGGCCGGCGCCGCCACCGCCGCCACCGCCGGGCCACGCAGTGTCCTGTGCGCCGTACCGACACTCGTGATCAGCGTCGCCGCCGCGGCGACCGCCGTGACACCGAGCCAGATCCATGGCCCCTGGCCCGGCAGGACCTCGTCGGTACGCACCAGACTGAACGGCACGCTCCCCGCGAGCCCCGCCACCGCGCCGAAGAACACCCCGGTCACCGTCAGCGCCAGCCCTTCGACGCCGACCATCCCCAGCACCTGGCCCGGGGTGGCGCCCGCGAGCCGCTGCTGACCGAACTCGCGGCGGCGGTACGAGGTCGCCGCGTACAGGCTGTTGATCAGCGTGACGCAGGAGAAGACCACGATGATGCCGACGACCACCAGATTCACGGTCTCCAGGTTCTTGTCCTCGACCGATCTGGTGAGACCGGACGCCGCGATCGCGTCGTTCTCCAGCGACTGCATGGTGAGCGTCGCCGTGGCGATACCGGTGAAGAGGGTCAGCGGCATCAGCACGCCGGACAGCCGCGTGGCACGGTGGCGCATGGTGTGGACGCTCAGATAGCCGCTCGCCCCGGTGAGCGCGGTGAGGGGCCGCTCCAGCGCGCCCAGCAGCGCCCGCAGCAGCGCCGGGGCGAAGTGCGCGAGGCCCACGGCGAGCAGGATGGCGCCGCAGGCCGGTGCGGCCATGAGCGCGGGCGCCGTCGGATCGATCGTGAACGTGACGCACACCCCCGCCGTCCCGACGACGAGCGCGGCGGCGCCGGCGGCGTTCCTGCCCCGGCCCCGGGGCTCGGCGGCGCCCGCCAGGGCCCGGGTCGCGCGGCGCACCGCGAGGAACGCGGCGCCCGTCGCGGCCAGCAGCGTGATACCGAGTCCGGAACCGAGCGCGATGGGTCCGAAGGCGTAGGCGACGTCATCGGCGACCTGGCCGGTGTCCTGGAACACCGAGAGCAGCGCCCGTCCGCCGAGCATCGCCGGACCGATGGCCAGCACCGCCCCGGCCAGGGCGACCGCGGCCGATTCGCCCACGATCATCCGGGTGATCTGCGCCGGGGTGGCGCCGGTGCTGCGGAGCAGGGCGATCTCCGTACCCCGCTGCCGTACGTTCACGGTCAGCGTGGACGCGACGGCGAAGAAGACCAGCAGCGCGCCATAACCGCCGACGACGTTCGCCACCAGCCCGAGCGTCTCCGCGCTGGCGGAGTCGATGTCCCGGGCCCCGGCCGTGTCGTGCAGGGAATGGAACGCCATGATGATCCCCGCGCCCAGGAAGGCGGACAGCAGGGTGGCGAGAAAGCGCCCGGGACGCGTCGCGATGGATCGCAGGGCCAGCGAGAACATGGCTCACACCCCAGCCGTCAGGTCGTGCCGCGGCGGGTTCGTGCCATGCCGCGCCTGGTTCGCGCCGTGGTCCACCGCGTCGCCCAGATGCGCGAGCCGCTCGGCCACCGCGTCCACGGTGGGCGCGGTCAGCCGCCCGGCCAGCCGCCCGTCCGCGAGGAACAGCACGGAGTCGGCGTACGAGGCGGCGACCGGGTCATGCGTCACCATCACGACCGTCCCGCCGTGGACCCGTACGGTCCGCTGGAGCAGCGCCAGGACGTCCCGCGCGCTGCGGGTGTCCAGCGCGCCGGTCGGCTCGTCCGCGAAGATCACGGCGGGCTCGGTGACCAGCGCGCGGGCGATGGCGACGCGCTGGCGCTGACCGCCGGAGAGCTGGTCGGGACGGTGGGTCAGCCGGTCGCCGAGACCGACCTGGGCGAGGATCTCCCCGGCCCGTGCCCGGTCGACATGGCGCCCGGCCAGCTTCAGCGGCAGGGTGGTGTTCTGCGCCACGGTGAGCGTGTCCAGCAGGTTGTACTGCTGGAAGACGAAGCCGATCCGGCGGCGGCGGAACTTCGTCAGCGCCGCCTCGCTGCCGCCGGTCATCTCCGCGCCGTCCACCATGACCAGCCCGCTGTCCGGCCGGTCGAGCCCGGCCGCGCACTGGAGCAGGGTCGACTTGCCGGAGCCGGAGGGCCCCATGACCGCGGTGAAGCTCCCGGCGGGAAGGCTCAGCGACACATCGTCCAGCGCGGTCACGGCGTTCCCGGCGGACCCGTAGACCTTGCGGACCTTGACCAGGCGCAGCGCCTCGGCGCTCCTGGCGCGCTCGGTCGTTCTCGTACGGCGAAACATGGCGTTCCCTCCCCGTTCGGACGCTCTCGGCGCCCGGCGTGACGCCCGTGCGTCCCGCTCGTCCATGACGCTACGGACGGGGGAGGGCCGCCACATTGGGCATAGGGCCCGGATGCGGGGGTGGTGCTGGGTACACCTCCGCGTGCCGCACGGGGTACACCTCCGCGTGCCGCGCGGGGCTCAGGTTCGCGTGCCGCGCGGGGTTCAGGTCCGCGTGCCGCGCGGGGTTCAGGCGTCCGCCACGAACTTCATGTAGCGGTCCCAGTCCCACTTCGTCCCCGGGTCCGTGTGGTCCGTGCCGGGGACCTCCACATGCCCGACGATGTGCTCGCGGTCGACGGGTATCGCGTACCGCCTGCAGATATCGGCGGTCAGCCGCGCCGAGGAGCGGTACATCGCGTCCGTGAAGGACGAGGCGTTGTCCACCCAGCCCTCGTGCTCGATACCTATGGAGCGCTCGTTGTACTCGCGGTTGCCCGCGTGGTACGCCACGTCCAGCTCGCGGATCATCTGTGCCACATGGCCGTCCTTGCGCACCACATAGTGCGAGGCGGCGCCATGGCCGGGGTCGCGGAAGACCTTCAGCGCGACCTGGTAGCTGCCCTGGACGACATGGATCACCACCCGGTCGATCGTGTAGTCGTCGGGGCGGTCCGCCCGTCGCCAGTTCGCGGAGGACGCCGCCACCCACTCGGAGCCCGCGTAGTCCAGCTCACCCTCCTTGCGCGGCTTGGCGACGCCGGGAACGCGGTACCACAGATGCCCCAGCTCCTCCCGCGCGAGCACGCCCCCGCCGAGCACGGCCGCCGCGCCGCCGATCAGCACCGCCCGGCGGCGGACCTTCGTGCCGTCCGACGGCGCGCGACGGCTCCCGCCCGCGCGATGGCTCCCGCCCGCGCCGCTGCCCGTCGTGCCCTGTGTGTTCTCGCCCATGTGATCGTCAACGCATACTCGCGCGACTGTGGTTCCCCCGGGCCGTACCCTGGTTGGGCTATGACTCAGAATTCCCAGCGCACTCGCCCTCTTCGCGTACTCGCCGCCATGTCGGGCGGCGTGGACTCCGCCGTGGCCGCCGCCCGCGCCGCCGAGGCGGGCCACGACGTGACCGGCGTGCATCTCGCGCTCTCCGCGAATCCGCAGTCCTTCCGTACCGGCGCGCGCGGCTGCTGCACCATCGAGGACTCCCGCGACGCGCGCCGCGCCGCCGATGTCATCGGCATCCCGTTCTATGTGTGGGATCTCGCCGAACGCTTCCGTGAGGACGTCGTCGAGGACTTCGTCGCGGAGTACGAGGCGGGCCGCACCCCGAACCCGTGTCTGCGCTGCAACGAGAAGATCAAGTTCGCCGCGCTGCTCGACAAGGCGCTCGCCCTCGGCTTCGACGCCGTGTGCACGGGCCACTACGCGACGGTCGTCATGGGCCCCGACGGCGCCCGTGAGCTGCACCGCGCGAGCGACATGGCCAAGGACCAGTCGTACGTACTGGGAGTCCTCGACGAGCGTCAGCTCGCCCACGCGATGTTCCCGCTCGGCGACACCCTCACCACCAAGGACGAGATCCGCGCGGAGGCCGAGCGCCGGGGCCTGGCGGTGGCGAAGAAGCCCGACAGCCATGACATCTGCTTCATCGCGGACGGCGACACCCAGGGCTTCCTGGCGGACCGGCTCGGCCGGGCTGAGGGCGACATCCTCGACGAGTCCGGTACGAAGGTGGGCAGCCACGACGGCGCGTTCGGCTTCACCATCGGCCAGCGCAAGGGCCTGCGGATCGGCCACCCGGCCCCCGACGGCAAGCCGCGCTATGTGCTGGACATCTCACCGGTCGACAACACGGTGACGGTCGGTCCCGCCGCCGCGCTGGATGTCACGGCGCTGACCGCCCGCAAGCCCCGCTGGTGCGGCACGCCCCCCGCCGGCCCCGGCGGCTACACCGCCCAGCTGCGCGCCCACGGCGGCGAGACCGCGGTGACGGCGGAGCTGGCCGACGGCACACTCCATGTCCGCTTCGAGGAGCCCGTACGCGGCGTGGCGCCGGGCCAGGCGATCGTGCTGTACGACGGCACGCGTGTGGTCGGCTCGGCGACGATCGCGACGACGGAGCGGCGTACGGGAGCCCTGGCGGGCTGATCAGCCCGCGGGCTTCGGGGGTGTGAGGTCGAACACGCCGTACGCGAAGCCCTGGGCCGTGATCGTGTCGCCGTCGACCGCCACGCCGGAGACTTCGAGTGCGTGTGCGTACGTGGTGTCGAGGGCGTCCGCCGTGAAGTCGGCCGGGGTCGCGCGCGGGTTGACGACCACGAGATGGCGCCCGCCCCTGACGTAGACGAACGGGTAGCCGGAGTGGAGCACCTCGACGCCGCCCGCCGGGCCGAGTTCCGGCGTCGCCCGGCGCAGGGCGATCAGACGGCGTACGAGATGGAGCAGCGAGCCCTCGTCGGCCCGCTGGGCGGCGACGGTGGGGCGGTCGGGGCTCGGGTCGAGGGGGAGGTAGAGGCTGTCCGGGGCGGAGACGGCCGAGAAGCCCGCGTTCGGGGTGTCGTCCCACTGCATGGGCGTACGGGAGCCCGCCCGGTTGTAGCGCGGGCCCAGGACGCTGCCCTCGGTGTCGGGCAGGCCGGGGATGAAGCGCATGCCGATCTCGTCGCCGTAGTAGATCGCGGGCAGGGTCGGCCAGGTGAGCTGGAAGGCGAAGGCGGCGGGGAGCTGTTCGGCGGTGCGCGGGCCGCAGTTGAGGCGCGCGAAGTCGTGGTTCGCGGTGGGCAGGGCGACATGCCCGCCGGCACCGATGACGGAGACGGCGTCCCGCCAGGCGTCCACGAAGGTGCTCGGTGAGCCCTTGCCATCGGGGTCGAAGTAGCAGTCGACCGGGTCCCAGCCGTCATTGTCCGTGCCGTGCCGGTTGTTCCACAGGGAGCGCAGGGGACGTCCCTCGGTCGGGCCGCCGAACTGGAGGAAGAAATCGGTGTGGAATCCGGCGGGGACCGATACGGCAGGATCGCCCCACTCGGCGAGCAGGACCGCCTCGGGATGGGCGGCGTCGAGCCAGTGGCGCAGCTCGGTCCAGAGCTTGCGGGTCTCGTTCCGGCCGGGGTCGTCCTTGACGAGCGAGGCGGCCATGTCGACGCGGAAGCCGGCCAGCCCGAGACCGAGCCAGTGGTCCATGATCTCCCGCAGGGCGGCGCGGTTGGCCCGGGGACCCGGGGCGTCGGGGGCCTGACGCCAGGGTTCGGCCGGATCCCGGCGCGCGTAGCCGAAGTTGAGCGCGGGCTGCGAGTCGAAGAAGTTCGGCAGATAGGCGCCGGGGCGGGTGCCGGGAGAGGCCACGAACCCGGCGGGCGGTGGCGCGTCCGTCCCGGATCCGGTGTGCGGTGGCGCGTCCGTTCCGGATCCGGTGTGTGTGGTGTGGGGACCGGCCCAGATGTAGCGGTGGTCCTCGGGGTCGTCGGCGGATGCCGTGAACCAGGGGTGCCGGTCGGAGGTGTGTCCGGCGACGAGGTCGAGCAGGACGCGTATGCCGCGCCGGCGGGCCTCGTCCACCAGCCGGGCGAGATCGTCGTCGGTGCCGTAGCGGGGCGCGACGGTGAAGTAGTCGCTGACGTCGTATCCCGCGTCACGGAAGGGCGAGGCGAAACAGGGGTTGAGCCAGACCGTGTTCACGCCGAGCCAGGCGAGATGGTCGAGGCGGCCGGTGATACCGGCGAAGTCACCGATGCCGTCGCCGTCGGAGTCGGCGAACGACTGCGGGTAGATCTGGTAGAAGACGGCGTCGGCGAGCCAGGCGGGGGCGGGGCGGAACGGAGTCGCGGGTCGGTACGGAGTCATGGGTCGGCACGGCCTTTCCCTGCGGTGACCGGGAGTTCAGCTTGTCATGCCCGTTACAGAAGCGTGACCGGGCGGACTCTTGTGGGTGTCGAAGAGCCTCCCCCAGGGTTCTGTATGCGCATACAGGCAGCGCATACATGCTGCCATACGCACCCGGAGCCGCCACCCGCTCTCCTCCACTGAGGAAGTACGACTGAGGAAGTACGACGCCATGACGCATGTCCCCGCACCACGCCGCCGCACGGTCCTGGGCGGCGCCGCCCTCGGCACACTCGCCACCGCGGGCCTCTCCGCACCGGCCGCCCCGGCCGCGCACGCGGCGCAAGCCGTGCGGGAAGCGCCCGCGGCCCCGGCCGGCTCTGTCTCGTATCGGAACAAGCAGTTTCTTGTCGATGGCGAGCCCGCGCTCGTCCTCGCCGGCGAGATCCACTACTTCCGGCTGAAGCGGGCGGACTGGCAGTCACGGCTCGACCGGGCGAAGGCCGCCGGCCTCAACACCATCGCCTCGTACATCCCCTGGATGTGGCACGAGCTCCCGGACGGCACCATCGATGTCACCGGCCGTACCCGCCCCGAACGCGACCTCGGCGCCTTCATCGATCTCTGCCACCGCAACGGCTTCCTCTTCATAGCCCGCCCCGGCCCCTTCACGATGGCCGAACTCAAGGGCGAGGGCGTCCCCGACCGGGTGCGCGATGACCACCCGGAGATCGTCTCCACCGGCTGGTACGACGCCCCCGCCACCACCCCCACCGTCGACTACCTCGCGCCCGCCTTCCTGCAGGAGGCGCGCCGCTGGTACGCGGCGGTGATGCCGGTGCTCGCGGAACGGCTGCGCGGCAGGGGCGGCCCCGTCGTCTCCGTACAGCTCGACAACGAGATCGGCATGCTGGCGTGGGTCAGCAACTCGCCCGATCTGACGGACCATCTGACGGCGGACTTCGACGGCTGGCTGCGCGAGGAGTACGGGGACGAGCTGGCCGGCCGCTACCCGTTCGCCGGCGCGGACCCGGCCGGACGGCGCAAGGCGATCCGGCACCCCGAGGACGCCTATGGCGCGGCCCTGATGCACGATCTGGGCCGGTTCATGCGGGGCCGCTTCGCGCGGTACGTCACCGAGCTGCGCCGGGCCGCCGAGACGCACGGCGTCACGGGCGTCCCGTTCGTCATCAATATCCACGGCACCTCGGACAGCCGTGCCGAGCCGTTCCCCATCGGCATCAGCCAGCTGATGGAGACCTACGCGGGGATCGAGGGGACGATCTCCGGCGCGGACTTCTATCTGGGCGATCTGACGCTGCGCAATGTCACCGATCTGTATCTGATCAATGCCTTCATGGATGCGGTCAATGACAAGGATCAACCTGTCACGGCTCTGGAGTTCGACGCGGGGCATGCCGACTACGGGCAGAACATGGACAGTCAGACCAGCCCGTCCGGGGTCGATCTGAAGACCCGCCTCTGTGTCGCGCAGGGCGCGAAAATGATCAACTACTACCTGTTCGCGGGCGGATTCAACCCGAAGCTCGACACACCGGTGGGTGACGGTAACGACCGCATCGGCATCACGGGCGAGCGGCACGGCTTCGCGGCGCCGGTCGATCCGGAGGGCCGTCCGGGCGTCAGCTACGCGTCGACGCGCCGGACGGTACGTGCCATGGGCGGGCTGGCCGAGGTCCTCGCGCCGATGCGGGCGACCTATGACGAGGTGGCGCTCGGCTTCGTACCCGATCACTATCTGACCGAGTACCACCCGCCGAAGCTCGCGTCGGTCCAGCGCGTGCTGGACGAAGCGGTGAACACGCGCGGTGCCGGCCCCCGGGGCTCGCTGGCCCGCGCGATGCTCCTCGGCGGCTTCCGCTACCGGAGCGTCAACCTCCAGGCGGGCGAACTCGACCCGGCGCGCGTACCGGTGCTCGCGCTGGCCACCGGGGAGCATCTGGGGGCGGAGCTCCAGCGCCGGCTGGTCCGCTATCTGGAAGCGGGCGGAAAACTGCTGCTGTCCGGCAGGCTTCCGGTCAAGGACATGGCGGACCGGCGGTGCACGGTGCTCGCGGAAGCGCTGGGGCTCACGGCCGGCGACACACTGACCGACGCGAACCGTTTCTGGCTCTCGGTCACCGCGGCCGGCTGGGCGGCGCCCCTCCCGGAAGTACGCCTCTCGCGAGCCCAGTTGTGCGCGCCCGCGCGCGGTACGACGGTGCTGCGCGAGCTCTCCACGGGCAAGGGCTGTGGCTTCGACATCCCCGTGGGCCGGGGACGGGCCGTGGTGATCACCACCGACTACCAGTGCGATCTGACCTTCTGGAGCCGCGCGTTCCGTGCCCTGGACGCCACCCCCGCCCTCCGGCACAGCGCGACCGACCCGGGTGTCTTCCTGCTGACGACGGCGGACGAGGCGCGTGGACGGCTGCTGCACGCCTTCAACGTCTCCTCCGGATACGACCAGGACTTCACGGTCACCGAGCACGGCAAACCCCTCTTCGGCGGGGAGAGGCTGCGTCTGCCGGGGCGTACGGCGGCGATGCTGCCGCTCGGACTGGCGGCGGGCGGGATGCGGATCGCGTACGCGACGGCGGAACTCACCGGTGTCGCCGACGGCAGGGCGACCTTCCGCGCGCTCGGCGGGGAAGGCGGCGCGGGCGCGGAAGGCGGGGAATCGGTGGTCGCGGTGGAGGGCGGGGCGGTCTGCGACGGCGCCCGGGTGTCGACGGAGGGCGGACGGACAGTGCTGCGCGTACGGCGCGCCGAGTTCACCGTCCGCCGTGCCTGACGCACCGCGCGGCCCCGGGGAAAGCCCGGGGCCGCGCGGTGCGTCGGCACGATCAGTGCGCTTGCGATCGGCGCGATCGGCGCGATGGGACGGGTCGGCGCGGTCGGAGCGGGGGGCCAGGGCCTGTCGTTTGGATCTGGCCGGATCAGGGAGCGGGGTCTGGTGCCGTGGATCGCAAGGCGGAGGAGGGAGCCCACGCGGAGCGTAGGCGAGTGACGACAACGCGGCGAGGCGCGGTGCCAGGGCACGCGAGCCCGGCAAGATCCAAACGACAGGCCCCAGGCCCTGTCCGGCTACCGGCCCGCCTGAAGGGCCGACCAGGTCGCGGGACCGGCGATGCCGTCGGCGGACAGACCACGGCCGCTCTGGTACTCGCGGACGGCCTGGGCCGTACCCGGCCCGAACCGGCCGTCGGCGGACACGGTCCGGCCGAGGGCCGCCGTCAACGCGCGCTGAAGACGCTCCACCACGGCGCCCGTACTCCCCTCCCGCACCTCGGCGGTGGTCCCCGCGGCGAGCAGGGCCGTCCAGGTGCGGGCGCCGACAACACCGTCCGCGGACAGCCCGCGCGCGGTCTGGAAGGACTTGACCGCGTTCGCGGTTCCGGTGCCGAAGACGCCGTCCACGGCGCCGGCGTTGTGCCCCTGCTGGTTCAGCAGGGTCTGAGCGGCCTTCACCTGGGCACCGGTGGAACCGCCGCGCAGGGTGTCGTACGAGGGGAAGCCCAACTGGACGCTTCCGCCGCCCCCGCCGCCGGTGCCGCCTCCCACCAACTGCATGAAGTAGTTCCAGTTCCAGTTCGGTCCCGGATCGGTGTGGTCGTTGCCCGGCACCTCCGCGTGGCCGACGATATGCGCCCGGTCCTTGGGTATGCCGTACCGGTCGCACAGGTACCTGGTGAGGGCGGCCGACGACCGGTACATCGAGTCGGTGAACCAGCTCGGGTCGTTGACGAAGCCTTCGTGCTCTATCCCCAGGCTGGAGGAGTTGGCCGAGCGGGCGTGGTACGCGGTGTCGCTGTCGCGGACCATCTGGGTGATGGCGCCGTCCGAGGAGCGGACCACGTAGTGGGAGCTGACCTGCGAGGCCGGGTTCTGGAACCAGCTGATGGTCCCGGCGTAGGAGCCCTGCGTGACATGCATGACCACACTGCTGATCGACGCGGACCGGCCGGCGGCGTAGTTGGCCGAGCCGGCCGGCACCCATGCCGCGTCCGGGTAGTCGGGGGAGAGCGCGGCGCGCCGCCGGTCCGCGTCCGTGGCCGCGTACGGGCCGCGTTCGGGCTCGACGGCGCGGGGCCGTACGGTGACGCTCTCGCCGCCCGCGACGTCCGCGTCGATGCCCTGCGCGAGGAGCGTGTAGACGGTGTCGGCGTAGAGCCGCGCGGTGCTGATGTCGCTCGCCCCGCCGTACCGCGCCACCACCGGATACCACGCGTCGACGCTGTCGCGCTCCGCGGTGTCCAGCCCCAGCCCGTCGGCGTAGGCGCGCAACACGGCCGCGCCGCCACGGATGTTCGCCGCCGTGTCCTCCCGCAGCTCCGTGCTCGGCTCGCCGGTCAGCTCGGCGGCCTTCTCCAGGGTGCGGTGCGTGGGATTGCTCACCAGGTGCATCACCCCGTAGCCGTTGGCCTGGCTGGGTTCGCCCCGGTGCCCGTCGAGGTGGGTCTCGCCGTACCCGACCGCCACCAACAGGTCCCGGGGGACCTGGAATTCGGCCGCGGCCCGGGTGAAGGCCCGGCTCATGCCGTCCCGGTCCGAGGGGGTGACGGGCGCGGGCGCGGCGCCCGCGGACTGGGCCGTGGCGAGGAGCACCGTGGTGACCAGGCCGCCGAGTGCGGACAGCGCCGTTCTCTTCGACGGCGTCCTCCGCCATGGCCTGTTCCCTGGGGTCGATCGTCGGTACATGCTTCCTCCTGGCCGTTTCGCGGTCTCCGCCGGAGCGGATCTGTGGGGGCGACGCGAGGTGGGTCTACGCGCGTGGGTCTGCGTACGTGGGGGTAGGCGAGTGGGGGTCTACGCGAGTTGAACGCACCACTCCTATCGAGTGGTCATGCTCATGTCAAGATCGCGCGTCGCGTACGCCACTGAAGTGACCCATCGACCAGAAAGCGCGCTTACCGGTGAAAAGCCTTACGTGCAGAGCCTTACGCCCTGCCGGTGAGAAGCCCTACGCCGCGAAGAACTCCTCCAGGACCGGTGCCAGCACATGGGGCGCCACCTCATGCGTCTGACCCGTCAGTGTGCGGTGCCGGCCCCGGGGGAGTGCCTGGGCCACCGCACGGGCGGCGTCGCGCAGCGGCAGCGGGCTCGCGCCGCCGTCCACCACCATCGCGCGGGTCCTGATCGTCGCCAGCCGGTCGGCCGGGATGAGCCCCGGGCCCAGTACGGCGTTGTCGTACGCCAGGGTGTGCGCCAGCCCGGCCAGCTCCGGCCACGTCGGGGACCGGCGCACGCGGGCGATCATGTCGGGCACCATCCCCACCAGCGAGAGGAACAGCTCCACCGCCTCGCCCCGCCGCCCCCGCGCCAGCAGCTCCATGAGCCGCTCGCGATAGGCCGCGTTGCCCGGCAGCTCGGCCGGATCGGTCGCGTAAGGAGGCTCGTACACGGCGAACTGGGTGATCGGCACGCCCGCCGCCGTCGCCTCCAGGACCAGGGCCGCGCCCGAGGACATGCCGTACACGGACGCGCTCCCGCCCGCCACCTCGACGAGCGCGGCCAGATCCTCGGTCTCCCGCTCCACCGCGTACGGACCGCTCTCGCCGCTGGCGCCTCGCCCGCGCCGGTCATAGGTGATCACGTCGAAGCGCGGCGCGAGCAGCTTCGCCAACGGGGCGTCGGATTCGGCGGTGTTGAGCGCGCCCCCCACCAGAATCACCGACGGGCCGTCCCCCGACCGCCGGTACGCGATCGGGGTGCCGTCCCCCGATGTCACCGTGCACACATTGTCCATACCGACTCAGACCGGCGTGCCCGGCGCAACTCATCGTTCGCGGGGGAAGTTTTTTCCTCAGGCCCCGACGACCTCCGTGCCGTAGAAGCAGAAGTGGTCCTTGACCTGGGCGACTTCGGCCTTGGGCGTGGGGTACGCCCAGACGGCGTCCGGCGCGCCGGGCAGCGACCAGTACGAGGCGTCGCCCTTGAACGGGCAGTGGGTGGAGGTGTCGGAGGGCGTCAGCAGATCTGTGCGCACGTCCTCGGGCGGGAGGTAGTAGCGGACCGGACAGCCGGTCTCGCGCAGGAGCAGCGGGTTGTGGCTCTCCGCGACGATCTGTCCGTCGCTCACCACACGTACATGCTCGGTGCCCTGCTCGATGGTGATGGTGTGTCCTGCGGTCATGATGATCTGCCCCTTCGGAGGTGCGGCTGTTTCCCCCCGCGTCATCCTTGCGCGGTCCCTCTGTACGTTCAGCAACGAACCATGGCGGGCTCTTCCCGCCCGTACCGTTTACCTCATGAATATCTGTGTCTTCCTCTCCGCGGCCGATCTCCCCGAGCGCTACACCCGCCCCGCCCGTGAATTCGCCGAACTGATCGGCAAGGGCGGCCACACCCTCGTATGGGGCGGCTCCGACAGCGGGCTGATGAAAGTGGTCGCCGACGGTGTGAGTGCGACGGGCGGGCGGCTGGTCGGTGTCTCCGTGGACTTCCTCAGCGACGTCGCGCGCCCGGAGGCCGACGAGATGGTGATCGCCAAGGACCTCGCCGAGCGCAAGGCCCTGCTGCTCGCCAAGTCCGACGCGGTCGTGATCATGGTCGGTGGTACGGGGACGCTGGACGAGGCCACCGAGATCCTGGAGCTCAAGAAGCACGGCCTGCACACCAAGCCCGTGGTGCTGCTCAACACAGCCGGTTTCTACGACGGGCTGAAGCAGCAGTTCCGGCGGATGGACGAGGACGGCTTCCTGCCGCTGCCCCTCACCGACCTGGTGTTCTTCGCCGAGGACGGGGTGAGCGCGCTCGCTTATCTGGAGGAGTCCGCGGGCGTTCAGTGATCGGGGCGCGGTGATGCGACCATGACCGCATGGCTACCCATCTGATCACCGGTGCGGGCTCCGGCATCGGCGCCGCTGTCGCGCGCCGGCTGCACGAGCGCGGCGACGACCTGATCCTGTTCGCCCGTGACGCCGGCCGCGCCGGGGAACTCGCCTCGGCGTTCCCCGGCGCCGGTACCCTCGTCGGCGACCTCGCCAACCCGGACCGGCTCTCCTGGGCGCTGGCCCAGCAGTCGCTGCCGGACAGGCTCGACTCGCTGCTGCACATCGCGGGCGTCGTCGACCTGGCCGCTGTCGGGGACCTGACCCCCAAGACCTGGCACCACCAGCTGAATGTGAACCTGGTCGCCCCCGCCGAGCTGACCCGGCACCTGCTGCCCCAACTCCGGGTCTCCCATGGCCAGGTGATCTTCGTCAACTCGGGCGCCGGGCTCAGCGCGCACGCCGAGTGGGGGGCGTACGCCGCGTCCAAACACGGCCTCAAGGCGCTCGCCGACGCGCTGCGCGAGGAGGAGCGGGCGAGCGGCCTGCGGGTGACGTCCGTGTATCCGGGCCGTACGGCGAGCCCCATGCAGGCCAAGATCCACCAGCAGGAGGGCAAGGAGTACGACCCCGCCCGCTGGATCGACCCCGGGTCCGTGGCGACGACGATCCTCGCGGCGCTGGACCTGCCGCGCGACGCCCGGATCGACGATGTGACCGTACGGCCGGGCCGGTGAGCGCGCCGATGGACGAGTCGCGTAATGAGTCGCGCAACGAATCGCGTAATGAGCCGCGTAATGAGCCGCGGAACGAGCCGGGCGCCGGGGCGCCGGCAGAACCGGCCGGGAGGGTCTGGGGAGCCGCCACGGGGATCGGTTCGATGCCGGGCGGTGACGCGCGGGAGACCGCCAAGGCCGTGACCGGCAGCTTCGAGGACTTCCCGCATCTGCCCGAGCTGCCCGCCCGCGGCCCCGGCGCCGACATGATCGGCCGGACGACCGGGCTGCTCGTCGAGGTCTACGCGCGTGTGGAGCCCAGCGGCTGGCGGATCGGCGACCGGCCGGGCCGTGACACCAAGCGGGCCCGGTCCTGGATGGGCGAGGACCTGGACGCGCTGGAGGAGTTCACCCAGGGGTACGAGGGCCCGCTCAAGGTTCAGGCCGTCGGACCATGGACGCTGGCCGCGTCGCTGGAGCTGCGCAACGGCGAGTCGGCGCTGAGCGACCCCGGAGCCTGCCGGGATCTGACCGGCTCGCTGGTGGAGGGGCTGACCGCGCATCTCGCGGAGGTACGGCGCCGGGTGCCCGGCGCCGTGCCGGTGCTCCAGATCGACGAGCCGTCCCTCACCGCCGTACTGCGCGGCCATGTCAGGAGCGCCAGCGGCTACCGCACGCACCGCGCGGTGGACCGCCAGGTCGTGGAGAGCGCGCTGCGCGAGGTGACCGCGCTCAGTGCCGGGACGGCGGTCGTGCACTCCTGCGCGCCCGATGTCCCGTTCGCTCTGCTGAGGCGGGCGGGCGCGGCGGCGGTCTCGTTCGATTTCGGTCTGCTCACCGAGCGTGACGAGGACAGCATCGGTGAGGCGGTCGAGGGCGGAACGAAACTCCTCGCCGGAATCGTGCCGGGCACCGACGGCCCATTGTCAGACCCTGCCGGTAGCGTCATGGGTGTCAGGACGATGTGGCGCAGGCTGGGGCTGAGTCCGGGGATTCTCGCGGAGTCCGTGGTGCTCACCCCGTCGTGCGGGCTCGCGGGGGCCTCTCCCGCGTACGCGCGCGCCGCCATGGCGCACTGCGTCAGGGCCGCGAGATCCCTCGTGGACAACCCTGAGTGACGATCCGGATGACGGGTCATGGTGAACGGGAGGACGAAACGGTGGCTGGCGAACAGCGGACGGCGGTGCCCGCCGAGGCACGGGAGCGGCATGGCCGACTCGCCGAGCAGATCGAGGAACACCGCTTCCGGTACTACGTGAAGGACCAGCCGGTCATCAGCGACGGCGAGTTCGACACGCTGCTGCGGTCGCTGGAGGCGCTGGAGGAGGAGCATCCGGAGCTGCGTACGCCCGACTCGCCGACCCAGAAGGTCGCGGGGGCGTACGAGACGGACTTCACCGCGGTCCAGCACCGCGAGCGGATGCTCTCCCTGGACAACGCGTTCGACGACGAGGAGCTGGCGGCCTGGTCCGACCGGGTCGCCAAGGATGTGGGCACGCCCGATTTTCACTATCTGTGCGAGCTGAAGGTCGACGGGCTCGCGGTCAATCTCACCTATGAGCACGGCAGACTGACCCGCGCCGCCACCCGCGGCGACGGCCGTACGGGCGAGGACATCACACCCAACGTCCGTACGATCGCCGAGATTCCGCACCGGCTGGCGGGCGAGCACGTCCCGGCTCTGGTGGAGATCCGCGGCGAGGTCTACTTCCCGATGGAGGCGTTCCAGGAGCTGAACGCGCGTCTGGTGGCCGCCGGTGACAAGCCGTTCGCCAACCCGCGCAACGCGGCGGCGGGTTCACTGCGCCAGAAGGATCCCAAGATCACCGCCACGCGCCCGCTGCACATGGTGGTGCATGGCATCGGGGCCCGTGAGGGCTTCGACATCGACTGCCTCTCGCACGCGTACGAACTGCTGCGCGGGTGGGGGCTGCCGACCGCCCGGCACAACAAGGTGGTCGGATCGATCGAGGAGGTACGGGAGTTCATCGCGTACTTCGGCGAACACCGCCACTCCGTGGAGCACGAGATCGACGGTGTGGTCGTCAAGCTCGACGAGATCCCGCTCCAGGGCCGGCTGGGCTCCACCTCGCGCGCGCCGCGCTGGGCGATCGCCTGGAAGTACGCGCCCGAGGAGGTCAACACCAAGCTGGTGAACATCCGGGTGGGTGTCGGCCGCACCGGGCGCGTCACGCCGTACGCGCAGGTCGAGCCGGTCACGGTCGCCGGTTCCGAGGTCGAGTTCGCCACACTGCACAACCAGGACGTGGTGAAGGCCAAGGGCGTCTGGATCGGTGACACGGTCGTGATCCGCAAGGCTGGCGATGTCATCCCGGAGATCCTCGGCCCGGTCATCGATCTGCGGCCCGAGGACGCGTACGAGTTCGAGATGCCGGCGGTGTGTCCCGAGTGCGGTACGGAGCTGCGGGCCATGAAGGAGGGCGATATCGACCTCCGCTGTCCCAACGCCCGCACCTGCCCGGCCCAGTTGCGCGAGCGGCTGTTCTATCTCGCCGGCCGTAAGTGCCTGGACATCGAGAACTTCGGCTATGTGGCCGCCGCCGCCCTGACCAGACCGCTGGAGCCGGACACACCGCCGTTGGTGGACGAGGGCGATCTCTTCGATCTGACGGTCGAGCGGTTGCTGCCCATCAAGGCGTATGTACTCGACCAGGACAGCGGGCTGCCCAAGCGCGACCCGAAGACCGGCGAGGAGAAGGTCGCCACGGTCTTCGCCAATCAGGAGGGCGAGCCGAAGAAGAACGCCCTGGCGATGCTGGGGAATATCGCGGCGGCCAGGGAACGCCCACTGGCGCGGATCATCGCCGGGCTCTCCATCCGCCATGTGGGGCCGGTCGCCGCCGAGGCGCTGGCCAGGGAGTTCCGCTCGATCGACCGGATCGAGCAGGCGACGGAGCAGGAGCTCGCGGACGTCGACGGGGTCGGGGCGATCATCGCCACCTCCGTCAAGGATTGGTTCGAGGTCGACTGGCACCGCGAGATTCTGCGCAAGTGGCGGGCCGCCGGGGTACGTATGGAGGAGGAGGGCACCGGCGAGGACGAGGCACCACGGCCGTTGGAGGGCCTGACGGTCGTCGTCACGGGCACGCTGGAGCAGTTCACGAGGGATGGCGCGAAAGAGGCGCTTCAAACCCGTGGCGCGAAGGTGACCGGGGCTGTCTCGAAGAAGACCGCCTTCGTGGTGGTCGGGGAGAACCCTGGTTCGAAGTACGACAAAGCGATGCAACTGAAGGTTCCGGTCCTGGACGAACAAGGGTTCACCATCCTGCTCGAAGAGGGTCCGGACGCGGCCAGGGAGGCCGCGATCAGGCCGGAAGAGGCATCGGTCACACCCGAGGAGTAGCGCGACAATCCCCCGGAAAGCGGAGTCCCACCCCGTCCAATTCGGGCCGCAAAGCTCACCCGTTCGGCGCATACCAGATGGATAAGGATGGGCAGGTCGCATTCGGGCAACAGCTGTAGAGCGCTGCCCGTCGGAGCGTTCAGCGGCCTACTGTTGAGAGGTGCGCCTGTCGTGAACGGCTGAGTGGTGTGATTCCGGCCGTGTGTGCATGACAACGTGACATCGCGTGGCATCGGCTTCGCCGGCTGTGAGAGGGACGGGAATGAAACCGACCGAGAGCGCCGCCCCGGTCCCACCCCCGCGCGGATTCGCGCGAATTGCGGGCCTTGCGGCCAGGACGCCCGCTCTTGTGGTGGGATTCGCCGTCGTCGTCCTGGCGACGGGACTGTTCCATACGGTGCGCGACGGCCACGCGCTCTTCCCCGGTGGCACGGAGGGATGGGCACTGGCCGTGCTGACCGGCATCATCGTGGGCCATCTGGTCGCCCTCGGCCGGGACCGCTGGTGGGGCGGCACGGGCTCCGGCGCCGCCCTCACCCTGGCCGTCCTGCTGCTCTACGGCTGGGTGGCGGCCGGACTGGTCTCACTGGCCGTCGTGGTGCTGGTCGGGGTGGCCCGCAGACACCGCTGGCGGCTCGGCGTCCTGCACGGCGCGGCGGACATGCTGGGAATCGGCGCCGCCGCGCTCGTGCTCGCGTTGTTCGGTGTGGTTCCCACCGTCGAGCGCCCCTGGCAGCCGCTCGACTGGGATTTCGCCAGCGTTGTGGAAATCGTGCTGGCCGCCGCGGCCCATCTCGTGGTCACGCGGGTGCTGCTCTGGTACGCGCTCTCCCCGCAGAGCGGCGGGCTGCCGACCGTCGCCCGAACGGCCCTGTACCGGCAGGGTCTCGTCGCGGTCGCCCTGCTCGGTATCGCGCCGCTGATCTGTGTGGTCGCGGTCTCCCTGCCGGTGCTGCTGCCGCTCTTCGCGATTCCGCTGATCGCCCTCGACTCCACACTCTGGATCGCCCGGGCACGGGCCGAGGAGCAGCTGCGCGACCCGCTCACCAAACTGCCCAACCGGCAGTGGCTGCTGGAGCGCACCTGGGCGGCGCTGGAGGAGGCGGAGGGACTGGGCGCCAGGGCCGGACTGGTCCTGATCGACCTCGACCGCTTCCGCTCGGTCAATGACACGCTCGGTCACCTCGCGGGAGACCGGTTGCTGTTGCAGATAGCCGACCGGCTCCGGCTGGCCCTGCCACGCGGCGCCGAGGCCGCGCGGCTCGGCGGCGACGAGTTCGCGGTGCTGCTGCCCACCTGCGACTCCACGACCAGCGCCCAGCGGGTCGCCCGCCATCTGGTGGCCGCGCTGTCCTCGCCGCTGGACCTCGACGGGCTGACGCTCGTCCTGGAGGCGAGCGCCGGAGTCGCCGTCTATCCCGAGCACGCGGTGGACGCCGAAGGGCTGCTGCGGCGCGCGGACGTCGCGATGTACCAGGCGAAGCGGGACCGTACGGGCGTCGAGGTCTACGAGTCCAAGCGGGACTCCAACACCCCGGACCGCCTGGGCCTGCTGGGCGATCTGCGCCGCGCGCTGGACGCCGGCGAGGTGGAGCTGCACTACCAGCCCAAGGTCAGGTTCGACGGCCAGGTCGCCGGGCTGGAGGCGCTGGTGCGCTGGGTGCACCCGGAGCGCGGCCGGGTCCCTCCCGACGACTTCATCGCGATCGCCGAGTCCTCCGGTCTGATGCCTCATCTCACCGAATACGTACTGGAGATGGCGCTCGCCCAGGTCGCCCGCTGGCGGTCCCAGGGCCTGATGGTGCCGGTGGCGGTCAATGTCTCCCCGCGAGATGTGCACACCCCCGGGTTCGCGGGCGCGGTGGCGGCCCGGCTGGCCCGGCACGGCGTACCGGCCGGCTCCCTTCAGCTGGAGATAACGGAACACGTCCTGCTGGAGGACCCCCAGCGGGCGGCCGACACCCTCGCGGGGCTGACCGGGCACGGCGTGAAGATGTCCCTCGACGACTTCGGCACGGGGTACTCCTCCCTGGTGCATCTGCGGCGGCTGCCCGTCAGCGAGCTGAAGATCGACCGCTCCTTCGTGGCCAAGCTCGCCGTCGACACCGAGGACGCGGAGATCGTCCGCTGCACGGTCGATCTGGCGCACTCACTGGGCCTGCTGGTCGTCGCGGAGGGCGTCGAGGACGACGAGACATGGGAGCGGCTGCGAGATCTGGGCTGTGACGCGGTACAGGGCTGGCTGGTGGCCGCCGCGATGCCGCCGCACGAGGCGACGGCCTGGCTGCTGGCCAGGGGCGAGCGGGGCTGGCAGCGCCCGGCGGAGCTGGAGGCGGCGCGCGCCCGCAGGCTGGCCGTCGAGCGCGCCAGGGAGCAGTCGGGCCAGGTGGTCCAGTGACGGCCGCCCGGGCGGCGGCCCGCTGACGAGAGCGGGCCGCGGTGAGGACGGGCGGGGGCCTTTGGGACGGGGTTCCCGGGGCCCCTGGGACGGGGCGAGGGCAAACCGTTTCGTGGCCAGGGCGCCCGGCCCCATAGGATTGGGCGAAAACCAATCACACTCACCCCTGAGGATCGCTGCATGCCTGGCATTACGCGCGAGGAGGTCGCCCACCTCGCCCGGCTGGCGCGTCTGGAGCTGAAGGCCGAAGAGCTCGATCACTTCGCCGGACAGCTCGACGACATCATCGGCGCGGTCGCCCGCGTATCCGAGGTAGCCGACCAAGACGTACCGCCGACCTCCCACCCGCTGCCGCTGACCAATGTCATGCGCGCGGACGAGGTCCGTCCTTCGCTCACCCCCGAGCAGGCGCTCTCCGGCGCCCCTGCCCAGGAGCAGCAGCGTTTCAAGGTGCCGCAGATCCTGGGGGAGGACTAACAGCCATGACGGTCAACAGCAAGATCGAGAACTGCGTCAAGCTCACCGCCGCCGAGATCGCCGCGAAGATCGCCTCCGGCGAACTCACGGCCGTCGAGGTCACCGAGGCCCATCTCGCCAGGATCGAGGCCGTCGACGAGAAGGTCCACGCCTTCCTCCATGTCGACCGCGAGGGCGCGCTGGCCCAGGCCCGCGCCGTGGACGCGAAGCGGGCGGCGGGCGAGAAGCTCGGGCCGCTGGCCGGTGTCCCGCTCGCGCTCAAGGACATCTTCACCACCGAGGGCGTGCCGACCACGGTCGGTTCCAAGATCCTCGAAGGCTGGCTCCCGCCCTACGACGCGACGCTCACGAAGAAGCTCAAGGCGGCCGACGTCATCATCCTGGGCAAGACCAACATGGACGAGTTCGCCATGGGGTCCTCCACGGAGAACAGCGCGTACGGCACCACCGGCAACCCCTGGGACCTGACCCGGGTGCCCGGCGGCTCCGGCGGCGGCTCGTCCGCCTCGCTCGCCTCGTACCAGGCGCCGCTGGCCATCGGCACGGACACCGGCGGCTCCATCCGCCAGCCCGCCGCGCTGACCGGCACGGTCGGCGTGAAGCCGACGTACGGCGGGGTCTCCCGCTACGGCATGGTCGCCTTCTCGTCCTCCCTCGACCAGGGCGGCCCCTGCGCCCGTACGGTCCTGGACGCCGCCCTGCTGCACGAGGTGATCGCCGGCCACGACCCGCTCGACTCGACCTCCATCGACGCCCCGGTCCCGCCGGTCGTCGAGGCGGCCCGCAACGGCTCGGTCGACGGGATGCGCGTCGGGGTCGTCAAGCAGTTCCGCGGCGAGGGCTACCAGGCCGGTGTCGTCCAGCGCTTCGACGAGTCCGTCGAACTGCTCAAGGGGCTCGGCGCCGAGATCGTCGAGCTGGACTGCCCGTCCTTCGACCTCGGCCTCGCCGCGTACTACCTGATCGCGCCGTCCGAGTGCTCCTCGAACCTCGCACGCTTCGACGCCATGCGCTACGGCCTGCGGGTCGGCGACGACGGCACGCGGTCCGCCGAGGACGTCACGGCCCTGACCCGAGAGGCCGGCTTCGGCGACGAGGTCAAGCGCCGCATCATGCTCGGTACGTACGCGCTCAGCTCCGGCTACTACGACGCGTACTACGGTTCGGCGCAGAAGGTCCGCACACTCATCACCCGGGACTTCGAGAAGGCGTTCGAGCAGGTCGACGTGATCGTCTCGCCGACGACCCCGACCACCGCCTTCCCGATCGGCGAGCGCGCCGATGACCCGATGGCGATGTATCTCGCGGATCTGTGCACCATCCCGACCAACCTGGCCGGCAACGCCGCCATGTCGCTGCCCTGCGGTCTCGCGCCGGAGGACGGCCTCCCGGTCGGACTGCAGATCATCGCCCCCGCCATGAAGGACGACCGGCTCTACAAGGTCGGTGCGGCCGTCGAGGCGGCCTTCGTGGAAAAGTGGGGCCACCCGCTGCTTGAGGAGGCTCCGTCACTATGACCAGTGCAATGAGCAAGGCCAAGGGCTTCAAGAAGTCCAAGACCGGCACGTATCTGTCGATCGGGACCACCGCGTTCGGCGCGATCAGCGTCGTCAAGCAGGCCAGGACGGCCCGCAAGGACAACGACACGCTCCGGCTGGTCGACGCGGTCGTCTCCGCCGCCGCCATCGTCACGGGCGTCGCTCTGCTCCTGCGCGAGCTGAAGCGCCTGGGCGACGACGACGTTCTGCTGGGCTGAGAGGGAAAGTTTCACCGTGACTGTCACTGAACTCGTGTCGTACGAGGACGCCCTCGCGACGTACGACCCCGTCATGGGCCTGGAGGTCCATGTCGAGCTCGGCACCAGGACCAAGATGTTCTGCGGCTGCTCGACCGAGCTGGGCGCCGAGCCCAACTCGCAGACCTGCCCGACCTGTCTGGGCATGCCGGGCTCGCTCCCGGTCGTCAACGCGATCGGCGTCGAGTCGGCCGTCAAGATCGGTCTCGCGCTCAACTGCGAGATCGCCGAGTGGTGCCGCTTCGCCCGGAAGAACTACTTCTATCCGGACATGCCGAAGAACTTCCAGACCTCCCAGTACGACGAGCCGATCGCCTTCAACGGCTATCTGGACGTCCAGCTGGAGGACGGCGAGATCTTCCGCGTACAGATCGAGCGCGCCCACATGGAGGAGGACACCGGCAAGTCGCTGCACGTCGGCGGCGCCACCGGCCGGATCCACGGCGCGTCCCACTCCCTGCTCGACTACAACCGCGCGGGCATCCCGCTCATCGAGATCGTCACCA
This sequence comes from Streptomyces sp. NPDC051662, assembly GCF_040681655.1. Taxonomy (NCBI): domain Bacteria; kingdom Bacillati; phylum Actinomycetota; class Actinomycetes; order Kitasatosporales; family Streptomycetaceae; genus Streptomyces; species Streptomyces sp. NPDC051662. The sequence continues at coordinate 147,694 of NZ_JBFAZD010000009.1, forward strand.
AGCCCATCGAGGGAGCGGGCGAGCGAGCCCCCGAGGTCGCCAAGGCGTATGTCGCCGAGCTGCGCGAGCTGATCAAGGCGCTCGGCGTCTCCGAGGCCCGGATGGAGATGGGCCAGATGCGGTGCGATGTGAACCTCTCGCTGCGCCCGCACGGGCGGGAGAAGTTCGGTACGCGCTCCGAGACGAAGAACGTCAACTCGCTGCGCAGCGTGGAGCGCGCGGCCCGTTACGAGATCCAGCGCCACGCCGCGGTGCTGAACTCCGGCGGCACGATCATCCAGGAGACCCGCCACTTCCACGAGGAGGACGGCTCCACCACCTCGGGACGGGTGAAGGAGGAGGCCGAGGACTACCGGTACTTCCCGGAGCCCGACCTCGTGCCCATCGCCCCGCCCCGTGACTGGGTGGAGCGGCTCAGGCAGGGGCTGCCCGAGCTGCCGCGGGTGCGGCGCAACCGGCTCCGCGAGGAGTGGGGCGTCTCCGAGCACGACATGCAGTCGATCCTCAACGCGGGCGCGATCGAGCCGATCGTCGCCACGATCGGCGCGGGCGCCCCGGCCGACCAGGCCCGCAAGTGGTGGATGGGCGAGCTGGCCAGGCACGCCAACGAGTCGGGCCGCGCGCTGGACGAACTGCCCATCACCCCGGCGCAGGTCGCGCGGGTCGCGGAGCTCGTCACATCAGGCGATCTCAACGACAAGCTGGCCCGTCAGGTGCTGGAGGGCGTACTCGCCGGCGAGGGCGACCCCGACACCGTCGTGGAGAAGCGCGGACTCAAGGTCGTCTCCGACGAGGGCGCGCTCGGCGCGGCCGTGGACGAGGCCATCGCGGGCAACGCGGCCATCGCCGACAAGATCCGCGCGGGCAAGGTCGCCGCGGCGGGCGCGCTGGTCGGCGCGGTCATGAAGGCCACGCGCGGCCAGGCGGACGCGGCGCGGGTGCGCGAACTGATCCTTGAGCGGCTCGCTCCGGCGGAATGATCCGGCGCGGCGCGCGGCAGCCGGGTGTCGAGGGCTGACGCCGGTTCGTCCGTACGCCACTGGGGGCGGCGCACCTGACGGGTGCGCCGCCCCCGTTCGTTCGTCACCGCATCGTTCGTCGCCGCACGTTCGACACCTCACCGCACGTTCGTCGCCGCATCGTTCTCACCGCAACGTTCACCGAAGCAGAGGCCGGCCCTTCCCCGTGAATGCCCGTGAACCGTGAACTCCGTCGTCGCTGAGATCGTCTCCGTCGCACTGCTACTCGGCGTGCTGGCGTTCGCCGTCGTACGGCCGCGCGGTCTGCCCGAGGCGGTCGCGGCCGTGCCCGCCGCGCTGCTGGTCATCGTGGTCGGCGCGGTCTCGCCCGAGGACGCCAGGGCACAGACGTCCACGCTGCTGCCCGTCGTCGTCTTCCTCGCGGCGGTGCTGGTGCTGGCTCAGCTCTGCGCCGAGGAAGGGCTGTTCACGGCGGCGGGCGAGCTGGTGGCCCGGTTCTGCGGCGGCCGGCCCCGGCGGCTGCTCGGCGGAGTGTTCGCCGTCGCCGCCGTCATCACCGCCGTACTGAGCCTGGACGCCACGGTGGTGCTGCTCACCCCGGTCGTCTTCGCGACCGCCGCCCGGGTCGGTGCCCGGCCCCGGCCGCATGTCTACGCCTGTACGCATCTCGCGAACTCCGCGTCCCTGCTGCTGCCGGTCTCCAACCTCACCAATCTGCTGGCGTTCACGGCGAGCGGGCTCTCCTTCACCCGGTTCGCCGCGCTGATGGCGCTGCCGTGGCTGGCCGCGATCGCCGTCGAGTACGCCGTCTTCCGCCGCTTCTTCGCCGCCGATCTGGCCGCCGGGGCGCACCCCACGAGCACGGACGAGCGCCGCGAGGTGCCGGTGTTCACGCTGGTGGTGCTGGGGCTGACCCTGGCCGGGTTCGTGGTCACCTCGTTCGCCGGGATCGAACCGCTGTGGGCGGCCGTCGCCGGCGCGGCCGTACTCGCGGTCCGCGCCCTCCGGCAGAAGCGGATCACCCTCGGGGGGCTGGTCCGGGCCGCCTCCCCGCTGTTCTGTCTCTTCGTCCTCGCGCTCGGCGTGGTGGTCAAGGCGGTCGTCGACAACGGCCTGGACGCCGGGATCAGCCGGCTGCTGCCGGACGGCTCGTCGCTCCCCTCGCTGCTGGCGATCGCGGCGATCGCCGCCGTACTGTCCAATCTGATCAACAACCTGCCGGCGATCCTGGCGCTGCTGCCGGTCGTCGCGCCCGCGGGCCCCGGACCGGTGCTCGCCGCGCTGATCGGCGTCAACCTCGGACCGAATCTCACGTATGTCGGTTCGCTCGCCACCCTGCTGTGGCGGCGCATCCTGCATGAGCACGACACCGAGCCCGCGCTGGGCGCTTTCACCCGGCTGGGTCTGCTGACCGTGCCCGCGACGCTCGTCGTCTCGACCGTGGCGCTGTGGGGCACGCTGCTCCTGATCGGAGGCTGACCGCTGTGACCGTACCGCCGCCCGCTCCACCGAGGACCGTTCTCGTCTGGATCACCGAGTCCACCTGGCCCGCCTGTGTCGACGCGGCGCGCGAACGCGCCCCGCACGACGACGTGGTGCTGCTCCATGTCAGTGACGACGAGATCGCCGCCGCCGCGCACCAGGCCTTCACGGGGCTGCTCGGCCGCGGCCACCGCCCCGACCGCGACCCCGGCGCCCGGCTCGAAGCCCTCTCGGGCACGGCCGCGGCCGATCTGCTGGAGGCCGCCGCGCACCGGCTCGGCCGGCCCTGCGAACTGCTCGACCACCATGGACGCGTGGAGCACGAGGTCGTACGCGCGGCGGCCGGCGCGGCGCTGCTGATCTGCGCGCGTGACGGGGAGCGCGACCGCCCGGGGCCGCACAGCCTGGGCCGGACGACCCGGTTCGTGGTCGACCACGCGGAGTGCCCGGTGCTGCTGGTGTGGCCGTACGGGGAGTAGGGGGAGCAGCGGGACGCGGGGCCGGGGCCGGCGGTGACGCCGCCGCAGGAGGGCATGGCTCTTTTTGGACGTTCACTCCTCGGCCGTTGCCGGGTCTTCTCGCGGACACCGGGCTTCACTACCGTCGCGGCCATGTCTCCGGAGATATCGCGCAGAAGAATGCTCGCCCTCGGCACCGGCGCCCTGGGTACGGCGGCGGTCGGATCGGTGCTGCCGCCGTCCTTGCAGGCCGCGCTGGCCGCCGAGCCGGCCTCGGGCGGGATGCGGGCGATCAAGCATGTGGTGATCCTCATGCAGGAGAACCGCTCCTTCGACCACTACTTCGGCACGCTGCGCGGCGTGCGGGGCTTCGGGGACCGTAACGCCGTCGAGCTGCCGTCGGGGAAGCCCGTCTTCGAGCAGCCGGGGCCGCTGGGGACCGTTCTGCCCTTCCCCATCCGGGACGCGGCCGAGACGCAGAAGAAGGACCTCCAGTACATCGGGGACCTGGACCACTCCTGGAACGGCGGCGCCGCGGCCTGGAACAACGGGTGGATGGACCGGTGGGTCTCCGCCAAGACCGCCGCCACCATGGCGTACTACGACCGCCAGGACCTCCCGCTGCACTACGAGCTGGCGGACACGTTCACCATCTGCGACGCGTACCACTCCTCCGTCCATACGTCGACGAGCCCCAACCGCAACCACCTGTGGAGCGGCTGGACCGGCTTCGAGGCCGACGGGCGGCGGGCCGTGGGCAATGACGCGTACGACGAGGCCAACCACCCGGGCTACCCGTGGCCGACCTACGCCGAGCGGCTGGAGAAGGCCGGGCGGAGCTGGCAGACGTACACGGAGTGGGAGAACTTCACCGACAACAACATCGAGTTCTTCACCACCTTCAAGGACATCGCACGCAAGGCGCTCACCAAGGCGCGTGCGCTGCCGGGCCAGGCGGGTGCGGCCGGCTTCACGTACATGGAGGCCTTCTACGCAGCCGTGCGCGACACCGAGGACACCGCCGAGCGCGAGCGGCTGCTCGCCGCGCTCGACGAGGGCGTGGCCGCGCTGACCCGGCGCGAGCGCTCGCTCTTCGAGCGCGGGCTGCGGCGGGTCGAGAGCGGCACCCTGGCCGAGCGGTTCCGGGCCGATGTGGCCGCCGGGACGCTGCCCGAGGTGTCCTATCTGGTGCCGTCGGCGATCGACTCCGAGCACCCGGGATCGTCGTCGCCGATCGCCAGCGCCACGCTCGTCTACAAGGTGCTCGACGCGCTCGGCGCGCACCCCGACGTCTGGCGGCACACCGTCGTACTGATCAACTACGACGAGAACGACGGCTTCTTCGACCATGTGCCGCCGCCCGTGCCGCCGGCCGAGGGCCCCTCCGGCTCCGCCGAGCGCTGGCAGGGCCGGCCGGTCGGGCTCGGTGTGCGGGTGCCCCTGCTGGTCGTCTCGCCCTGGACCGTCGGCGGCTATGTCTGCTCGCAGGTCTTCGACCACACGTCCGTGGTCCGCTTCCTGGAGAAGTGGACCGGTGTGGACGAGCCCAACATCACCGCGTGGCGGCGCACTGTCACCGGCGATCTGACCTCCGCCTTCGACTTCCAGCGCGGCCGGGGGCTGCCCGAGGTCGAACAGCCGGGCGAGATCCCGCCGTTCACCGGCCGCTGGCGGCCCGTACCGCCCGCCGAGCAGCGGATGCCCGTACAGGAGAAGGGCGTACGCCCGGCCAGGCCGCTGCCGTACCAGACCGACGCGTCCGGCCGGATCGAGGGGACGGACGAGAGGCGGGTGTTGAAGGTCGCGCTCAGCAACACGGGCCGCGCGAGCGCGCACTTCGCGCTCTATCCGTACGCCGGCGAGTTCGCGATCCCGCAGCACCGCGATGTAAGGGGCACGGCGCAATGGGAGGTACCCCTTACCGGGCTGACCGGTGACGCGTACCGCTTCACGATCACCGGGCCGAACGGCTTCCGCCGTGAGTTCGCCGGACCGGTGGCCGGACACGGCGCGGAGGTCTCCTCGACCGTCGACCACCACGACCGCGATCTCCATCTCGATCTGCGCAACAGGGGCGACCGGCCGATCACGTTCACGCTGCGGCCCCTGGGCTATGTCGACGAGGCGGATCTGGACGGCTGGACCCGGCAGATCACGGTGAAGCCGGGCCGCGGCAGGACCGTCGTGCACTCGGCGGCGGACGCGCACGGCTGGTACGACATCGAGATCACCACCGACGGGGACACCGGCGCCGGTGCCGACGGGACCGGTTTCCGCCGGCGTCTGATGGGCCACATCGAGAACGGGCGGGTGAGCGTCTCCGGCTGAGCGGCCGGAAGTCCGGCCGGGTTCCCGCACGCCGCACGCTGTGAGTAAACCCACCAAACGGACAAACGATCACTATTCGCTGCGACAGTGGATCTCCCACGAGTGACTCAGGGAGCAATCCGTTGGCAGCCATAGCACGGTGGTGCATCAGGCACCGTCTCCTGGCGGTTCTCCTCTGGCTGCTCGCCCTCGGCGGTGTCTCGACCGCCGCGGGCGTGCTGGGCTCCTCGTACTCCAACGACTACGAGGCTCCCGGCACCGAGTCGGGCCGCGCCGCCCAGCTGCTCAACGACGGTTTCCGCGGGCTCGGCGGCGACGACAACACCATCGTCTGGCACGCGGACCGCGGCTCCGGCACCGGTCCCGGGTACGGCTCCGTCCGTACCCCCGATGTCCAGCAGCGCATGGGGGAGATGCTCGACAAGGTCGGGAAGCTGCCGGGCGTCTCGTCCGTCGCCGGCCCCTACGCGGCCGACGGCGCCGCTCAGATCAGCGCGGACGGACGGACCGCCTACGCGCGGATCACCTTCGCGCAGCCGACGGACGAGATACCCGTGTCGCGGGCCGAGGCGGTGGTCGACACCGCGAAGGCAGCGGCCGACGACGGACTGGACGTACAGCTCGGCGGCAGCGCCGTCGCCCTCACCGAGTCCACCACGGCGCACACCGCCGAGATCGTGGGCGTGGGTGTCGCCGCCGTCGTTCTCTTCCTCGCCTTCGGCTCGCTCGCCGCCAGTCTGCTGCCCCTGGCCACGGCGCTGGTCTCGGTCGGCACGGCGTACGCGGGCATCGCGCTGCTCGGCCATGTGATGACGGTCGCCGACTTCGCGCCGATGCTCGGGCTGCTGATCGGCCTCGGGGTCGGTATCGACTACGCCCTGTTCATCGTGACCCGGCACCGGACGGGCCTCAAACGCGGCCTGAGCGTCCACGAGGCGGCGGTTGACGCGGTCGCGACCACCGGCAGAGCCGTCGTCTTCGCCGGGGCCACCGTCTGTATCGCGCTGCTGGGCATGCTGATCCTGGGGCTGAGCTTCCTCAACGGTGTCGCGATCGCCGCCTCGCTCACGGTCGTCCTGACCGTCGCCGCGTCGGTGACCCTGCTGCCCGCCCTGCTCTCGTACATCGGTACGCGGGCGCTGAACCGGCGCGAACGCGCGCGGCTCGCCGCGCACGGGCCCGAGCCCGAGCCCGAGCGGCCCACGACCTTCGCCGCCCGCTGGTCCCTCTTCGTCGAACGCCATCCCAAACTGCTCGGCGCCGTGGCCGCCGCGGTGATGCTGGTCCTCGCCCTGCCCACCTTCTCGCTGCATCTGGGCACCTCCGACCAGGGCAACAACCCGGCCTCCTCCACCACCCGGCAGGCGTACGACCGGCTCGCGGAGGGGTTCGGCCCCGGCGTCAACGGTCCATTGACGCTGGTCGCGCACCTGGACGGCGCCGACGACCGGCTCGCCATGGACCAGCTGCCCAGCACGCTGCGTACGACGGAGGGTGTCGCCTCCGTCGGCCCGATCACCTTCAACGGCAGCGGCGACACGGCGGCACTCACCGTCGTACCGGACACGGCGCCCCAGGCGAAGGACACCAGCGAGCTGGTCGACCGGCTGCGTACGGATGTCCTTCCCGAGGCCGAGGCCGGTACCTCCCTGGACGTCCACGTCGGCGGACTCACCGCGAGCTACGACGACTTCGCGGAGATCGTCATCGGCAAACTGCCGCTCTTCGTCGGGGTCGTGATCACCCTCGGCTGTCTGCTCCTGCTGCTCGCCTTCCGGTCCGTGGGCATCCCGGTCAAGGCCGCGCTGATGAATGTGGCCGCCGTCGCCTCGTCCTTCGGGGTTGTCGTCGCGATCTTCCAGTGGGGGTGGGGGAGTGAGCTGCTGGGGCTCGGCAGCGCGGGCCCGATCGAGCCCTTCCTGCCCGTGATCATGGTCTCGGTGCTCTTCGGGCTCTCCATGGACTACCAGGTCTTCCTGGTCGGCCGGATGTACGAGGAGTGGCTGGAGACGGGGGACAACCGGCGGGCGGTCCGCGTCGGCCTCGCCGAGACCGGGCGGGTGATCAACTCCGCGGCGGTCATCATGATCTCTGTCTTCCTCGCGTTCGTGCTGAGCGGCGAGCGGGTCATCGCCATGTTCGGGATCGCGCTGGCGGCGGCGGTCGCGCTGGACGCCTTCGTCCTCCGTACGCTGCTGGTCCCGGCCCTGATGCATATGCTCGGCGGCGCCAACTGGTGGCTGCCGCGCCGACTCGACCGCTGGCTGCCGCGGATCAGTATCGAGGCGCCCGAACGGCGCGAACGTGCGAAGATCCCCGAGCCGCGCGAGACCGAGGACAGCGTGCTCGTGCGGTGAACACCCGTACGGCTGTTCATTCGCAGGCAGCACCTGTTCACTCGCACGCTGAAGGAGCACGATGTTCGCGATACCACTGGGTGACGGCGCGGAACTGCGCCCGCTGGAACCATGGCGGGCCGAGGAGTTCCTCGCCCATATGGACCGTGCCAGGGATCTGGTCGATGAACACATCAAGCTGGCCGCCGCCGTCACCGATCCCGTGTCGGCCCGCGCGCTGCTCACCTCGTACGCGGAGAAGCAGGCGGCCGACAGCGGTCGGATCTACGGGATCTGGCTCGACTCCACCCTCGTCGGGGACTTCACTCTCGTCGGAGGCGTGCTCTTCCGCCTCTTCGACACGGCGACCGGCACCTGCGAGGTCGGCTGCTGGCTGGAGCCCGCCGCGACGGGGCGCGGTCTGGTCACGCGCGCGGCGCGGATGCTGATCGACTGGGCGGTGGAGGAGCGTGGGATGCACCGCGTGGAGTGGCGGGTGTCGTCCGCCAACACCGCGAGCGTCAACGTCGCGCGGCGGCTCGGTATGACACGGGACGGGGTGCTGCGGGAGAACTATCCGCACCGCGGTGTACGGCAGCACACCGAGATCTGGTCGGTTCTGGCGTCCGAGTGGCGCGAGCGCGCGGGCACCGCCGGCTGACCTCGCGGACCCTCGGCACCACCTCGAAACGCTCTTTTCACCACGAGTTTCGGCGTTCTCAGGAAGTTCTCAGACAGGGCCCCTAGCGTGCGCCGTATGAACCCGACCCCCGAGACCGAGACCGCCGCTCAGACCACCGACCCGGAGACGGCCGAGACCGCCGCCTCCGGCGCCGAGGCGGCGGCGGAGACCAAGACCGGCCCCAAGGCCGACCTCACGAAGGGGTCCGCCGCCGAGCACACCGACAAGGACGCCACCTCGGCCGAAGACCGTGACGACGACGCGGCGGACGCCGAGGACGCGGAGGACGCCGACCTGGACGCCGAGGAGGCCGCCGCGGCGAGCCGCCCGTCCGGGCTCGGCTCCGCCGCCGCCTCCATCGTCGCCGTCTGCCTCGGGATCGTCGCCCTCACCGGCACCTGGACCAGCCGAGTCCTCGCCGAGCGCCAGGGCCTCGTCGGACAGCTCAAGAGCGGCCAGACCAGCACCACGGAGCAGCAGATCTCCGCGATCTACGCCGACGGCTGGCACGTCACCGCCGCGATCAACGGCGGCGTGGCCCTGGTGGCGCTGCTCGCCGGAGTGATCGTGCTCGCCCTGCCGCAGCGCACCGGCTGGGTGCGGCCCGTCGCGCTGGCCGGAGCGATCCTCGGCTTCCTGGGGCTGCTGGTCTCCTTCGGCATGTACTTCGACCTCTTCGCGGCCCTGCCCACTGCGCCCGCCGCCCCCGCCCCCACCCCCTGAGCCCGAGAGGCCCTGAGGCCCACGCGGCGGCACAGCGGGGGCCTTAGGCCGTACGGCGGTCCGCGCCCCTGTTTCTAAGGCACCGGGGCCCGCCAAGATGCGGCACTCTCCCGATGTGGCCGTACCCCCTGGGAGACGAAGGTAGAGGCATCACCAGACGCCAGACACCTTCACCAGGGGGACCCGATGTTCGAGTACGAACTTCACAAGATCAACTCGGCCGAGCTGATCCGCAGGGCCGACCAGCGGCGGCTCGTACGCGAGATCCGCACCGCCCGCCGGCAGGCGCGACGAGCGGCCAAGGAAGCCCGGGAGGGCCGGGTGAACACGCCGCACCACCGGTTCGCGCGCGGCCTGACATGACGGCGCTCCACCCGATAACCAGTGCCGCGCTGTCAGACCCCTGTGCGATGCTCGGGCCCGTGCAGACCAGGTCAGTCAGCCCCGTGTTCGTCGGCAGATCCGGCGAACTCACCGCCCTCACCCAAGCGCTCGCCCGCGCCACCGCGGGCGAGCCGCAGGCGTTGCTCATCGGGGGCGAGGCCGGCGTCGGCAAGACACGGCTCATCGAGGAGCTGCACACGGCGGCCTGCGCGGAGAAGGCCGTCGTGGCGGTCGGCGGATGCGTCGAAATAGGCGCGGACGGGCTGCCGTTCGCGCCCTTCTCCACCGCGCTGCGCTCCCTGCGCCGTCAGCTGCCCGACGAGCTGGCGGCGGCGGCCGAGGGCCAGGAGGACGAGCTGGCCCGGATCCTGCCCGAGCTGGGGCAGTCGGACCGTGGCGCGCTCGGGGAGGACGGCACCGCCCGGCTCTTCGAGCTCACCGCGCGCCTGCTGGAGAGGCTGGCGGCCGACCGTACGGTCGTGCTCGTCCTGGAGGATCTTCACTGGGCGGACGCCTCCACGCGCCATCTCCTCGCCTATCTCTTCCGTGCCCTGCGCCGCGGCCGGCTCGTCGTGCTCGCCACGTACCGGGCCGACGACATACACCGCCGGCACCCGCTGCGCCCGCTCCTGGCCGAGCTGGACCGGCTGCGCTCCGTCCGCCGTATCGAGCTCTCCCGTTTCACCCGCGCCGAGGTACGGCGCCAGCTCACGGGCATCCTCGCGGCCGAACCGGACCCGGCCCTGCTGGAGCAGATCTTCGAACGCTCCGACGGCAACGCGTTCTTCGTGGAGGAGCTGGCCTGTTCCCTCGGGACGGGCTGCGGCACCGGTCTGAGCGACTCCCTGCGCGATCTGCTGCTCGTCAGGGTCGAGGCGCTGCCCGAGGACGCCCAGCGGGTCGCCAGGATCGTCGCCGAGGGCGGCACGACCGTCGAATACCGGCTGCTCGCCGCCGTAGGACGGCTCGCCGAGGACGAGCTGATCGAGGCGCTGCGGGCCGCCGTAGGCGCCAATATCCTGCTGCCCACGGCCGACGGGGACGGCTACCGCTTCCGGCACTCCCTGGTGCGTGAGGCGGTCAGCGACGATCTGCTGCCGGGCGAGCGCTCCCGGATCAACCGCCGCTACGCCGAGGTGCTGGAGGCCGACCCCTCGCTCGTACGGGCCGATGAGCGCACCACCCGCCTCGCCAGCCACTGGTACCACGCGCATGACGCGGCCAAGGCACTCCCCGCGGTGCTGAGCGCGGCCGTGGAGGCGCGCCGGCGCTACGCGTACTCCGAGCAACTGAGGCTGCTCGAACGGGCCATGGAGCTGTGGGACGACGCCCCCGGGGAAGTGCGCGGCACCCTGCGGCCACCGGACGACGTCGAGGTCTATCCGCCCTGCGGCGGCGATCCGAAATCCCCGCCACTGCGCTATCTGGATCTGATGGCGGAGGCGACGGTCGCCGCCCGCTTCGGCGGTGAGCGCGAACGCGCCCTGGCCATCTCCAAGAAGGCCCTGCGGTTCCTGGAGGGCGAGGACGGCGGGAAGGATCCGCTGCGCGCCGCCTGGTTCTGGATCCAGCGCTCCCGTCTGACGCAGGACCTCACGCGCGGCGACGGCTGGCGGGAACTGGCCACCGCCCAGGAGCTGGTGCGCGGGATGCGACCGTCCGCCGTGCACGCGGAGGTCCTCGCCACGGTCGCGAGCTGGGGCGCCCTGCACCAGCCGGGCCCCGACAGTCTGGCCGCGGCCGACCGGGCCGTGGAGTACGCCAGGCTGGTCGGCGCGGAACTCACCGAGTTGCACGCCCGCCTCACCCGCGGCTGGCTCACCGCCGACGCGGGCGGGGTCGAAGAGGGCATCACCGAGATGTACGAGGCCCGTGACCGCGCCGCCGAGCTGGGCGCCGTCGGGATCCTGGGCCGGGCCAGTGTCAATCTGCCGTCCACACTGGAGAGCATGGGCCGCTCCGGGGAAGCGGTGGCCGCCGCAGAGGAGGGCGTCGCCTTCAGTCATCGGCGCGGTCTCGCCGACACGGAGGCCTGGGTGCGGCACAACCTCGCCCACTCCCTCTTCTCCCTCGGACGCTGGACCGAGGCGGACGCCGTCCTCGACGACACGGTGGAGCTGGCCCAGTCCCACAAGGCACGCGGTCTGGTCGCCGGGCGCCGCGCGGAACTGGCCCTGGCCCGCGGTGACTTCGACGAGGCGCGCCGCCAGGTGGAGCTGACCAGGAGCTTCTTCGGCACCCATGACTTCCAGCCGCAGCACCTCATACCGCCGGCCCGGCTCGCGATGTGTATCGCCGCGCGGCGCGGCGCGCTGGCCGACGCCAGGGCCGAGTTCGAGCGGATCACCGAGCACGGCTTCCCGCCGGGCACCCGGCAGCACGCACTGCCACTGCTGTGCACGGCCGCCTCGATCGAGGCGGACGCCAGAGGGCTGCCGGACGCGGAGGCCGGACGCGCGGCGATACTCACGGCCATCCGCCTGCACGCCAAACGGATGCCCACGCTCGTGCCCGTCTGGCACGCGTACGGCCTCATGCTGGAAGCGGAGCTGGCGCGCGCGGAGGGCACCATGGCGCCGGAGCTGTGGGCGCGTGCCGTAGCCGCCTTCGAGGTGACGGAGCGGCCCTATGAACTGGCCCTCGTCCGGCAGCGCTGGGCCGCCGCTCTGCTGGACCACCACGCCGACCGCGCCGAAGCGGCCGAACCGCTCATCCTGGCCCACACGACGGCCCTGGGCCTCGGCGCGCGCCCGCTGACCGAGGAGATCGAATCGCTCGCGGGGCGGGCCCGGATCAGCCTCGCGCCGACGCCCGCCGATGTCCGCACGGCCGGGGGCACCGACCAGGATCCCGACCCGGTCCGCGCACTCGGGCTGACCCCACGGGAACAGGACGTCCTGCGGCTGGTCGCCGCCGGTCACAGCAACCGCGGGATCGCCGAGGAGCTGTACATCTCGCCCAAGACGGCGAGCGTCCATGTCTCCAACATCCTGGCCAAGTTGGGTGTGTCGGGCCGTACGGAAGCGGCGGCGCTCGCGCACCGCCTGCGCCTCTTCCCCGACTCCGCGGCGCCGGACAGGCCCTAAGCTAAGGGCAAGATCCAAACGAGAGGCCCTACGCGACCTCCAGCAGGAGGATCCTGTCGTCCCCCGGCTTCGGTGTGCCCCGGCCATCCGTATTGCTGGTCATCAGCCACACCTTGTCGCCGCCCACCGAAAGCACCGTGCGCAGGCGGCCGTACTCACCTTTCAGGAACGCCTGAGGGGCAGCCGCGGCTTTCCGGCCCGCCAGCGGAATCCGCCACAGCCGCTCGCCCCGCAGCGCCGCCATCCAGATCGAGCCCTCCGCGTACGCGATCCCGCTCGGCGACGACTCGTCCGTCTTCCATTGCACGACCGGGTCGACAAAGCCCGGCTTGTGGGCCTTTCCCTCCACGTCGGGCCAGCCGTAATTCTTGCCGGGCTCGATGAGATTCAGCTCGTCCCAGGTGTTCTGGCCGAACTCCGAGGCCCATAGCCGCCCCGCGGAATCCCAGGCGAGTCCCTGCACATTGCGGTGGCCCAGGGAATAGACGACCGAATTCGCCTCCGGATTGCCGTGCACGGGCTGCCCGTCGGGAGTCATCCGCAGAATCTTGCCGGCCAGCGACTTCTTGTCCTGCGCGAGGCCCGTCTCACCGGTCTCGCCGGTACCCGCGTACAGCATCTTGTCCGGGCCGAAGGCGATCCGCCCGCCATTGTGGATACTGCCCTTCGGAATGCCCCGCAGTACGGTGTCGGGCGCCCCCAACTGCTGCCCGGGGGGCCTCTTCTCGTTGTAGATCATCCGCGCGATGCGATTGTCCGACGTGGTGGTGAAATACGCGTACACCTGATGGTCCGAGGCGTACGAAGGAGAGAGCGCGATACCCAGCAACCCGCCCTCACCCGCCGGGGAGACCCCGGGCACGGAGCCGATCACGGTCTTCTGCCCGGTCTCCGCGTCCACCCGGGTGATCGTCCCCTCGTCGCGTGAGGACACCAGCGCGTCACCGTCCGGCAGAGCGGCCAGGCCCCAGGGCGACTTGAGCCCTTCCGTCAGGGTGGACACCACCTTCACCGAGCCCTTGGCGGGCGCGGCCGACGGGCTCGGCGCCGCGTCCCGCGACGTCGCGGCGGCCGGGGTCGTCATGGCGCTCCGGCCGGGCACGGGACCCGCGTCACCGCCGGAGCCGCATCCCGTCAACACGACCAGTGCGACAGCGGTCCCTACGGCCGTCACTGTTGAACGTTGCACGGTTCGATCCCTTCGAAGGCTGCGATTCCCCTGTGCTCTGCCGTTGTGCTCTATCGTTCCCAACGTCTCTCACACCGCCGCCGTTCGCGCACCGCGGCCACGCTCACTCCCATGACTCCCGTACCGGCGGCAGTTCCGCGATCTCGGCCAGATCCCGCGCGGTCAGCGTCAGCTCCGCCGCCCGCGCGTTCTCCACCGCCCACCGCTCCCGTTTCGTCCCCGGCAGTGGCACCACATGCCGCCCCCGGCTCAGTACCCACGCCAGCGCCACCTGCGCGGGGGTCGCGCCGTGCCGCGCCGCGATCCGCCGCAACCCCACCACCAGTGGCTGGTTCGCGGCCATCATCTCGGCCGTGAACCGCGGATGCCGCGCCCGCAGATCGTCCGGCTCGAAACCCTGCCCCGGCGTGAGCGTGCCGGTCAGAAAGCCATTGCCCAGCGGCATCGCCGCCAGGAACCCGATACCCCGCGCCTCGCACCACGGCAGCAGCCGCTCCAGCGCCTCCGTCGACCACACCGAGAGCTCCGCCTCCACCGCGCTCACCGGAAAGATCTGCTGCACCCGCTCCAGCTGGCGGATCGTCGACTCGTGCAGATGCGCCCCCGATCTGCGCCGGGACGCGCGCGCTCCCACCGCGCACAGCCCGAGCGCCCGCACCTTCCCCGCGGCCACCAGCTCGGCCATGGCGCCCCAGGTCTCCTCGACCGGTATCTCGGGATCGGCGCGGTGCAGCTGGTAGAGGTCGATCACATCGGTCTGGAGCCGCCGCAGCGACGCGTCACAGGCCCGCCGTACGTATCCGGGGCGGCCGTTGGCGACGATGTGCTGATCACCGACGAGCAGTCCGCACTTGGTCGAGACGAAGACATCCGCGCGCCGCTGCCCGAGCACCCGCCCCAGCAGCAGCTCATTGGTGAAGGGGCCGTACATGTCCGCCGTGTCGAGCAGGCTCGTACCGGCGTCGAGCGCCGCGTGCACCGTACGGAGTGAACGGTCGCCGTGCTGCTGCGAGCCGGTGTAGGCCCAGTGCATCGGCATGCACCCGAGGCCGATCGCGCCCACTTCGAGCGCCGCCGCACCGATTGTCCTGCGCTCCAACGCCGTACCCCTCCTTGTGCCGCCCACAAGCTAACCTCATCGCCCCGACACCCATCGCATAGCCTCCTGACCATGACTTCAGACGTATGGCTCCCCTTGCAGGCCGACGGGATCGAGGGACTTCCCGAGGGGCCGCGCTATCTCTTCTGGGACGGCGGCGAGGAGTACCCCGCCGACCCGGCCGACTGCGCCTTCTACGCCGTCCCGTACATGAAGGGACCCGAGATCGCGGTACGGCCGCTCGCCGCCATGACCTCCGTACGCGTCGTCCAGACCCTCTCGGCGGGCATAGACCATGTGACCCCCGGCCTCGGCTCGCTGCCCGCCGGCGTACGCCTGTGCAACGCCAAGGGTGTCCACGAGGCCAGCACCGCGGAACTCACCCTGGCCCTGATCCTCGCCTCCCTGCGCGGCATCCCCGGCTTCGTCACCGGCCAGCAGCGGGAGGAGTGGCGCTCCGGCTTCTACCCGGCGCTCGCCGACAAGTCCGTACTGATCGTCGGGTACGGCTCGATCGGCGCGGCCATCGAGGACCGGCTCGCGCCCTTCGAGTGCGCGCGGGTGGTGCGCGTCGCCCGCTCGGCCCGCACCACGGAGCGCGGCGCCGTCCACGCGTTCACCGATCTTCCCGAACTGCTCCCCGGCGCCGATGTGGTGATCCTCTCCACCCCGCTCACCGAGGGGACGAGAGGCCTGGCCGGGGCGGAGTTCCTGGCCCGGATGAAGGACGGCGCGCTGCTGGTCAATGTCGCGCGCGGCGCCGTCGTCTCCACCGACGCCCTGCTCGCCGAGACCGCGAGCGGACGGATCAGGGCCGCCCTGGACGTGACCGATCCGGAACCGCTGCCCGCCGGCCATCCCCTCTGGCACGCGCCCGGCGTCCTCATCAGCCCCCATGTCGGCGGCTCCACCTCGGCGTTCCTGCCGCGCGCCAAGCGGCTGCTGGCCGGCCAGCTCGCCCTGTTCGCCGCCGGGGACGAGCCGCGCAACATCGTCCTCACCACCGGCTGACCCCGGGCCGGAGAACCACTCGGCACCGCCGTACAACGGCATCCCGCGCCCCGGCGTCCGGCCGGGACCCGGCGCCGCAGCACCCCGCGGCAAGATCCGGAAGGCACTCCCTGGCCACTCTCCGCAGCCGTCCGGACACCCTCGTGGCCGACAACTCCCCTGGTCGTCACGGAGAGTAGAAGAACTATGTCCCTGAGTGACGAGACTGGTGTATCGTCCCGATCTGGGGGCTGCGGCGCGCCTGGGGCGGCGCAGCGGAGCGATCAGAATGCGAGGGGGGCGACGGGGCGATGTACGGCCAATGGACGAACGATCCGACGCGGCAGGGGCGCCGGCGACGGCCTCCGGACATCCCGGTCAACACGCGGGTTCCTTCGGCGGTGACCGCGACACCCCCCGGGGTTCTCCGGTGAGCGCCGAGGGCGTCCTCATCGGCAGGCGGGCGGTCTCCGGCAGCGGCTCGGGGCTGGTCGCGCAGCTCTTGCTCGCCCTGATCTGCGCGGGCTACGCGGCCGGCGCGGCGCTGGGCTGGGGCTCGCCCGAACTGGCCCTGTTCATGGGGGACTTCGGGCTGAGTCTGGCCGCCGCGATCGCCGCGGTCTCCTGCTTCTTCTACGCACGCGGCCGCGGCAGCCGCTTCCGGCCCGCCTGGCTGCTGTTCTCGTTCTCCTCCGCGATGGCCTCCGGAGGGAACGCCGTCTGGGGCTGGTACGAGGTCATCCTCGACGAGCCGGTGCCCAGCCCCTCACTCGCCGATCTCTTCTTCCTCTGCTTCGCGCCACCCGCCATCGTGGGGCTGCTCGTCCTCGCCAAGCGCCCCGTCAGCAGGGCCGGCTGGCTCTGTCTGGCGCTCGACTCCTGGCTGATCGGCGGCTCGCTGCTCACCCTCTCCTGGAGCCTCGCCCTCGCGCGCACGGCGCATTTCCAGGGCGAGAGCGTGACCCAGGCGGCGCTCTCCCTCGCCTATCCACTGCTCGACATCGTGCTGGTCAGCATGGTGCTCGCGCTGCACTTCCGACGGGCCACGGGCAGCCGCTCCGCCGTCAACACCGCGATCGCCGCACTCGCCCTGACGGTGCTGTGCGACGCCCTGTTCACCTCCCCGCTGCTGCGGGAGACCTATCGCTCGGGACAGCTGCTCGACGCGGGCTGGTTCGCCGGCTCGCTGCTCCTCGCGTACGCGCCCTGGGGCATGCGCCGTGTCCCCGAGAGCCCGCCGCCACGTCAGCCCCGTACCTCCAGCCGTCCGATCGCCGGCTCGCTCGCCGCGCTCACGCCGTATCTGGCCGCGGCCGTCTGCACGCTGGGCATCCTCTACAACGTGATCGAGGACCGCCGGGTCGACCGGGTGGTGGTCCTCACCGGCTGCACAGTCGTGCTCGCGCTGGTGGTACGGCAGGGCATCATGCTCGTCGACAACATCGCGCTCACCCATGAACTGGCCCAGAAGGAGAACCACTTCCGGTCCCTGGTGCAGGGCTCCAGCGATGTGATCATGATCGCCGCGCCCTCCGGCATACTCCGCTACGTCAGCCCCGCCGCCACGGGCGTGTACGGCCGGGAGGCGGAGGATCTCGTCGGCGCGGAACTGGCCTCGATCATCCACCCCGACGACCTCGGCAGGGTCGTCCACGAAGTACGGCGCTTCCTGGCCGCGCCCCCCTCCGAGGAACCCACGACCCGCATCGAGTGCCGCTTCAGATCAGGGACCGGCGACTGGCTCAATGTGGAGTCCACCGTCAACCGCCACCAGGGCGGGCTGATCTTCAACAGCCGGGACGTCACCGAACGGGTACGCCTCCAGGCGCAGCTCCAGCACAACGCCGAGCACGACCCGCTCACCGACCTGCCCAACCGCGCCCTGTTCACCGAGCGCGTACGACAAGCCCTCTCCGGCCGCCGTACGACCGATCCGGGCACGGCCGTGCTCTTCATCGACCTCGACGGCTTCAAGGGCGTCAACGACCGGCTGGGCCATCAGGTCGGGGACGAGCTGCTGATCCTCGCCGCCCACCGGCTCCAGGACTCCGTACGGGCCGGTGACACCGCGGCCAGACTCGGCGGCGACGAGTTCGCGGCCATCGTCCTCGGCGACGGGAACGACGACAGGACCGCCCGGGAGCACCAGGTCCACGAGATCGCCGACCGGCTGCGCCTCAGGCTCTCGCAGCCGTATCGGATCGACGGCAACGATGTCCGGGTCGCCGCCTCCATCGGCATCGCCTTCGCCGAACCGGGCATAACCCCCACCGAACTCATGCGCAACGCAGACCTCGCCATGTACCGCGCCAAGGCCGCGGGCAAGAACCGCGTCGAGCTGTACGCGCCCCAGATGCAGGCCGAGGTCGTCCGCAGGACCGAGCTGGCCACCCGGCTGCGCACCGCCCTGCACGACGGCGAATTCGCCCTGCTCCACCAGCCGGTGGTGCATCTCACCACCGGGCGGGTCTCCTCCGTCGCCGCCCAGGCACGCTGGCGCTCCGCCCAGGGCATCCTGTTCACCCCCGCGGAGTTCCTGCGCGTCGCCGACGACGGCGACCGCACCGCGGAGCTCGGCCGCTGGCTGCTCGAAGAGGCCGTCTCCCAGGCCGCGGAACGGGCGAGAACAGGCCATTCCGCGGCCGTCTCGGTACGGCTCCCGGCCCGCAGACTGCTCGACAAGTCCCTGCCGCCCGGCTCCATCGAGGCCCTGCTCACCCGCCATGGGCTGCCCTCGGGGGCCCTGATGATCGAGCTGTCCGACAGCGACCCGCGCGCCTCCATCGACGAGCTGGAGCACCGGCTCGTCGCGCTGCGCCGGATGGGGGTACGGATCGCCCTCGACGGCTTCGGCAGCGGCTACGCCGCGATCAGCTCCCTGCGCAGACTCCCGGTGGACGTACTGAAACTGGACCGCGGTCTGGTGGAGGGCGTCGTGGAGTCCGCGCGGCTGCACAAGATCACCGCGGGGCTGCTGCGGATCGCGGGCGATCTGGGCATGCAGTCCGTGGCCGACGGGGTCGACGTCCCCGAGCAGGTCCTCGCGCTGCGCGCCATGGGGTGCACCCACGGCCAGGGAATGGCCTTCTCCGGGCCGCTGGACGAGTACCGGCTGCGCCGCGCCCTGGTGGCCGGCGCGTACCCCCTGCCGGAGGGTGCGGCCCTGCCCGTGCTGACGGGCAGCGCGCTGCCCGGAAGCGCGCTGCCCGTCAGGCCTTCCCGGCAGTCCCCTGGCGACCGGATCCCACACCCTTCGATGCCCCTCGATCCGCTCAAATAGTGAGACTCCCGTCCCACCCGCTTGACAGCCATGGCGCGCCGGAGGGAGGGTCAGTGCCATGCGCACCCGAATTCTCGTACTTGGAAAGCGCGTCGGCTGAAGCAGAGCAGCGAACCGCTCCGCAGAACCACACCGACGCGCTCCCCTCGCTTGCCTCACGGCACGAGGGGTTTTTTGTTGCACCGGCACACCCCAAACCATCGCAAAAACCCTCAGCCTCTTCGAGAAGAGAATGCCGATGACCGAGCAGGCCACCGGGGCCCACCATCCGCAGCCGCGGGCCCGTAACGGCGGACCGTCCCCCGCCTCCGTTGAGCACGTCACGGGCGCGCAGTCCCTCGTCCGCTCGCTTGAGGAAGTGGGGGCCGACACGGTATTCGGCATCCCCGGCGGCGCCATCCTCCCCGCGTACGACCCGATGATGGACTCCACCCGGGTCCGCCACATCCTCGTCCGCCACGAGCAGGGCGCGGGCCACGCGGCCGAGGGCTACGCCCAGGCCACCGGCAAGGTGGGCGTCTGCATGGCCACCTCGGGCCCCGGCGCCACCAACCTGGTCACCCCGATCGCCGACGCGCACATGGACTCCGTGCCGATGGTCGCGATCACCGGCCAGGTGGCGAGCAAGGCCATCGGCACGGACGCCTTCCAGGAGGCGGACATCTGCGGCATCACCATGCCGATCACCAAGCACAACTTCCTCGTCACGAAGGCCGAGGACATCCCGCGCACCATCGCGGAGGCCTTCCACATCGCCTCCACCGGGCGCCCGGGGCCGGTCCTGGTGGACATCGCCAAGGACGCGCTCCAGGCCGAGACGACCTTCAGCTGGCCGCCCACCCAGGACCTGCCCGGCTACCGCCCGGTGACCAAGCCGCACGCCAAGCAGATCCGCGAGGCCGCCAAGCTGATCACACAGGCCAGGCGCCCGGTGCTGTACGTCGGCGGCGGTGTCCTCAAGGCCGGCGCCACCGCCGAGCTGAAGGTCCTCGCCGAGCTCACCGGCGCCCCCGTCACCACCACCTTGATGGCGCTGGGCGCGTTCCCCGACAGCCACCCGCTGCACGTGGGAATGCCGGGCATGCACGGATCGGTCACCGCCGTCACCGCGCTGCAGAAGGCCGACCTGATCGTCGCCCTCGGAGCCCGTTTCGACGACCGCGTCACCGGCAAGCTGGACAGCTTCGCGCCATACGCCAAGATCGTCCACGCCGATATCGACCCGGCCGAGATCGGCAAGAACCGCACCGCGGACGTGCCGATCGTCGGCGACGCGCGCGAGGTCCTGGCCGATCTGGTCCAGGCCGTCCAGTCCGAGCACACCGAGGGCCACATCGGCGACTACACCGCCTGGTGGCAGGACCTCAACCGCTGGCGCGAGACCTACCCCCTCGGCTACGACCAGCCCGGGGACGGCACCCTCTCGCCGCAGCAGGTCATCCAGCGCATCGGCCAACTCGCCCCCGAGGACACCATCTACGCGGCGGGCGTCGGCCAGCACCAGATGTGGGCCGCGCACTTCATCGAGTACGAGAAGCCCGCCACCTGGCTGAACTCCGGCGGCGCCGGGACCATGGGATACGCCGTGCCGGCCGCCATGGGCGCCAAGGCGGGGCAGCCGGACCGCACGGTCTGGGCCATCGACGGCGACGGCTGCTTCCAGATGACCAACCAGGAACTCACCACCTGCGCGCTCAACAACATCCCGATCAAGGTCGCGATCATCAACAACGGCGCGCTGGGCATGGTCCGCCAGTGGCAGACCCTCTTCTACAACCAGCGCTACTCCAACACCGTGCTGCACTCCGGCCAGGACACGGCCGAAGGGCCCAACGGCGGCACCCGCGTCCCGGACTTCGTCAAGCTCTCCGAGGCCATGGGCTGTGTCGCGATGCGCTGCGAGTCCCCGGACGAGCTGGACGCGGTGATCGCCAAGGCCAACGCCATCAACGACCGCCCCGTCGTGGTCGACTTCATCGTCCACGAGGACGCCCAGGTGTGGCCGATGGTCGCCGCGGGCACCTCGAACGACGAGGTCATGGCCGCTCTGGGCGTCCGCCCCGACTTCGGCGACGGCGCGGACGACTGAGCCGCGGAACGAGAGCACGAGAGACCGAGAGAAGAGACCGAGACATGACCAGGCACACGCTCTCCGTTCTGGTGGAGAACACCCCCGGCATCCTCGCCAGGATCGCCGCGCTGTTCTCCCGCCGCGGCTTCAACATCGACTCGCTCGCCGTCGGTGTCACCGAGCACCCCGACATCTCCCGCATCACCATCGTGGTCAATGTCGAGGAACTGCCCCTCGAACAGGTGACGAAGCAGCTCAACAAGCTGGTGAACGTCCTGAAGATCGTCGAACTTGAGCCCGGCGCCGCGATCCAGCGCGAGCTCGTCCTGGTGAAGGTCCGCGCCGACAACGAGACCCGCTCCCAGATCGTCGAGATCGTCCAGCTGTTCCGCGCCAAGACCGTGGACGTCTCGCCCGAGGCCGTCACGATCGAGGCCACCGGATCGAGCGACAAGCTCGACGCCATGCTGAAGATGCTGGAGCAGTACGGCATCAAGGAGCTGGTGCAGTC
The DNA here is from genome assembly GCF_040681655.1 of Streptomyces sp. NPDC051662. Taxonomy (NCBI): domain Bacteria; kingdom Bacillati; phylum Actinomycetota; class Actinomycetes; order Kitasatosporales; family Streptomycetaceae; genus Streptomyces; species Streptomyces sp. NPDC051662. Next base: position 169,293 of record NZ_JBFAZD010000009.1, read on the forward strand.
CGGCACGATCGCCATAGGACGTGGCGCGCGGTCCATCACGGACCGCAGCCTGCGGGCGCTCGACCGCAGCGCGTAGCCCGCCGGACCCCGTCCGTAACCCCGCCCCGTCATCCCCGGTCCGCTCGTATGGCGAGACCGGGACCCCCGCGTCGACCGTCCCGCCGTACGGTGGGACGCGAGCCGCGGCATTCACGAAGCCGCCTGCACCCCAAGCAGCGCACACCAAGGAGAAGACCCAGTGGCCGAGCTGTTCTACGACGACGACGCCGACCTGTCCATCATCCAGAACCGCAAGGTCGCGGTCATCGGTTACGGCAGCCAGGGCCACGCCCACGCGCTGTCGCTCCGTGACTCGGGTGTCGACGTCCGGGTCGGTCTGCACGAGGGCTCCAAGTCCAAGGCCAAGGCCGAGGAGCAGGGCCTGCGCGTGGTGACGCCCGCCGAGGCCGCCGCCGAGGCCGACGTCATCATGATCCTGGTGCCGGACCCGATCCAGGCCCAGGTCTACGAGGAGTCCATCAAGGACAACCTGAAGGACGGCGACGCGCTGTTCTTCGGCCACGGCCTCAACATCCGCTATGGCTTCATCAAGCCGCCGGCCAATGTCGATGTCGCGATGGTCGCCCCCAAGGGCCCCGGCCACCTGGTCCGCCGCCAGTACGAGGAGGGCCGCGGCGTGCCGTGCATCGCGGCCGTCGAGCAGGACTTCTCCGGTGGCGCCTTCGCGCTGGCCCTCTCGTACGCGAAGGGCATCGGCGGCACCCGCGCCGGCGTCATCAAGACGACCTTCACCGAGGAGACCGAGACCGACCTGTTCGGTGAGCAGGCCGTGCTCTGCGGTGGCACCGCCGCGCTGGTCAAGGCGGGCTTCGAGACGCTGACCGAGGCCGGCTACCAGCCGGAGATCGCGTACTTCGAGTGCCTCCACGAGCTGAAGCTGATCGTGGACCTGATGTACGAGGGCGGCCTGGAGAAGATGCGCTGGTCGGTCTCCGAGACCGCCGAGTGGGGCGACTACGTCAGCGGCCCGCGCGTCATCACCGACCAGACCAAGGTCGAGATGAAGAAGATCCTGGCCGAGATCCAGGACGGCACCTTCGCCAAGAACTGGATGGAGGAGTACCACGGCGGTCTGAAGAAGTACAACGAGTACAAGAAGGCCGACAGCGACAGCCTGCTCGCGACCACGGGCGCGGAGCTGCGCAAGCTCATGAGCTGGGTGGACGACGAGGACGCGTAACACCGCGCGCGGACGGCCCCGGCCAGGGATGAGCCGGGGCCGTCCGCACGGAACGCCGACGCGGGACCGCACGTACGGGTGATCCTTCCGCCGGGGCGGAAAACGGCCCGGTGACAGCACTAGACTGCACCACACATACGCGTCAGGCCCACAGCGTCGTGCGTCTTCCACGCGGCCAGAACCCTCCACCGCATGCGGCCGTCGGGACGGCCGTCCGCTATGGGACTTGTGAGGACTCACGTGAGCTCGAAACCTGTCGTACTCATCGCTGAAGAGCTTTCGCCCGCCACCGTCGACGCGCTCGGTCCGGACTTCGAGATCCGGCACTGCAACGGCGCCGACCGCGCGGAGCTGCTGCCCGCCATCGCCGACGTGGACGCGATCCTGGTCCGCTCCGCGACCAAGGTCGACGCGGAGGCCATCGCCGCCGCGGCCAAGCTGAGGGTGGTCGCCCGCGCCGGCGTCGGCCTCGACAACGTGGACGTCTCCGCCGCCACCAAGGCGGGCGTGATGGTCGTCAACGCGCCGACCTCGAACATCGTCACCGCCGCCGAGCTGGCCTGCGGTCTGCTGGTCGCCACCGCGCGCCATATCCCGCAGGCCAATACCGCCCTCAAGAACGGCGAGTGGAAGCGCTCCAAGTACACGGGCGTCGAGCTGAGCGAGAAGACGCTCGGAGTCGTCGGCCTCGGCCGTATCGGCGTGCTGGTCGCCCAGCGCATGTCCGCCTTCGGCATGAAGATCGTCGCGTACGACCCCTATGTGCAGGCCGCCCGCGCCGCGCAGATGGGCGTCAAGCTGCTGACGCTCGACGAGCTGCTCGAAGTGTCGGACTTCATCACCGTGCACCTGCCGAAGACCCCCGAGACGCTGGGGCTGATCGGCGACGAGGCGCTGCACAAGGTCAAGCCGACGGTACGGATCGTCAACGCCGCGCGTGGCGGGATCGTGGACGAGGAGGCGCTCGCCTCCGCGCTCAAGGAGGGCCGGGTGGCCGGCGCCGGTCTGGACGTGTACTCCAAGGAGCCCTGCACGGACTCCCCGCTGTTCCAGTTCGACCAGGTCGTCTGCACCCCGCACCTGGGCGCGTCCACCGACGAGGCGCAGGAGAAGGCGGGCATCGCGGTCGCCAGGTCCGTACGGCTCGCCCTCGCGGGCGAGTTGGTACCGGACGCGGTGAACGTCCAGGGCGGGGTCATCGCCGAGGACGTACGCCCGGGGCTGCCGCTCGCCGAGAAGCTCGGCCGGATCTTCACCGCGCTCGCGGGCGAGGTCGCGGTCCGGCTCGATGTCGAGGTGTACGGCGAGATCACCCAGCACGATGTGAAGGTGCTCGAACTCTCCGCGCTCAAGGGCGTGTTCGAGGATGTCGTCGCCGAGACCGTGTCGTATGTCAACGCCCCGCTGTTCGCCCAGGAGCGTGGTGTCGAGGTCAGGCTGACCACCTCCAGCGAGTCCCCGAACCACCGCAATGTGGTGACCGTGCGCGGCACGCTCTCCGGTGGCGAGGAGGTCTCGGTCTCCGGCACGCTGGCCGGGCCCAAGCACCTCCAGAAGATCGTCGCGATCGGCGAGTACGACGTGGAGCTGGCGCTGGCCGAGCACATGATCGTGCTCCGCTACGAGGACCGCCCGGGTGTGGTCGGCACGGTCGGCCGGATCCTCGGCGAGGCCGGGCTCAATATCGCGGGCATGCAGGTCTCGCGGGCGGAGGAGGGCGGCGAGGCGCTGGTCGTGCTCACCGTCGACGACAACGTACCGCCGACCGTGCTGGCGGAGATCTCGGAGGAGATCGGCGCGGCCTCCGCGCGCTCGGTGGATCTGACCGACTAGGTCCTGTCCGGCCGGACAGGACCTGGGTCCTGATCCGCGCGGAGCTGTGGGCGCCCCGGCCGGGCCGTCAGAGCCGGGTCGCCTTCAGGGCCATATGGAGCAGCAGCCGGTCCTCGCCGTCGTCCAGCTCCAGACCCGTCAGCTGCTCGATCCGGGAGAGCCGGTAGTAGAGCGTCTGACGGTGGATGCCAAGAGCCGAGGCCGTACGTCCCGCCTGGCCCGCATGGTCGAGGAACACCTCGGCGGTGTGGGCCAGTTCGGCGTGTACGGGGTCGAGCAGCGGCCGGATCACGGGGTCGGGCTCGGTCGGCAGCGCGGTCAGCAGCCGGTACGGGCCGATCGACGTCCACTGGGCCACTGGTCCGAAACGGGGCTGGGCGACCGAGGCACGGGCCGCCGACACCGCCTCGTGCCAGGCCGCGGGCAGCTCGGCCAGCCCGCGGCGCGGCGCGCAGGAACCGGCGGCGGCCCCCGGGCCCGCGTCCTCGCGCAGCCGCGCGACGGCCGTGAGGACGGGCGCGAGCGCGTCCGGTGAGCGGAGCCGTACGAGCAGGGCGAGCGTGTCCGCCTCGCCCGAGCCGTTCATCGAGACGTTCGCAGAGCCGGCCCGCAGGCCGCCGACCGGGCCCGTCGAGGAGCCGTTCAGACGCCCGGCCGCCGGGCCGTTCGCCCGGCCGCCCGTGGTCAACGCACCGTACGGCAGCGTGCAGAGCGCCGCCGTCCCCGGCACCGCCCGTACCCGTGGCTCCTCGCCGCGCCAGGGCGCCACGCAGAGCACCACATGCGATCCGCCCGCGCTCGGCCCCAGCGCCGCCCGGAGCGCCCCCAGCGCCATGTCCCGCTGCCAGCCGGGCTCCGCCGTCAGTACGGCGCGCAGCTCGCGGGCCAGATCCGCGCCCGCCCGTACCTCGTCCGCGAGCAGATCGCCGATCCGCGAGGTCACCTCCATGGCCGCCGCGAGCCGGGAGGCGCTCGGTCCCGGATCGGAGTCGTCGAGCAGCCAGACGTAACCGAGCACCGTGCCCCGGTGCCGTACCGGCAGACAGATCCGGCCCCGGAAGACCCCCGCGTCCGGGGCGGCGGGGATGCGGACCGGTTCCGTCGCGCGGGTGATGCCGAAGCCCTCGAACCAGGCGCGGACCGCCGGGGTGGACCTCCTCGTCAGGATCGAGCGCGTCCTGACCGGGTCCATGGCCGTGTCGTCCTCGCTGTCGTGCGCGCCGAAGGCGATCAGTCCGAAGTCGCGGTTCTCCAGCGTCGCGGGGACACCGAGCAGCGCCGAGATCTCGTCGACCAGCTCCTGATAATCGTCCTTCACTCGGACATTCTCCCACTGCTTTCAGACAGATGTCTGAGATACCGGCCACGGATGCGTGACAGGTGTCGATGGCAGAGGATCGGCCTGATCTTTAGGTTTCACAGTGGTTCTCCTTGCCGTACTGGACCGATCGCTTCTGTTTGGCGGATGTTCGGTCGCGGCTCTTTCGATCTCACCGTGGAGGTGCCCCGTGCTGGGTCCCGTGATCCTTGCCGCGTCGCGGAGCGACAGAATGCGCCGCGTCGTCTCGGCCGCACCCGTCACCAAGCCCGTGGTGAACCGTTTCATCGCCGGTGAGTCGGTCGAGGAGACGGTCCCGGTGATCCAGGACATGGCCGGTCGCGGCCTGGAGGTCACCCTCGACGTCCTCGGCGAGGACATCACCGACCCCACCGAGGCGCTGGCCGCCCGGGACGCGTATCTGCGGCTGATCGAGGCCCTCACCCCGCTGGAGCTGGGTGTACGCGCCGAGATGTCGGTCAAGCTCTCCTCCTTCGGCCAGGCGCTGCCCGGCGGACACGACCTCGCGCTGAAGAACGTCACCGCCGTCGTCGAGGCCGCCGCCGAGATCGGCACCACGGTCACCCTCGACATGGAGGACCACACCACCATCGACTCGACGCTCGCCATCCACGGCGAGCTGCGCGAGCGCTTCCCGGAGACCGGCGCGGTCGTCCAGTCGTACCTGTTCCGTACCGAGGAGGACTGCCGGGTCCTCGCCGAGGCCGGCTCGCGCGTGCGGCTCGTCAAGGGCGCCTACAAGGAGCCCGCGTCCGTCGCGTACCAGGACAAGCGAGAGGTCGACCGGGCGTATGTCCGCTGCCTCAAGATCCTGATGAACGGCGGCGGCTACCCGATGGTCGGCTCCCACGACCCGCGCGTCATCGCGATCGCCCAGAGCCTCGCCCGCCGCGCCGGACGTAAGCTCGATGAGTACGAGTTCCAGATGCTGTACGGCATCCGGGAGGCCGAGCAGGACCGGCTGGCCGCCGAGGGACACCGGATGCGTGTCTACATCGCGTACGGCACCGACTGGTACGGGTATTTCATGCGCCGCCTCGCCGAGCGCCCCGCCAACCTCGCGTTCTTCCTGCGTTCGCTGGTCAGCCGCGGCTGAGCCGCCGGCCCCGAAACCGACCGCCCCTGACCCACTGATGAAGGAGATTCGGCACCCATGGACGCTGTGACCCAGGTTCCCGCGCCGGTCAACGAGCCGGTGCACGGCTACGCCCCGGGCTCCCCGGAGCTGGCCCGTCTTGAGGTCAAGCTCAAGGAGCTGGCCGAGAACCCCGTCGATCTGCCGATGACGATCGGCGGCGAGAAGCGGATGGGCGGGGGCGAGCGCGTCGACGTCGTACAGCCGCACAACCACCGGGCCGTGCTCGGTACGTTCGCCGGCGCCACCCAGCAGGACGCCCGCGACGCGGTCGACGCGGCCCTGGCCGCCGCCCCCGGCTGGCGCGCCATGTCCTTCGACGACCGCGCCGCGATCATCCTGCGCGCCGCCGAGCTGCTCGCGGGACCCTGGCGCGAGACGCTGGCCGCCGCGACCATGCTCGGTCAGTCGAAGACCGCCCAGCAGGCCGAGATCGACACCCCCTGTGAGCTGGTCGACTTCTGGCGCTTCAATGTCAAGTACGCCCGTGACCTGCTCGCCGAGCAGCCGCCGGCCAACTCGCCCGGCGTCTGGAACCGGCTCGACCACCGGCCGCTCGAAGGCTTCGTCTACGCGATCACGCCGTTCAACTTCACGGCGATCGCGGGCAATCTGCCGACCGCGCCCGCGCTCATGGGCAATGTCGTGGTCTGGAAGCCGTCCCCGACCCAGACCCTCGCGGCCGTGCTGCTGATGGAACTGCTGGAGGAGGCAGGCCTGCCCAAGGGCGTCATCAACCTGGTGACGGGCGACGGCATCGCCGTCTCCGAGGTGGCCCTGAACCACCGTGACCTGGCGGGCATCCACTTCACCGGTTCGACCAGGACCTTCCAGCACCTGTGGAAGACCGTCGGCAACAACATCGAGACCTACCGCTCCTACCCGCGGATCGTCGGCGAGACCGGCGGCAAGGACTTCGTCGTCGCCCACCCGAGCGCCGACCGCGCGGTTCTCAAGACGGCGCTGACCCGGGGCTCGTTCGAGTACCAGGGCCAGAAGTGCTCCGCCTCCTCGCGCGCCTATGTCCCGGCGTCGATCTGGAACGACGGGTTCAAGGAGGAGTTCGCGGCCGAGGTCGACGGGATCGCCATGGGCGATGTCACCGATCTGTCGAACTTCATCGGCGCCGTCATCGACGAGCGCGCCTTCGCCAAGAACAAGGCCGCCATCGACCGCGCCGCCGCCGACCCGACATGCACGATCGTCGCGGGCGGTACCTACGACGACTCCGTCGGCTACTTCGTCCGGCCGACCGTCATCGCCTGCACCGACCCCGAGAACGAGGTCTTCACGACCGAGTACTTCGGCCCGATCCTCGCCGTGCACGTCTACGACGACGCCGACTACGAGACGGTGCTCGCCCAGATGGAGTCCGTCTCGGCGTACGCCCTGACCGGCTCGATCATCGCCGGTGACCGGGCCGCCGCGGCCGACGCGATGGAGAAGCTGCGGTACGCGGCGGGCAACTTCTACATCAACGACAAGTCGACGGGCGCCGTCGTCGGCCAGCAGCCCTTCGGCGGTGGCCGCGCGTCCGGCACCAACGACAAGGCGGGCGCCCCGCAGAACCTGATGCGCTGGACGCTGACCCGCGCCATCAAGGAGACGCTGGTCCCGCCGACGGACTACCGCTACCCGCACATGGGCTGACGGACCGACAGTCCCCTCGGGGCACCGAGCCCCGCAGACTCCGCCCCCGTACCGGCCGCCCCCCTTCGCCGGTACGGGGGCGGCTCCATGCCCGGAGTCCCCATGTCCCGGAGCGCCGGCCTCCTGAGAGAGTGGCGCGTATGACGGAGATCCTGCGCACCGCCCACACCTATGAGCTCTCCCCGGCCGAACTCACCGAGATCCGCGCCCTGTTGGACGACGCCTTCGAGGGCGGCTTCTCCGACGACGACTGGGACCACGGCCTCGGCGGTGTGCACGCCCTCGTACGGGACGGGGACGGCACGCTCCTCGCGCACGGCAGTGTGGTCCAGCGCCGGGTGCTGTACGACGGCCGCTCCTACCGCGTCGGCTATGTCGAGGCCGTGGGCGTACGGCCCGACCGGCGCGGGCAGGGCCATGGCGGCCGGGTGATGGCCGCGCTGGAGCGGGTGATCGACGGCGCGTACGCCGTCGGGGCGCTCTCCGCCTCTGACGCCGGGGCGCCGCTCTACCGGTCGCGCGGCTGGCAGGCCTGGCCGCACCGGATCGAGGCGCTGGCGCCCGGGGGAGTGGTCCGGCTGCCGGAGGAGGAGGGCTCCACCTATCTGCGTCCGGCGGCGGGGCGGCCCCTGCCGGGATCCGCGTCCCCCGGGGGCGCCGGTGCGCTGATCTTCGACTGGCGCGACGGCGATGTGCTGTAGGCCCCTGGCCGGATGATCCCGTGGCCCCGTGCCCCGCTGACCCACGAGGGATATCCGCAGGTCGGAACGATCACCGTCTCAGATAGTAGGAAGTCCGAGTAATCGTGGAGACAGAGCGGTGATCCTCGCTTAGCTTGGAATGAGCCGAACGTCTCGCTCCATCGAGCGAATGGCGGTCGTTGGCACGCGCCCCCACGCAGGTGACCCCTGCCGCGTATGCCCCCGCCCCTTCCGGCCGTGCCCCCCTTGGCGGTTCTGCCCCGCCGCGTGGCTCAGCTATCTCAAGGAGTCGATCATCATGGCCGAGACGACTGTCCGTCGCCGTGTCCGTCACACCTCTCGCACCAGCGAATCCGACCGCAAGAACGCCGCCGCCGCCCTGCAGCGTGCTCTCGACCGCAGGGACAACGGCGGCTCGACCGGCCACTGACCGGCGCATACGTCAGCGCGTGATCGTGAAGTGGTCCACGCGCTCGCCGCTCTCGGCGAGCGCGGAGACCTTGAGCGCCGGGCGGCGCCCCGTCGTCACCTCGACGGCGAGGAACGAGAACCCGGTGTAGCGCACGCGCGACCACTCCACGGTCTCGGTGGCCTTCGCGCCGCCCCGCTCCCAGTGGTACGAGGGAACGCTCTCGACATCGGCGACATGGCCCTCGTAGCTGTCCGGCACGGGGAAGTCGTAGAGCGCCTTGCCCGCGCCGCCCGCCGTGACGTACACGATGCCGTCACGCACCGAACTGACCGACTCGCCGATCGGCACCCGGCGCCCGACCTCGCCGCCGCGCAGCGCGTCGGTGCGCTCGTAGACATGGTTGTGGCCATTGACGACCAGATCGACGCGGTGCTTGTCGAAGAGCGGCACCCACGCGTCGCGCACCCCGCCGTCCGAGGCGTGCGCGTTCGTGGTCGAGAAGGCGCAGTGGTGGAAGAACACCACGATGAAGTCGATGTCCTTGTGCGCGCGCAGTTCGCCGAGCCGCCGGTCCAGCCAGCGGGTCTGGGCGCCGTCGGTGTAGCCGGTGTTGGCGCGGATCTCGTGGGAGACATCGTTCGCGTCGAGGGCGACCACGCCGACATTGCCGTAGGTGAACGAGTAGACGCCCGGCGACTTCACCGGATCGAGTCCGCCGCCCGGCAGGGACCAGCGCGCGTTCTGGCCGCCGTAACCGTCGGGGGAGTACCAGGCCTCCATGTCGTGGTTGCCGGTGGTCACCATCCACGGCACCCGCGAGGCCACCGACTCGGTCTGCGCCAGGAACTGGTCCCAGACCCGCGCGTCATAGATGTCCGTGGGCAGCCCCTGGCCGCTGCCGTCCGCGTAGCAGATGTCCCCCGCGTGCAGATGGAAGACCGGGTTCTGGCCCAGGATCACCTGGTCGTTGGCGAGGGCGTCGTACGAGACGCCCTGGTCGCCGAAGGCGGTGAAGACGAACGACTCGGCGCGCGCCGGGGCGGTGCGGAAGGTGCCGACCGTCCCCAGATTGCGGGTGTCCGCCGGGTCGAAGCCATCGTGTCCCACGCCGTAGTAGTACGTGGTCCCGGGGCGCAGCCGCTCCAGCGGGACATGCAGGTAGTACTGGTCCACGGCGGGCAGCTTGGCCGACAGCGACGGGGTGTGCAGCGACCGCACCTCCGCCTTGATCCTCTGGCTCAGGTCCCAGGGCTTGAGCCCGACCCGGACGTAGGGGTTCCGCACCGCGAACGGCACCTGCCAGGAGACCGACATCATCGTCTTCGGGTCGGCGCCGAAGGCCAGATGCCGGCCGAACGGGGCCACCAGCGATCCGTCCACCCGGACAGCGGCCGACGACGGCAGAAACGCGGGGGCGGTGTCCGCGGTGGCCCCCGCGGTGACGGCGCTGGAGCCGAGCAGACCGGCGCCCGCCACCGTCCCGGCGGCGAGCGTGCCCGCGCGCAGCAGACCGCGTCGGCCGATCCTCTCGCGCAGATACGCGTGCTGCTCCGGCATGGTCATACGGGAGGCGAGATGGTCGGGAATCCCGACGCGGGGAGTTTCCATGTGCCGACGATGGCACCAATGGGTGGCAAAGACATGTATCGCGGGCATACGGTCGACGACCGCTTCGCAATGTGTCCACAGAATGGACACGCGATGTCATGCACTGGGACGGAGGGTAGGGTGCCTCCATGTCTCGCAGCCTCAATCTCGCAGTGATCCCCGGTGACGGCATCGGCCAGGAGGTCGTGGCCCAGGGCCTGAAGGTCCTGAGCGCGGTCCTTCCCCAGGATGTGAAGCTGGAGACCAAGGAGTACGACCTCGGCGCGAGCCGCTGGCACCGCACCGGGGAGACCCTCCCGGACGCGGAGCTGGAAGCCCTCAAGGGGCATGACGCGATCCTGCTCGGCGCGATCGGCGACCCGACCGTGCCGTCCGGCGTCCTGGAGCGCGGGCTGCTGCTCAAGCTGCGCTTCGCCTTCGACCACTACGTCAACCTGCGGCCGTCGAAGCTCTTCCCCAACACGGCCACGCCGCTGGCGGGCCGCCCGGACATCGACTTCGTCGTCGTCCGTGAGGGCACCGAGGGCCCGTACACCGGCAACGGAGGTTCCCTGCGCACGGGCACGCCCGCCGAGGTGGCCACCGAAGTGAGCCTCAATACGGCGTACGGCGTGGAGCGGGTCGTCCGGGACGCGTACGAGCGTGCCAACTCCCGTCCGCGCAAGAAGCTGACGCTGGTCCACAAGAACAACGTCCTCGTCTACGCCGGTCACATGTGGAAGAACATCTTCGACCGCGTGGGCCAGGAGTACCCCGACGTCGCCACCGACTATCTGCATGTCGACGCCGCGACGATCTTCTTCGTCACCCAGCCCGACCGCTTCGACGTGATCGTCACCGACAACCTCTTCGGTGACATCCTCACCGACCTGGCCGCCGCCGTGACCGGCGGAATCGGCCTGGCCGCGTCCGCGAACATCAATCCGGACCGTACGTTCCCGTCCATGTTCGAGCCGGTCCACGGGTCGGCGCCGGACATCGCGGGCCAGGGGAAGGCCGACCCCACGGCCACGATCCTCTCCGTCGCCCTGCTGCTGCGACACCTCGGGTTCGACGCCGAGGCCGTCCGGGTGGAGGAGGCCGTCGCGGCCGACCTCGCCGGGCGTGACGGTACGGCGGCCGGCGCGCGTACGACCGACCAGATCGGTGACGCGCTCGCCGTACGAGTAGCGAGCTGACCCGTCGACTCCCACAGCCGCCGGGTCTTCGGAGCCCGGCGGCTGTTCTTTTGCGGCCACCGGGTGCCACCATCATCCCAGGGCCGCTTTCACCCCGTTTCAAGCACCGTCCCACCCACGCGATAATCGGCGTGGGCCGCGGCATGCGGGAATGCTCGGACGTCCTAGTAGCAGTAGCGGCGTGAACGCGGTCCGTCACATCAACCGGTGAAGGACGAGTACTCATGACCACGCCCACGATCGAACTCAAGCCCTCCTCGAACCCGCTGTCCGACGCGGAGCGCGAGGCGATCCTGGCCAACCCGGGGTTCGGCCGCCACTTCACCGACAACATGGTGACGATCCGGTGGACGGAAGGACGCGGCTGGCACGACGCGCAGCTCGTTCCGTACGGGCCCCTCTCGCTCGACCCGGCGAACATGACCCTGCACTACGCGCAGGAGATCTTCGAAGGGCTCAAGGCCTACCGCCGACCCGACGGCTCGGTCGCCACCTTCCGGCCCGAGTCCAACGCCGAGCGCTTCCGGGTCTCGGCCCGCCGGCTCGCCATGCCGGAGCTACCCGTCGAGACCTTCATCGCCGCGTGCGACGCGCTGGTCCAGCAGGACAGGGCATGGGTGCCGGCACACGGCGGGGAGGAATCCCTCTATCTACGCCCGTTCATGATCGCCACCGAGGTCGGGCTCGGGGTGCGGCCGGCGAACGAGTATCTGTTCCTGGTCATCGCCTCGCCCGCGGGCGCGTACTTCCCCGGCGGGGTGAAGCCGGTCTCGGTCTGGCTCTCGGAGAACTACGTCCGCGCGGTGCCGGGCGGCATCGGCTTCGCCAAGACCGGCGGCAACTACGCGGCGTCCTTGCTCGCCCAGGCGGAGGCGGCGGAGAAGGGCTGCGAGCAGGTCGTCTACCTGGACGCGGTGGAGCACCGCTGGGTCGAGGAACTGGGCGGGATGAATCTGTACTTCGTGTACGGCGACCGCATCGTCACCCCCGAGCTGACCGGCTCCCTGCTGGCGGGCGTCACCCGGGACTCGCTGCTGAGCCTCGCGGCCGACCTCGGTTACAGCTCCGAGGAGGGCCGGATCTCCAAGGAGGACTGGCGCCGCGACACCGAGAACGGCACGCTCACCGAGGTCTTCGCGTGCGGTACGGCCGCGGTGATCACCCCGGTCGGTGTGGTCAAGTCGACAGGCGGCGAGTGGACCCAGTCGGGCGGCCGGCCGGGTGAGGTCACGATGAAGCTGCGCGAGGCGCTGCTGGACATCCAGACGGGCCGCACGGCGGACACCCACGGCTGGATGCACGAGCTGGGCTGACGCCCGGCTGTCCCACGCCGTCCCGGGGGCGAGCGCGGGACGACCGTGGAGCGACCGCGGAGGCCCGCGTCCGGAACGAACCCGGGCGCGGGCCCCCGCCGGGCCCCCCGCCGGGCCCCCGCCAGGCACCTCCGCCGCGCCTCCGCCGGGCCTCCGTCCGGCCCTCGTCGTACGTCCCGTGGCCCGCTTTCGTCACGCACCGCTCATCTGTCCCGACCGCATCGTGAGACAGGCCTTCCCCGGAGCGGCAGGCATGCGAAAATCGGCCTGTGCTCTCGTTCGCCATGATTATCGGCAGCAAGCGCGCCGGTCCGCAGTGATCGCCTCGTACCACCATGTACGGCGCGGCCACCGTGCCTCAGACCCGCGCGCAGACCTCTCGCACCCGCGAGGGGTTTTTTCATTTTCCGGCCCCCACCCTCGCCGGAAATGAGGCGAGCGATGATGGGGGCAAGTGGAGCCAGTCCTTCCACTCGACAGGAGCTACACACCATGACCACTGAGTCCACTGGACCCACGGGGAAAGACGACAGTTTTCATGTCTTCGACACGACGCTGCGCGATGGCGCCCAGCGTGAAGGCATCAATCTGACCGTCGCCGACAAACTGGCCATCGCACGGTACCTGGACGACTTCGGCGTGAGCTTCATCGAGGGCGGCTGGCCCGGCGCCAACCCGCGGGACACCGAGTTCTTCGCGCGCGCCCAGCAGGAGATCGACTTCAAGAACGCCCAGCTCGTCGCGTTCGGTTCCACCCGCAGGCCGGGCGCCAGGGCGGCGGAGGACCCCCAGGTCAAGGCGCTGGTGGAATCCGGCGCGCCGGTGGTCACGCTGGTCGCCAAGTCGCATGACCGCCATGTCGAGCTGGCGCTGCGCACCACCCTCGACGAGAACGTCGACATGGTCCGCGACACCGTCTCCTACCTGCGCGAACAGGGCCGCCGCGTGTTCGTCGACTGCGAGCACTTCTTCGACGGCTACCGCGCCAACCCCGAGTACGCCAAGTCCGTCGTACGGGCCGCCACCGAAGCGGGCGCCGATGTCGTCGTCCTCTGTGACACCAACGGCGGCATGCTGCCCGCCCAGATCCAGGCCGTCGTCACCACCGTGCTCGCCGACACCGGCGCCCGCCTCGGTATCCACGCCCAGGACGACACCGGCTGCGCCGTCGCCAACACCCTCGCCGCCGTCGACGCCGGCGCCACCCATGTCCAGTGCACCGCCAACGGCTATGGCGAGCGCGTCGGCAACGCCAACCTCTTCCCGGTCGTCGCCGCGCTGGAGCTGAAGTACGACAAGCGCGTCCTGCCGGAGGGCGCGCTCGCCGAGATGACCCGGATCTCCCACGCCATCGCGGAGATCGTCAATCTCGCCCCCTCCACCCATCAGCCGTATGTCGGTGTCTCCGCCTTCGCCCACAAGGGTGGACTTCACGCCTCCGCGATCAAGGTCGATCCCGACCTGTACCAGCACATCGACCCCGAACGGGTCGGAAACACCATGCGGATGCTCGTCTCCGACATGGCGGGCCGCGCCTCCATCGAGCTGAAGGGCCGGGAGCTGGGTATCGACCTCAGCGGCGACCGCGATCTGGTCGGCCGGGTCGTGGGCCGGGTCAAGGAGCGCGAGCTCAAGGGGTACACCTACGAGGCGGCCGACGCGTCCTTCGAGCTGATGCTCCGCGAGGAGGTCGAGGGCCGGCCCCGTAACTACTTCCGTACGGAGTCCTGGCGCGCGATCGTCGAGGACCGGCCCGACGGTACGCACGCCAACGAGGCCACCGTGAAGCTGTGGGCCAAGGGCGAGCGGATCGTCGCCACGGCCGAGGGAAACGGCCCGGTCAACGCCCTGGACCGGGCCATGCGGGTCGGCCTGGAGCGGATCTATCCCCAGCTGGCCAAGCTGGAGCTGGTGGACTACAAGGTCCGCATCCTGGAAGGCAGACACGGTACGGAGTCCACCACGCGCGTGCTGATCACCACGGGGGACGGGGTCGGCGACTGGTCCACGGTCGGGGTCGCCGAGAATGTGATCGCGGCCTCCTGGCAGGCGCTGGAGGACGCGTATACGTACGGACTGCTGCGGGCCGGGGTCGAACCGGCGGAGTAGTCACCCACCACGCGCGGTCGCCCCGGCCTCTGAATCACCAGATCCTCTCGCCGGACATGTCCTAGCTCTGGAGCCGCCACTTCTGGTTGGCGGCTCCGGTGCAGGTCCAGATCTGGGCGCGCGCGCCGTTCGCCGAGGAATTGTCCGTCACATCGAGGCACTTGTCCGCCGCGTTGTTGACGATGTCACCGGTCCCCGCGTTGTACGTCCACTGCTGGGCACCGCTCCCGTTGCAGTCGTACAACTGCACCTTCGCGCCGTTCGCCGTCGACGCCGATGTCACGTCCAGGCACTTGCCGAGGGACCTGATCGTCGAGTCCGTGCCGACCGTCCAGCGCTGGGCCGTCGAGCCGTTGCAGTCGTAGAGCTGGACGGCCGTCCCATTGGCGCTCGCGCCGCCCGCCACGTCCAGGCACTTGCCGGCGAGCCCGGAGAAGGTGCCCGTGGTGCCGGTGCCGCCCCCGCCGGACTGGGTGCCGGACCAGGTGAAGGTCGCCGACGTCTTGCCGGGCAGGGAGTAGGTGAAGTTCTGCCCGCCCCAGTTGACCCGGAGTTCGCGGGCGGCCGACGCGTCGTTGTACGCGATGAGCGCCTTGGAGCCGTCCGGGTTGCGCCAGGCCACATTGGGCACCGCGGTGCTGGCGGTGGAGGCGACGCGCTCGGCGCCGGGCCTCACGAACTTCGTGAGATGGCCCATCGTGTAGTACTCGATGGTGTAGTCGACCTGGCCGTGCCTGCCGTCACCGTTGTGGACCGTGATCAGTCCGTCGCAGGTGCCGCAGCCGCCGTTGTGCGGGCCGCGGTTCTGGTCCACCGCGAGCGACCACTTGGTCACCGACTTCGCCCAGTTACGGGTGTAGTCGATGATGTTCGACATGTCCTCGCGCTGCTGATTGGCGATCCAGGTGCCGCCCGAGTGCTCGGTCTGGAAGGCGTTCAGCTGCGGATACTGGTTGTGGACGTCCGTCTGCTTCTGGACGTTGCCGCCGTAGCCGTGCCACGCGACGCCACCGAAGTTGGGGTGGTTGCGGACGGCCGCGTCGTTCACGGTCTCGGCGGCGTACGCGTCGTACGTGTCCCAGTTCCATTCGTGCGCCAGCACCTTGGAGGCCAGCCCGGCGCTCTGGAGCTTGGGCAGCAGTTCGTTCTTGGTGAAGTACGCGAGACCCGAGGCGTTCCAGCTCATCGACGGGTAACCGGCGCAGCAGGTCGGCTCGTTCTGCGCCGAGACATAGTCGACCGGGATGCCCTGGTCGCGGTAGGCCTGGAGATACTTCACGAAGTAGTCGGCGTAGGTGCCGTAGTTCTCCGCCTTCAGCCAGCCGCCGTTGAGCTGGCCGCTGTCCTTCATCCAGGCCGGCGCCGTCCACGGCGAGGCCATGGTCGTCAGCGCCGGGTTGAGCTGCTTGGCCTGCTTGGTCAGCGGCAGCACATCGGCCAGATCGTGCGCGAGGGAGAACCGCGCGAGGGTGGGATCGGTCTGGCCCGCGGGAAGGTCGTTGTACGTGTAACCGAAGCGCGCGAGGTCGGAACCGCCCATGGGGTTGCGGATGAAGGAGAGCCCGATGCCCTCGGTGGGGGAGAAGAGCTTCTTCATCGTGTCGTCACGGGTCGCCTGGGAGAGCGCGCCGCTGCCCTTCATCAGCCAGGCCGCCGTGTCCGTGAAGGAGGCGCCGCCGCCCGTGAAGGTCTGATAGCGGGTGCCCTCGTCGACGCTGACGTTCGTACCGCTGCCGCCGTTGCCCGGCTGGAAGTTGACGGGTGTCTGCTGCTGGAGACCGCGGGTGACATGGCGTCCACCGCTGTCGTCCGTGGTCGTCAGCCAGATATTGACCTGCTCGCCAGCGGCGTGCGCCGTCCCGGCGGAGAGTCCGGTGAGTCCGGCGGTGGTCAGGGCGCCCGCGAGGAGCGCCCTCGTCAGCCGTCGCCCGATGCCAGTCGATCTCGACATAAGTCTGCTGCCCTTCATCGGCAGTGCTGTGGGGGGTGAAGCCGTGCGGCGTGAGTGAACTGCCGTTACGAACCCCCGTCAAGAGGTCGCGTATTCAGGAACTGAACGCTCAACACCCCTGCGCCGCCTCTGACCTGCGGCCCGTCAGGTACGTAACAAAGGTTCGGACCAATCTCGGCGTGAAGTGTTGACGGCGGTCCGGCGCGCCGGTTAACTCACCGCCGAGCACCGGTACCGGTTCCGGGACCGGTACCGGCCCATGGGGCCGCGACCGGTTCCCGACTTCTTCGGGGAGGCCACGATGCGTGTCACCATCGCCGATGTCGCCCGTGAGGCCGGGGTCAGCAAGACGACCGTGTCGCGGGTGATCAATACCAAAGGTGAAGTCGACCGGGGCACGGCCGCGCGCGTCCGGGCCGTGATCGCCAGGCTCGGTTACGTACCCAGCTCGGGAGCTGTCGGACTGGCCCGTGGCCGGGGCCATACGATCGGCATGCTGGTGCCCGCGCTGAGCTGGCCATGGATGGGCGAGGTCCTTCAGGGGGTCGTGGACACCGTCGAGGCGGCCGGTTACGGCCTGCTGCTCTTCACCTGCAATCGAGGGCCCGATTCGGTGGAGCACTTCGTCACCCAGGTCTCGGCCCGGGCCTTCGACGGCCTGCTCGTCGTCGAGCCGGAGAACACCCTCGACACCATCGTCGGACTGCACCGCAAGGGGCTGCCCGTCGTACTGATCGACGACCGGGGCAGCCGCCCCGAGGGCTTTCCGTCCGTGGCGACCACCAACCACGAGGGCGGCGCCTCCGCGGCCCGCCATCTGCTGGCCGGCGGGCGCGGCAGACCGCTGGTGATCACCGGGCCCGCGCACTTCGGGTGTGTACGCGACCGGCTCCGGGGGTTCCGTGAGGTCCTGCCCACCGATCTCGTCATGGTGGGGGACTTCACCGAGCTGTCGGGACGGCTCGCGGTGGAGAAACTCCTCAACAGCGAGGTCCGCTTCGACTCCGTGTTCGCGCACAACGACATCAGCGCGGCCGGCGCGCTGCGGGCGCTGCGGGCGGCCGGGCGCACGGTCCCCGACGATGTCGCGGTGGTCGGCTTCGACAACATCCCGCTGGCCCGGCACACGGAGCCACCGCTGACCACGGTCCGCCAGCCCGCCCGGGAGATGGGCGAGACGGCGGCGCGGCTGCTGCTCGGACATCTCGCCGGGACGTCGCCCGGCCTCGACGGGCCGGTTGTCCTGCCTACCGAGATCATCGTCCGGGAGTCGGCTCCGTAAGCCTTCGGCCCGTCCTCGCCTGTCCCTCGCCCGTCCGGTTTGGCTGTACTTCGGGTAGCGTCAATAGGTATGAGGACGAGGCTGATCTCCCTGTTGTCCGGACTGCTTCTCGCCTTCCTCGCCACGGCCTTCCTGACGGCGCCGGGCGCGTGGGCGGCCCCCGACGTGTCAAAGGCCACCGGCGAGTCAACGGCCACCGGGCCCCAGGCGGTGGCCGAGGCCCTCAAGAAGAGTCCGGTCTATGTGGACCCACGGGCCACCGGACAGCTCTCGCCGTCCGAGGCCGGGGCTCTGGCGAAGAAGATCAAGGACGCGGACAAACCGCTCTTCGTGGCGGTCCTGCCGGCCACCGCCGAGTTCCCGGCCTCATCGGTGCTGAGGACCGTACGGGCCGAGACAGGCGTGACGGGGCTGTACGCCATCCGTCTCGGCGACGGGTTCAACGCGGGCGCCGACTCCGCGGTGCTGCCCAGCCAGGCCGTCCGTAATCTCACGGACGCGGTCAAGGCGGGCGGTCCGGTGGACGCCGCGACCGAGCTGAACAACTTCGTCGACCAGGCCCTTCCACAGACCCGGGGCCAGGCCCCGGCCTCCTGGGACACGGGGTCGGGACAGGACGGGGCCGGCAGTTCGTCCACCGGGCTGATCGTCCTCGGCTCGGTGATCGTGGTGGGCGGCGCGGGCGCGTACGCCGTGGCGCGCACCAACCGCCGCAAGCGCGCCGAGCGCACCCGCGAGGCGCTGGAGAAGCTGCGGGTCGTCGTGGACGAGGACATCACCGCCTTCGGCGAGGAGCTGGACCGGCTGGACTTCCACCCCGGCGAGCCGGGTGCCGACGACGCGATGCGCGCGGACTACGAACGCTCCCTGGACTCGTACGAGAAGGCCAAGTCCCTGATGGGCGCGGCGGAACGGCCCGAGGACGTACGCGGGGTGACCGAGGCGCTGGAGGACGGCCGGTTCGCGCTGGCCGCGCTGGCCGCGCGCCGGACGGGCGCCCCGCTTCCCGAGCGCCGGTCGCCGTGCTTCTTCGACCCGCGGCACGGCCCCTCGACGACGGACGCGGAGTGGGCCCCGTCCGGCGGTGTCGCGCGTACGGTCCCGGTCTGCGCGGCCGACGCCGCCCGGCTGGCGGACGGTACGGACCCGGCGACCCGTACGGTGCAGACCGAGCACGGCCCCCGCCCCTACTGGGAGGCCGGACCGGCGTACGGGCCGTGGGCCGGGGGCTACTTCGGCGGCGGGCTGCTGCCGGGACTGCTGGTCGGCACGATGCTCGGTTCGATGATGGCGACCCCCGCCTACGCCGCGGACTTCGGCGGCGGTGACCTGTCCGGCTTCAGCGGCGGAGACTACTCGGGCTCGGACTTCGACCCGGGCGACTTCGGCGGCGGAGGCTTCGGCGGGGGAGGGGACTTCGGCGGCGGAGGCGGGTTCGACGGGGGCGGCGGATTCTAGATCCGTTTCTGCCAGGACCTGGCGCCTGTCCCGCCGCCGGTCAGGCCTTCTTGATCGCGGAGATGTCGAAGCTCAGCTTGACCTTGTCGCTGACCATCACGCCGCCGGTCTCCAGCGCGGCGTTCCAGGTCAGACCCCAGTCGGAGCGCAGGATCGTGGCGCTGCCCTCGAAGCCGACGCGCTCGTTGCCGTACGGGTCGGTGGCCGAACCGTTGAACTCCAGGTCGATGGTGAGCGGTCGGGTGACGCCCTTGATGGAGAGGTCACCGGTGAGCCGGTAGGTCTCCGCGTCCACCTGCTCGACCGAGGTGGAGCGGAAGGACATCTTCGGGAACGTCTCGGCGTCGAAGAAGTCGGGGCTGCGCAGATGACCGTCGCGGTCGGCCATCCCGGTGTCGACACTGGCGATGGAGACATCGATCGACGCCGAGGAGTCCGCCGGGTTCGTACCGTCAAGGCTCAGTGAACCCTCGTGCTCGGTGAAGGTGCCCCGGACGTTGGTGACCATCGCGTGCCGGACGGTGAAGCTGATCGTGCTGTGCGCCGGGTCGATGGTGTATTCGCCGGTCAGGGCGGCGAGCGCCGGATCCACAGTGGCGACGGTGGCGGTGGGGGCCGAGGTCTGGGCGGAGTCGTTGTTGCGGCCGAAGAGTCCCATGGTTGCTCCTGAGAGAGAGTGGTGGTGCGAGGTGGTTGTTTAACCTTCAACGAGCATCACCATAGACGTGTCTGGTTCGGATTTCAACAATGTCACCCGATCGAGGCCGATTGAGCGCGTCGCCCTCTGGCGGACGCGCGTAGACATCGGGCACGATCTCCCTGTTCCACCTGCCCCACCGCCCCATTGGCCCCACCGCCCATCGGCACCAATCGGCTCCACGGTCTTCAGCAGGAGAGGGAATCCCCCCATGAGAATCCGCTCGGTCATCAGCGCGCTCGCCCTCGTGCTCGGCGCGCTCTTCGCCCCCGGCTTCGGTGTCCTCAGCACGGCCACCGACGCCCAGGCCGCCACCAAGATCAGCCACGCCACCGCCACCTCGATGTTCCGGTCGTCCGGGATCACATGGTCCTCGTCCGGTGGCTGTTCCGACCGCAACACCCCGACCTGTACCTCGTTCGACCAGCTCAACCTGGACACGGCCAAGGGAGCGCAGACCCTGAGGAGCGCCAGCGGCTGCGGTCTCAACATCACCGGCGGTACGGAGACCGGCCACGCGGGCGGCACGTACTCGCACTGGAACGGCTACAAGCTGGACTTCGGCAAGGCCACCTGCGTCAACAACTACGTCAAGAACACCTTCACGTACATCGGGGTGCGCGGCGACGGCGCTCCGCAGTGGCAGTCCGGCGCCGGCAACGTCTACGCCGACGAGGGCAACCACTGGGATGTGACGTTCTACAACTGCGGCGGCTGCTGACGCCGTTGGCGGTTCTCGGACAGGACGGTGCCCCGCCCTCCCGGTCATGGGAGGGCGGGGCACCGTTTTCGTGCGGACCCCTCGTGCGGAACCTTCGCGCGTGAGCCGTGGTGCCGGGACCGTGCTCTGTGCCGGGACCGGTGGCCGCGTCAGGAACCGACCGACACCGTCCAGCGCCGCGGATTGCCGTCGTGCGCCGCGCCCGAGACGTCCGGCTGGCCGTCCGGCTGCACATCGTCGTACGGGAAGGCGTAGCCGATCGGGGTGTTGGCGTGCACCACCCGGGCGAAGTGATTGGTGACCGGGTCCTTGTAGTAGTCCGCCGCCGTGGCGCCGTTCGGCTGGTCCGCGTGGCTGAGCACCGTCGAGCGGTTGAAGGCGGCCCCGAGCCGGGCGAGCAGGCCCTTCTTGTCGTCCGGGTCGGCGGGGTTGTTGGCGAACGGCCCGCTGTTGCAGGTGAAGATGTCCATCGAGGTCGGCTTGGCGAAGGTGTGGCCCCCGTTGAAGGTGAGCGTGTCGCCGCTGACCCGGCCGGTGAACACGCCTCGCCCGCCCTGGAGATCGATCCGCAGATCGGTGGAGCGGTACTTCTCCCAGACCTGGTCGACATAGCTGTCGAAGACATGCGCGAAGGGCGTCTGGCCGGCCAGGTTCTGCGGTGAGATGACCCGCAGGACCCGCCCGTCCCCGCCGCGCAGGACCAGCTGGTCCCAGGGGTGTCCGTCCACACCCGCCTGGGCGGTGAGCCCGTCCGCGATCCGCTCCAGGGCGCCCTCGGGCAGCGGGGCGACCGTATGGGTGGCGTCGCCCTCCAGCCTGATGCCGATGGGCAGGGCCGTCACCAGATCGACATAGCTGATGTTGGAGAACAGCTGGTCCTGGTTGAAGGTGAACTCGCAGAACGACCAGGTACGGCCGTAGTTGGGGTCGGCGGGGGTCGCGAAGGCGGGCTCGACCAGAGCGGGGCCCGGGTTGAGGAAGAAGTCCAGCTTGTCGTCGCGTACGAAGTAGACGCGGGCGCCGAACATCCGGGGCAGTGTCAGGACGACCGGTGCGCCGCCCGCGGGGTTCAGCGGGATCGCGCAGTCGACCGGCAGCGGGGTCCCGGGCGCGCCGGGCGACTCCGGCCGGTAGACACTTCCGTCGGCGCGCAGCAGCACCCAGCTGTTGGTGGCCTGGTCGTGGCCGGTGACATACGCGTTGACCGCGCCCGGCAGCGACGTGTTCTGCAGGGCCAGCTCACAGGTCTCCGGGGCGGCCGACGCGTGCGGGCTGAGGGCGCTTCCCCAGACGGGATAGGTGAGCGTCGTCGCGACCGCGGCCGTACCGGCGAGAAACAGTCTGCGGGATATCACGAATGTTCTCCTGAAATGTGGGGGAACGCAGGGAAGTTCGCGGTTTGTGGGGGGCCGCGCCTGCGTGGGCACCCACTCTTGCGACGCGTGGGGAACGCGTCAAGAGTTGAGCTGAGAGCGCTCTCAGAAATTCTGGGTCTTCACAACATGGCGGGTGCGGGCCGCCGTTGGGCGCGCGGGCGCCATTGAAAGCCGCCGGCCCCGGTGCTAAACCAACCACCAGCCGGTCTACACCACTTCCGATCGCGGGGGTCTCCGTGTCGCTGCCGTCCGCCTGGTCCCGTCGTGCCTTTCTGACCGCCACCGGAGCGGGCGCCGTCGCGCTCCCGCTCTCCCGCCCGGCCGCCGCCGGACAGCGCGCCGCCGTCGACGAGTTCGGGGAACTGCGGCGGCGCTGGGTGGATCTCCAGCTCGGCACGGGCTACGACCCGGCCGTCGAGCCGTACGCCTCCCGGCTCGCGCGGACCGGTGAACTGGCCGCGCGCTTCCGGCGATCGATGGCCCCGGCCGCCGCCTCCCTCTGGCCGGACCATCCCTTCGATCCACCCGCCGGGATCACCCAGAGCTACAGCCGGCTGTGGACCATGGCCCAGGCGTACGCCCAGCCGGGCACCGGCCTCACGGGCGACGCGGCGCTCCTCGCCGATGTCCTGCGCGGTCTCGGCCATCTCGCCGCCACCGTCTACCGACCCGCGACCACCCCGTACGGCAACTGGTGGGAGTGGCAGATCGGCTCCCCCCGGCTGCTCATGGATCTTGTGGCCGTCCTGTACGACCAGCTCACCGAGGAGCAGCGGGCCGCGGCCTGCGCCGCCGTCGACCACTTCGTCCCCGACAGGCTGCTCGCCGACTACTCCGGCACCAGCACCGGCGCCAACCGGGTGGACCTCTGCCGCTCCGTCGCCCTGCGCGGGGTGCTTGGCCGGGCCCCGGCCAAGCTGGCCCTCGCCCGCGACGCGCTCTCGCCCGTCTTCCCGTATGTCACGAAGGGCGACGGCCTCTACGCCGACGGCTCCTTCATCCAGCACACCTGGGTCGCCTACTCCGGTACGTACGGACAGGTCATGCTGGACGGGCTCGGCCGGCTGTTCACCCTGCTCGCCGGCTCCAGCTGGGCCGTCACCGACCCCGAGCGGCAGACCATCCTCGACAGCGTGGAGCGCGCCTACGCCCCGCTGATCTACAACGGACTCATGATGGACGGCGTCAACGGCCGGGCCATCAGCCGCGGTTACCTCAAGAGCGACGACCAGGGGGTGCTGCGCGGCGACCACTTCCACGGCCAGGGGCTGATCGCGGCCATCCCCCTGCTGGCCGGCGGCGCCTCCCCGGCCGAGCGTGACCGATGGACCGCCCTGGTCAAGGGGTGGATCGAGCGGGACACGGTCTCACCGATCCTCGCCGCCCGCCAGTTCGACGTCGCCGATCTCGCCCGGTTGGGTGCCATCGCCGCCTCGGCCGTCCCCGCCGCCCCCGAGCCGGTCGGCCATACGCTCTTCACGGCCATGGACCGGGCCGTGCACCGGCGGCCCGGCTGGGCCGCCGCGCTCTCCATGGCCTCGGACCGGATCACGTACTACGAGTGCGGCAACGGCGAGAATCCACGCGGCTGGCACACCGGCGCCGGAATGCTCTACTGGTGGGGCGCGGACCGGGGCAATGACCAGTACACCGACTGGTTCTGGCCCACGGTCGACCCGTACCGGCTGCCGGGCACGACGGTCTCCACCAAGCGGCTCGCGGACCGGGCCGGCGGCGAGTGGGGCGCACCCAAACCGGCCGTACGGTGGGTCGGCGGCGCGACCGACGGGGAGTTCGCCGCCGTGGGCCAGCATCTCAAAGGGCTCGGCTCCACCCTCCAAGCCCGCAAGTCCTGGTTCTTCGCGGCCGACGCCGTCATCTGTCTGGGCGCCGGGATCACCGCCACCGACGGGGTGCCGGCCGAGACGGTCGTGGACAACCGCAACCTCGGCGAGAACGGCGCCGACACCTTCACGCTCGACGACGGGCCACGCCCCCGCTGGGCCCATCTGGAAGGCCATGGCGGCTGGGTCTTCCCCGGCGGCGCCGGCGTACGCACCCTCGCGGAGGCGCGCACCGGCGCCTGGAGTGATATCAACACCACCAGTTCCACCGAACGGCGTACCCGCCGCTATCGGACTCTCTGGCTGGACCACGGCATCGATCCGGTGGACGCCTCGTACGCCTATCTGCTGCTGCCCGGCGCCTCCCGGCGTACCGTGGCGGCCCGCGCCGCCGACCGTCACTGGCTCGGGATCCTCGCCAATACGGCGGCCCTCCAGGCGGTGGAGATCCGCTCGCTCGGCTGTACCGCCGCGAACTTCTGGCAGCCGGGGACGGCGGGGCCGCTCACCGCCTCCGCTCCCGCGAGCGTGCTCGTCGTGGTCCGCGGCCGTACGGCGGTGCTCCTCGTGAGCGGTCCCACCCGCGACGGAGAGCCGCTGGAGATCCTCTGGGACCGGCCGGTACGCCGGGTCACGAGCCGGGACCCGGCCGTCGAGGTGCTCGCGGCGGGCCGGGGCGTACGGCTGAGGATCACCCCGGGAACAGCCGGCGCGAGCCACCGCTGTGAGTTTGCCGTGCGCTGACATCTAGGGGAATCCCACAAGAGCCGGGGGTAGCTTGCTGTTCAGGAACCCCGCATCGGGCCGGGTTCTGTCCAGGCCCACCAGGAATACCGCCGCGAGACTGTGTGGAGTCGACGGCGCGATTCCTTGGTGCTCTTCGTAGGGTTGGGACATGACCGTAGTGGACGAGACGCAGGGCGAGCCCGTGGACGCCCGGGGCCGTGTGGCCGAATTGCACGCCCTGCGCGAGGAGGCCCGTCGCGGGCCGAGCGAACGGGCGACCGAGGCACAGCGCGCGAAGGGCAAGCTGACCGCTCGGGAGCGTATCGAGCTGCTGCTTGACGAGGGGTCCTTCCAGGAGGTCGAGCAGCTGCGCAGGCACCGTGCCAGCGGCTTCGGCCTGGAGGCCAAGAAGCCGTACACCGACGGTGTCATCACCGGCTGGGGCACGGTCGAGGGCCGTACGGTCTTCGTGTACGCGCACGACTTCAGGATCTTCGGCGGCGCCCTGGGCGAGGCCCACGCCACCAAGATCCACAAGATCATGGACATGGCCATCTCGGCCGGCGCGCCCCTGGTCTCGCTGAACGACGGCGCGGGCGCCCGGATCCAGGAGGGTGTCTCCGCGCTCGCCGGCTACGGCGGGATCTTCCAGCGCAACACCCGCGCCTCCGGTGTCATCCCGCAGATCAGCGTGATGCTCGGGCCGTGCGCGGGCGGCGCCGCCTACAGTCCGGCGCTCACGGACTTCGTCTTCATGGTCCGTGAGACCTCGCAGATGTTCATCACCGGCCCCGATGTGGTCAAGGCCGTCACCGGCGAGGAGATCACCCAGAACGGCCTCGGCGGCGCCGATGTGCACGCCGAGACGTCGGGTGTCGCGCACTTCGCGTACGACGACGAGGAGACCTGCATCGCCGAGGTGCGCTACCTCCTGTCGATGCTGCCCCAGAACAACCGGGAGAACCCGCCCACGGTCGCCTCCGAGGACCCGGCGGACCGCCGCTCCGACGTGCTGCTCGACCTGGTCCCCGCGGACGGCAACCGCCCGTACGACATGCACAAGGTCATCGAGGAACTCGTCGACGAGGGCGACTTCCTGGAGATCCACGAGCGCTGGGCCCGTAACATCATCTGCGCCCTGGCGCGACTCGACGGTCAGGTCATCGGCATCGTCGCCAACCAGCCGCAGTCGCTCGCCGGGGTTCTGGACATCGAGGCATCGGAGAAAGCTGCGCGCTTTGTCCAGATGTGCGACGCTTTCAATATCCCCATTGTCACGCTGCTGGATGTCCCCGGCTTCCTGCCGGGCGTCGACCAGGAGCACGGCGGGATCATCCGGCACGGCGCCAAGCTCCTGTACGCCTACTGCAACGCCACCGTGCCGAGGATCTCCCTGATCCTGCGCAAGGCGTACGGAGGGGCCTACATCGTGATGGACTCCCAGTCCATCGGAGCCGACCTCACCTACGCCTGGCCGACCAACGAGATCGCGGTGATGGGCGCCGAAGGTGCCGCCAATGTCATCTTCCGCAAGCAGATCGCCGAAGCCGAGGACTCCGAGGCCATGCGAGCCCGCATGGTCAAGGAGTACAAGGCCGAGCTGATGCATCCCTACTACGCGGCGGAGCGCGGACTGGTCGACGACGTCATCGACCCCGCGGAGACCCGTGAGGTGCTCGCGAGCGCCCTCGCGATGCTCCGCACCAAACACGCCGACCTGCCGTCCCGCAAGCACGGCAACCCCCCGCAGTGATCCTGCGGCCCGCGCCCTCCCGCCGAGAAGACGGAGACACGACTCCATGAGCGATCCCACGAACGAATCCCTGCTGCGCGTCGAGAAGGGCCAGGCCGGCCCCGAGGAGCTGGCCGCCATCACGGCGGTACTGATGGCCCGTGCCGCCGCGCAGCCCGAGGCCCCCTCCCACCGGGGCCGCTCCACCGCCGGCTGGCGCCGTCTGGAGCGCACGCCCGGCTTCCGCGCCCCGCACAGCTGGCAGGGCTGAGCCACAGCCGGCAGGGCTGAGCCCATCCCATAGCACACGGCGCTGACACACGGCACCGACGAAGGCCCCCGCACTCCCAGGAGTGCGGGGGCCTTCGTATGACCGCCATGGTTACCGGAGTCGGGCCATGAGGGCGTGTTCGACGAGGGTGATGAGTCCGCTTTTGGCGTCGGCGCGGTGGCGGGCGTCGGTGGTGATGATGGGGGTGTCGGGGCCGATCTGGAGTGCTTCGCGTACTTCGTCGGGGGTGTAGGGCTGGTGTCCGTCGAAGCCGTTGAGGGCGATGACGAAGGGGAGTCCTGAGTTTTCGAAGTAGTCGACGGCGGGGAAGCAGTCGGCGAGGCGGCGGGTGTCGACGAGGACGACGGCGCCGATGGCGCCGCGGACGAGGTCGTCCCACATGAACCAGAAGCGGTCCTGTCCTGGGGTGCCGAAGAGGTACAGGATGAGGTCTTGGTCGAGGGTGATGCGGCCGAAGTCCATGGCCACGGTGGTGGTGGTCTTGTCTCCGGTGTGGGTGAGGTCGTCGATGCCCGCGGAGGCGCTGGTCATGACGGCTTCGGTACGCAGCGGGTTGATCTCCGAGACGGCGCCGACGAACGTGGTCTTGCCCACGCCGAAGCCGCCCGCCACCACGATCTTCGCGCTGGTGGTTGAGCGGGCTGCACCGCCGCTAGAGCTTGCGAAGTCCACTGAGCACCCTTTCGAGCAGTGTCACATCTGGCTGGCCCCCGACGGCCTCGTCGCCGCCGGGCTGATGAATGGCGACAAGTCCCGCCTCCGCCAGGTCGGCTACGAGGATCCGGGCCACGCCGAGGGGGATGGTGAGGAGCGCCGAAATCTCGGCGACCGATTTGATCTCGAAACACAGTTGGCAGATCCGCTGATGCTCGGGCAACTGCCCGTGCAACTGGGACGGATCGGCCGTCGTACTGACCAGCGCCTCGATGGCGAGCTGGTACCGCGGCCTGGTACGGCCGCCGGTCATGGCGTACGGGCGCACCAACGGGTTGTGTGTGCCCATGGGTTCTGGCTCGGGCGAGTGCCGCGGCTGCACCGGCTGGATGCGGGGCCGCCGCGGCTCCTCGTAAGGCTGCTGTGGTGGGGGATGGGGCTGCTGCCGTGGCGCGCGCTGTGGTGGGCGCGCGCCGTCCTGGCCTCCCTGGCCGACCTGACCGCTCGGCGTGGAGGGAAAGTTGAAGCGGTTCCGGGCATGCTCTCCCGGGGACCGCGCGCCATCGTCATAAGGATGTCCGCCTGGGGGTGTAGCCACGTTTCCTCCTCCGACTGCCGGTCGCCGGGCCCTATGTTGACGGACCTGTGGAATCCGCGCCACCGAACCTTAATGGTGCGGCGGCGGGCAGCGCACTGTCTGTCAGTTGAGCAGACTTCCCTGGAGCTCGGCGCGGAGGTCCGGGGTGAGGACCGTGCCCGCGCGGTCGACCAGCAGCGCCATCTCGTAACCCACCAGGCCGATATCGGCCTCCGGGTGGGCGAGGACGGCCAGTGAGGAACCGTCCGAGATGGACATCAGGAAGAGGAAGCCGCGCTCCATCTCCACCACGGTCTGGTTGACGGCGCCCCCCTCGAAGATCCGGGAAGCCCCCGCGGTGAGCGAGGTCAGACCGGACGCCACGGCCGCGAGCTGATCGGCGCGGTCGCGGGGGAAACCTTCGGACATGGCCAGCAGGAGTCCGTCGGCGGAGACCACCACGGTGTGGGACACCCCAGGGGTGTTGTCCACAAAGTTGGTGATCAACCAGTTCAGATTCTGCGCCGCCTGGCTCATCGGGCTCACACTAACGCTC
The DNA here is from genome assembly GCF_040681655.1 of Streptomyces sp. NPDC051662. Classification (NCBI taxonomy): domain Bacteria; kingdom Bacillati; phylum Actinomycetota; class Actinomycetes; order Kitasatosporales; family Streptomycetaceae; genus Streptomyces; species Streptomyces sp. NPDC051662. The sequence continues at coordinate 197,677 of NZ_JBFAZD010000009.1, forward strand.
CTGGTTGTAGGTACTGCCCGAGCCGTAGCCCGGTCCGTTCGTGTCCGCTCCCGCGTTGCGTCCCCGCTGGACACCGCGTCGCAGGTTGCTCAACCTGCCACGAATGTCCTCCGGGGCGCGGGACACCTGGGTACCGCTCTGCGGGGTCTGCTCCGCCGCTCCCTCGACCAGATTGGCCTTGGGTACGCGGCGGGGGAGACCGGACGAGGTGACTCCGCCGGCTTTGGGCTCACGCAGCTTCTCGGCGCGCTGCCAGCGGTCGTCGTTCGCGGAACGCCAGTCCTCGGAGCCGGCCGCCTCGCTCCGGCCGCTTCCGCCGCCGTCGCCGCTCCCGCCACCGCTGACCGCGCTGTCGCCATCGCCGTGCCCGTTGCTCCGCGCGTTGCCCTGGCCGCCGCCCCCGCCGAGTAGCGGGGTTTCCGCCGGCCGGCCGGTCTGTCCTTCGTCCTGACCGGAGGGCCCCCGCTCCTGCGGTTGCTGGCTGCTCCCCCGGCGCGGCAGACCCGCGTCCGTCAGCGCGTGGCTCGCGCTCGGGGACGGGCCCGGACGGTCGAAGCCTACGCGGTCCCCGGCCTTCTCGGGAGCGCCCCCGGCAGATTCCGCTTCGGTCCGCGACTCGGCTTCGTACGCGCCCTGGTAGCCGCTCTGAGCGGGCCACTCTTCCTGGTGGGGCTGGGCGCCGAAGGCGTTCTCATACGTTCCCCCGGGGCTCTGCGGAGGCTGGTACGACGCCTCCGTATAACCCTGCTGTCCCTGGTACGCGTCGGGCGCGCGGTACTCCTCGTAGCCGCCGCCCTGGTACGCCGTCCCGCTCTCCTCCGGCCGCGCCGCGAAACCGGCGTCGTACGACGCCTGCTGGGGCGTGTACCGGCCGTCGACCTCGTCGCGGTACTGGCCGTCGACCTGGTCGGTGTAGAGCGGCTGCGCGGCGTTCTGCGTACCGCCCAGCGCGGCCCGCCGCTCGTCGCGCCGCAGGTTGCGGTTGACGGGGTCCAGCGACCGGGAGTCGCCCGCCGCCGGCTGCTGCTCGTCGTAGCGGGAGTCGTCGAAGCCCAGATCGGCGGCGGTCAGCATCGGAGCGGTCGGGAAGACCTGCTCCTGAAGCGGCGCCGTCGGCTGGTCGGGGATGATCTGCGAGACGGTGAAGTCGTCGGGTGCGGCGGGTTCGCCGCCACCGCCGCCGTGGGTGATCGCGTCGGGGAGCATGACCAGCGAGGTCGTTCCCGCCTGTTCGCCCGAGGGGCGCAACTGGACGCGGATACCGTGCCGGTCGGCGAGCCGGCCGACCACGAAGAGCCCCATGCGCTGGGAGACGGCGGCGTCCACGGTCGGCGGGTTGGCCAGCTTGTGGTTGATGTCCGCGAAGTCCTCGGCGGTCAGGCCGATGCCCTTGTCGTGGATCTCGATCATCACGCGGCCGTCGGGCAGCCGGGTCGCGGTGACCCGCACCTTGGTCTGGGGCGAGGAGAACGTGGTGGCGTTCTCCAGCAGCTCCGCCAGCAGATGCACGAGGTCGGTCACGGACTGGCCGTGGATCTCGGTCTCGGGTACGCCGGACAGCTCGATGCGCTCGTACGACTCCACCTCGGAGGAGGCGGCGCGGAGCACGTCCACCAGCGGCACCGGCTGGTTCCAGCGGCGGCCGGGCTCCTCACCGGCGAGGACGAGCAGGTTCTCGCCGTTGCGCCGCATACGGGTCGCCAGATGGTCCAGCTTGAAGAGGTTCTCCAGCTGGTCCGGGTCGCCCTCGTTGTTCTCCAGATCGGAGATCAGGGACAACTGGCCCTCGATCAGCGACTGGTTGCGGCGCGAGAGGTTGGTGAAGATCGCGTTGACGTTGCCGCGGAGCATCGCCTGCTCGGCCGCGAGCCTGACCGCCTCACGGTGGACCTGGTCGAAGGCGCGGGCGACCTCACCGATCTCGTCGCGCGAATCGATCGGGATGGGCTGGACCCGGGTGTCGACCCGGCCGGGCTCGGCCCGGGAGAGCTGGTCGACCAGCATCGGCAGCCGCTGCTCGGCGATCCCGAACGCGGCCGTACGCAGCGAGCGCATCGACCGGCTCATCTGCCGGGCCATCATGCCCGCCAGGATGAACGCGGCCAGCAGCGCGAGGACCACGACGGCGCCGTTGATGATGGCGTCGTTCCTGGCGTTGTCCGAGATCTGGGCGGCGTCGGCGACGGCTTTGTCGACGAGCTCCTTCTCGATCACCGCGTAGCCGTCGAATGTGGCGGTGGAGGCGGCCATCCAGGTCTCGGGCGTGACCCCGCGCGCCGCGAGCTGCTCGGGGCTGTCCCCGGTGGCGATGGCCGCCACCATGCCGTCCAGGACCGAACCGTCCTTGCTCGGCGGCGCCTTGAAGTCCTGGCCGGCGGCCATGGCCTGCTGCTGCGCGGTGGCGAGCTTGCGCGCCCCGGCCGCCGCCTGCTCCCTCATCACGTCCTGGAGCCTGACGGTGTCCTCGGCGGTGCCGCCGGAGACGTACTCGGCGACGGCGATGTCCTCCAGATACGCGTACGAGGAGAACGCGATCGACTGGCCTTCCCTGACGTCGTCCTTCTGGCTCGGCCGCACCAGCAGATGCATCCCGATGGAGCGCTGGAGCGACCCGGCGGCCTTGGCGAGCTGGACCGCGTAGACGGTACGGCCGTAGCTGGTGATGTTGCCGGTCCCGAGCCCCAGTTCGTTGGCGAACTCCATGAGGGAGTGCTGCACCAGCACATAGCCCTCCTCGGTCGCCACGGGCCCGCCGTTGTCGCCGTTCTTGTCCGGGGTCTCGACGCCCGCGGTGTACGCGGTCTTCCGGATGTTCTCCAGCTTGGGCTCTTCGCCGCGGAACAGGCCGAGCCGGCGCTCAAGACCCTGCTTGGCCGGCATGTCCCGCACCGCCACGTCGAACTTCCTCTTCGCGGCGTCCGTGGCCGCGCGGGCCTGGACGACGCTCGGGGCGTCACGCTTGTTGGTGAGCAGCGGCTGCGCGGTGAGGTCGCGCTCATTGAGCAGTGCCTGGCCGTACTCCGAGGCGGCCCGTACGACGAGTGCCGTCTTCTCGGCGTCCTGTGCTTCCTGCCAGGTGTCGACGGCCCCCTTGACCTGGAAGCCGCCCATCACAAGGCCCACCAGCACCGGGACGAGCAGAATGGCGTTCAGCCGCGTGGGCACGCGCCAGTTGCGCGGCGAGAACCGGCTGGAGCTGCCCGCCACCGGCGGTGAGCCGGTCGCGACCGCAGGCGGCACCGCAGCGCGCGGCGGCGGGGTGAAGTTGCCCCGCGCCTGCTGCTCCGCGGAGCTCGTCTTGCTTCGCCTCACTCGACCAACAACCTCTCGGCGTCGGCACCTACGTTTGTGCCGTGTTCTGTTCAGGGCCGTACTACTCGGGAGTTGTCGAATTCCAGCACGGGGAAGGGTCCCATTCCAAACAGCAGGAATCAGCCATTCCGAGTGGTACAAGCCTCACATAAAACGGGCATAAAGAGCGAGCCCCGTCAAAAGGCGGGGCTGATGTGAGCGCAGCGGCACCGGATGAGTGCGTCGGGTGTCCGGAGACCGTGAATTCTCTGTCGAAATGTTATGAACATGGAGGCGGGCCGTGTCGAAGGACATAGCCCGCCTCTTGCGTTCCCTACGCCAACTACCGTAGTCGGCCGTCTACTTGAGTCGGGCCATGAGGGCGTGTTCGACAAGGGTGATGAGTCCGCTTTTGGCGTCGGCGCGGTGGCGGGCGTCGGTGGTGATGATGGGGGTGTCGGGGCCGATCTGGAGTGCTTCGCGTACTTCGTCGGGGGTGTAGGGCTGGTGTCCGTCGAAGCCGTTGAGGGCGATGACGAAGGGGAGTCCTGAGTTTTCGAAGTAGTCGACGGCGGGGAAGCAGTCGGCGAGGCGGCGGGTGTCGACGAGGACGACGGCGCCGATGGCGCCGCGGACGAGGTCGTCCCACATGAACCAGAAGCGGTCCTGTCCTGGGGTGCCGAAGAGGTACAGGATGAGGTCTTGGTCGAGGGTGATGCGGCCGAAGTCCATGGCCACGGTGGTGGTGGTCTTGTCTCCGGTGTGGGTGAGGTCGTCGATGCCCGCGGAGGCGCTGGTCATGACGGCTTCGGTACGCAGCGGGTTGATCTCCGAGACGGCGCCGACGAACGTGGTCTTGCCCACGCCGAAGCCGCCCGCCACCACGATCTTCGCGCTGGTGGTCGACCGTGCCGCTCCGCCGCTAGAGCTTGCGAAGTCCACTGAGCACCCTTTCGAGCAGTGTCACATCCGGCGTGCCGCCGGCCTCTCCGTTTCCCGGCTGGTGGATCGCGACCATGCCCGCTTCCGCCAGGTCGGCCACGAGAATGCGCGCGACGCCCAGCGGCATCGTCAGCAGCGCCGACACCTCGGCCACCGACTTGACCTCACGGCACAGGTGGCAGATTCGCTGGTGCTCGGGGAGCAGGGTGGCGAGATGCGCCGGGTCTGCCGTCGTACTGACCAGCGCCTCGATGGCGAGCTGGTACCGCGGCCTGGTCCGGCCGCCGGTCATGGCGTACGGACGTACCAGCGGCTGATCGCCTTCAGGACCGTACGACGCGTCGACCGAGGCGCCGTACGGATCGTGAGAGGCGGGTGGCGGGGTCATGAATCCTCCGGGCGTGACAGCAGGATGTCTGCGTGCCGTCTGACTTGGCCGGTGGGGGGCCGGTTGGGCGGCCTGACGGTATGGGGCTTGGGCGGTCCTCGGGAGCCTCAGTGCAACAGACTTCCCTGGAGCTCGGCGCGCAGGTCCGGAGTGAGGACCGTACCGGCGCGATCGACCAGGAGGGCCATTTCGTACCCCACCAGACCGATGTCGCACTCGGGGTGCGCGAGCACGGCCAGGGAGGAACCGTCGGAGACGGACATGAGGAAGAGGAAGCCGCGCTCCATCTCCACCACGGTCTGGTTGACCGGGCCGCCTTCGAAGATCCGGGAAGCCCCCGCGGTGAGCGAGGTCAGACCGGACGCCACGGCCGCGAGCTGATCGGCGCGGTCGCGGGGGAAGCCCTCGGACATGGCCAGCAGAAGTCCGTCGGCGGAGACCACGACCGTGTGGGACACCCCAGGGGTGTTGTCCACGAAGTTGGTGATCAACCAGTTCAGATTCTGCGCAGCCTGACTCATCGGACTCAACTAACGCTCCTGCTGGTGAGAGGTGCCGAGGTTGAAGCCGTTGTTCGCCGGGCCGGTGTTGCCCGCCTGACGACCCTGCTGGATACCCCGACGGAGATTGGTCAGCCGACCGCGTACGTCGGCCGGCGCACGCGAGACCTGCGGACCGGCCTGGTTGTTCTGTTCCTGCGCGGTCCCCGGCACCAGATTGGCACGCGGGACCCGGCGGGGCAGACCTGAGGTGGTGATGCCGCCGGCCTGGGGCTTTTTGACCCGCTCGGCCTGGCGTACCAGCTCGTCGTTGGGCGACGTACGCCAGGAGGAAGTGACGCCGACGCCATGGTCGCCGGAACCGTTCGTCCCCGAGGCGCCGAAACCGGAACCATTCGTACCGGACGGCTGGAAACCGGAGCCGTTGGTGCCCTGACCGCCCGGCCCCGAACCGTTGGCGGGCTCGCGCCGCGGCATCGGTTCGCGCTGCTGCGCGGGCGGCATGGGAGAGCGCTCGGCAGGACCGCGGTCCTGCGGCTGCTGCCCGCCACCCTGCTGAGCGCCATGGAACCAGTTGGTCTCCAGGGTGTCGTACAGCGGGGTACGGCCATCACCGGGACCGGCCGGGGGCAGCGCCTCCGGCTGTGGCTGCGGCGGCAGGCTCGGCGGGCGGTAGCCGCCCTCGGAACCGGGTGCCGGAGCCGGCGCCGGCGGCCGTGGCGCGTTGAAGCCCTGCTGCGGAGCGCTGTACTCCGACGGCGGGTACTGCGCCGACGGGTACTCCGCCTGCGGGCGGAAGTCGGACTGCGCGTTCTGGCCCTGCGGTACGCCGTACTCCCCGGAGCCGTAGCCCGCCGGGGCCGGCGCGTTGAAGTCCGGACGGGGGAACGCCGCCGTGGACGCCGCGTCCTGGGGGCCACCGCGCTGCGCCGGATTCTGGTCGGGCCGGGGCCCGTTGAAGTCCGGCCGCTGGAACTCCGCGGTGGCACCCGGGCCCTGCTGCTCGGCCGTCGGCCGCGCGAACTGGCCCGCGGACTCGTGCTCCTCGTGTCCGCGCGGGGTGTCCAGCGAGGCACGCGGCGGGGCGGCCTGCTGCTCGCTGCCCCAACTCGTCGTCTGCGGGCGCTGGGCCGGGGACCCCGGATTGCCGCCGGGCAGTTCGGCGCGCGGTCCGCCGGGCGGCGGGAGCTGCCGGCCGCGGTCGGGGGCGCCGCCCGGCTGACCCTGCTGGAAGGCGTTCTGGGCGTGGCCGCTGAAGCCGTTCTGACCGCCCTGGCCGGCCCGGACCCCTTGGTCCTGCCTGCTGTTGGGGCCGCTCTGCGCGCCGGGACGGTCCTCCGTACGGCCCTGTCCCTGGCCCTGTCCGCCCGGCCCTTGTCCCTGACCACCCTGGCCGGGACCGTTCTGGGGCGGTGCGCCGAAGGCGTTCTGGCTGAAGACACTGGGCTGACCCGAAGGCTGACCGGAACCCTGGCGCTGCGGATCGCGCGATCCACCGCCCTGAGCGCCGCCCTGAGTTCCGTCGCGGGACGGCAGCGCGGCGCGCGGTCCCGTACCGGCGCCGACCTGGCCGCGCGGCGCACCCGCGCCGAGCAGCCCGCCGCCGGTCGCGGCACCGGCACCGGGGCGGCCACCGGGAGCACCGGTCAACTGGCCGCCCGTACCGGCCGGAGCCTGGCCCGCGCCGTTCTGGCCACCGGGAGCGACCCCCGCGCCCGGCCGGCCGACCTGGCCCTTCTTGCCGCCATGGGCGACATCGACCGGCAGCATGACCAGCGCGGTCGTGCCGCCCGAGTCGGAGGGGCGCAGCTGGATCCGGATGCCGTGACGCAGGGAGAGCCGGCCGACCACGAACAGACCCATGCGGCGCGAGACCGAGACATCCACGGTGGGCGGCGAGGCGAGCCGCTCGTTGATCGCCGCGAGGTCCTCGGGCGAGAGGCCGATACCGGTGTCGTGGATCTCGACGAGCACCCGCCCGTCGGGCAGCGCGTGACCGGTGACCCGGACCTTCGTCTGCGGGCTGGAGAACGATGTGGCGTTCTCCAGCAGCTCGGCGAGGAGGTGCACGAGGTCGTTGACGACCCGGCCGGCGACCTCGGAGGTGGGAACGGAGGACAGTTCGATGCGCTCGTACTGCTCCACCTCGGAGGCGGCGGCACGGAGCACGTCGACCAGCGGGACGGGGCGGGTCCAGCGGCGGCCCGGCTCCTCGCCCGCGAGGACGAGGAGGTTCTCGCCGTTACGGCGCATACGGGTCGCGAGGTGGTCGAGCTTGAAGAGCGAGGAGAGCTGGTCCGGGTCGGCCTCGCGGGACTCCAGCTCGGAGATGAGGGAGAGCTGGCGCTGGATGAGGCCCTGGCTGCGACGCGAGAGGTTGGTGAACATCGCGTTGACGTTGCCTCGCAGAAGGGCCTGCTCGGCGGCGAGCCTGACCGCCTCGCGGTGCACGTCGTCGAAGGCCGCGGCGACCTTTCCGATCTCGTCCTTGGAGTGCACACCGACCGACTCGACCGAGGTGTCGACATCCTGCGGGTCCGAGTCGGAGAGCTGCTTGACCAGCTCGGGCAGCCGTTCCTGGGCGACCCGCGTCGCGGTGTCCTGGAGCCGGCGCAGCGAGCGGATCATGGAGCGGGCCACCACGAAGGCGCCGACCAGCGAGACCCCGAGCACCAGCAGGATCACGGCGGCGTTGATGATCGCGTCCTGCTGCGAACTGGAGCGCAGCTCGCGGGCCTTGCCCTCCATCTCGCCCAGCAGCGTGGCCTCGATGGTCTTCATCGCGTCGATCCGCGTAGAAGCCTGGTCCGTCCAGTCCAGATACGAGCGGTTGGGCTGCGCCTGGAGTCCGTCGGTGTTGCCGAGGACGCGGTCCGCGTACTTCTCGGACGCCTGGATCTCCGGGTTGCCCTGGCCGTTGAGCGGAGCCATCAGCTCTTCGGCGTCGCCGCCCATCGACTCGTACAGCCGGCTGAAGGAGGTGAGGGCGTTCTTCTCCTTGGTCGCCGCGGCCAGACCGTAGAGACGGTCGTTCTCGGTGAGCTTGCCCTTGGTCTTCGGGTTGGCCGGCAGCGCGGCGGCGATGATCGCGCGCTGGATGGACGCGTACTCCTTGGCGGACGAGAACGCGGCCAGCGCGCGGGTCCGCTTGATCATGTCCGGGTTGCTGGTCGCCTGCGCCATGTCCTGCGAGAGGCTCAGCAGCGAGTCGATCAGTCCGCTGTACGCGTCGACCGTCAGCGATTGCGCGTCCGACGTGTAGGCGCCCTCGCGGATCTCGCTGATCTTGTTGACCTGGGTGGCGATCTGGTTGACGTTGGAGCGGATGCTCTCCAGGGCCTGGTCGCCGTCGGTGTTCCCGATGTCGACCGTGGCACCGAGGAACGCCTTCTTCGCGCGGTCGGTCGCCGTACGGCGGTCCTGGACCTTGAAGTCCTTGGGGTTGACGCCGTTGTTGAGCGGACCCGCCGACTCGTCACGCTCCAACTGGAGCGCGGCGGCCAGGCTGGTCGCCTCCTTGGTCATCTTGGTGAGCAGCTGCATGTGCTCCAGCTGCTGCATGTCGTTCAGCGACTCGTTGATCCGGAGCCCACCCAGGGTGGTGGCCGCGACCACGGGGAGGGTGAGGAGCGCCACCAGGCGCGTACTGATACGCCAGTTGCGCAGCGCTATTCGTGACCCCGCGTCAGTCGGCGCCGCCGCCTTGGGCGCTGACTGGGGCGTGACCGGGGACCCGGCGCCGCCCGGAGCCGTCCCGGGGCGTCCGGCACGGCCGCCGGTCTCTCCCGACGGTGCCGGGCCCGGGTTCTGGGTGTGCTGGGGCGAGGAGCCGCGGTCGGTTCCGCCACGGGACTCCTGCTCCGCCGCAGCGCTGCTATCCCTCTTGAAACGTCCCTGCACTAGCGTCGCAACCTCTGGACCAGGCGTCCCCCCGCGAACGGCGGGACGGTGTCGGCGTCGTGGGGCGCTGAGCGCTCCCCATGGTGGTCGTGAGTGACCGGCGCTTGCTCCCCTTCCCCACCGCCACTCGGCGCTGCGTTGCGCCCTTGCGCGCCGGTACTTGAAACCCGCGGCGGTGGGGGGAATTCCAGCACAGTGCAGGATCTCCAACAAGGGCAGACGGGGGCCCTGTGACGTGAATGACACGGTGTGAGCGGCGCATCACAAGCCGTAGAAAGGGTTCGCGGAGGAAAGGGACTTTTATTGACGAGCTCCTTACGGGTGGGGGGTGTCCCAGTCCTCATGATCAGGAGCGGAATGTAACGTTCAGTAACGCATTGTCCGTTTCTTCGATCATCGAACCCTGCCCGTAATGCGGGAAATGCCCGGCGAGTCGTGAGCAAACTCACACGGTGATCGCCGGTGGAACCCAGCTCCGGCGGGGAATCGGGTGTTTAGCCTGACGCTTTACAGGGATGGCATATCCGACAAGTGGCGCCCCGGCGCCCGTACTACCGACAGGGTCTGACAGCAGAGATGAAGACGACGATGATCTTCCGCACCACCGCCAACCCCCGGCGCACCACGCTGGCGCATCTGAAGGACGCCGAGGAACTGGTCCCCGTGGAGCACCCGGAGCACTCTGTCGAGCTGCCGAACCGGACCGCCAACCCCCGCCGTACGACTCTCATGGACGCGCCGGCCGCCCAGTAGGTTCCCGCCGGCCAGGCCCTCACCCCTCCCACGTGGCTCAGGTGCGAGGGCGGCACCGCGTGCCGCCGCCGCGCTAGCCTGGAGCGTCAGTCTCCAGACCAGCCAGCAAGAGTGAGGGGCGACAGCTACCCGTGCGCATCGCCAGATTCTCCATCGACGGCAATGTCGCCTTCGGCGCGGTCGAGGGCGACGGCACCGGCGACCCCGCCGGCCTCGTCCTCGACATCATCAAGGGCATTCCGTACGCCGACTTCGAGCTCTCCGGTACCAAGGTCCCGCTGAGCAAGGTCCGCCTCCTGCCGCCCGTGATCGGCAACAAGATCCTGGGCATCGGCCGCAACTACGCCGATCACGCGGCCGAACTGGGCAACGCCGTACCGGAAGTCCCGGTCGTCTTCCTCAAGCCGACCACCGCGCTGATCGGAACCGGCGACGCCATCGAGTACCCCTCCTTCTCCCAGGAGGTCCACTACGAGGCCGAACTCGCCGTCGTCATCGGCCGGATGTGCCGTGAGGTCCCGCGCGAGCGCGTGAAGGACGTCATCTTCGGCTACACCTGTGCCAACGACGTCACGGCCCGTGACGCCCAGCGCAGCGAGAACCAGTGGTCCCGCGCCAAGGGCTTCGACACCTCGTGCCCGCTCGGCCCCTGGGTGGAGACCGACCTCGACCCCTCCGACCTCACCCTCCAGTGCACGGTCAACGGCGAGCAGCGCCAACTGGGCCGGACGAGCGACATGATCCGCTCCATCGAGGACGTGATCGTCCACATCACCGAGGCCATGACGCTGCTCCCGGGCGATGTCATCCTCACGGGCACCCCCGCCGGGGTCGGCCCCCTCAGCGTCGGCGACGAGGTCGCCGTCACCATCGAAGGCATCGGCACTCTCACCAACAAGGTGATCAAGCGTGGCTAACGGACCCGTCCGTGTACGTTTCTGTCCCTCGCCGACCGGCAACCCCCATGTGGGACTGGTCCGCACCGCCCTGTTCAACTGGGCGTTCGCCCGGCACAGCGGCGGCACCATGGTCTTCCGCATCGAGGACACCGACGCGGCGCGCGACTCCGAGGAGTCGTACGAGCAGCTGCTCGACTCGATGCGCTGGCTGGGGCTCGACTGGGACGAGGGCCCCGAGATCGGTGGTCCGCACGCGCCGTACCGCCAGTCGCAGCGGATGGACCTCTACCGCGACGCCGCGGAGAAGCTGCTCGCCGCGGGCCACGCGTACCACTGCTACTGCACCACCGAGGAGCTGGACGCGCGCCGCGAGGCGGCCCGCGCGGCCGGCCGGCCCTCGGGGTACGACGGCCACTGCCGGGATCTGACCGCGGAGCGGAAGGCGGCGTACGAGGCCGAGGGCCGGACCTCCATCGTCCGCTTCCGGATGCCCGACGAGCCGATCACCTTCACGGACCTGGTCCGCGGCGAGCTGACCTTCACCCCGGAGAACGTTCCGGACTACGGCATCGTGCGCGCCAACGGCGCCCCGCTCTACACGCTCGTCAACCCGGTCGACGACGCGCTGATGGAGATCACCCACGTTCTGCGCGGCGAGGACCTGCTCTCCTCCACTCCGCGCCAGGTCGCGCTCTACAAGGCGCTGATCGAGCTGGGTATCGCGAAGGAGATCCCGGCGTTCGGGCACCTCCCGTACGTCATGGGCGAGGGCAACAAGAAGCTCTCCAAGCGCGACCCGCAGGCGTCCCTCAACCTCTACCGCGAGCGCGGCTTCCTGCCCGAGGGGCTGCTCAACTACCTCTCGCTGCTGGGCTGGTCGCTCGCCGCGGACCGCGACATCTTCTCGATGGAGGAGATGGTCGCCGCGTTCGACATCGCGGACGTCAACGCCAATCCGGCCCGCTTCGACCTGAAGAAGGCCGAGGCGATCAACGCCGACCACATCCGGCTGCTGGACGTGAAGACGTTCATCGAGGCGTGCGGCCCCTGGCTGAAGGCCCCGCACGCGCCCTGGGCACCGGAGTCCTTCGACGCCACGGCCTTCGAGACGCTGGCCCCGCTGGCACAGACCCGGGTCACGGTCCTCTCGGACATCACCGCCAATGTCGACTTCCTCTTCCTCGACGCACCGGTGGAGGACGAGGCGTCCTGGACGAAGGCGATGAAGCCGGGCGCGGACGCGCTGCTGGCCACGGCCCGTACGAAGATCGCCGAGGCGGAGTGGAACGCCGAGGCGCTCAAGAACGCGGTGCTCGCGGCGGGCGAGGAGCACGGCCTCAAGCTGGGCAAGGCCCAGGCCCCGGTCCGTGTCGCGGTCACGGGCCGCACGGTGGGCCTGCCGCTCTTCGAGTCCCTGGAGATCCTGGGCCGCGAGCGCACCCTGTCCCGGATCGACACGGCGCTGGCGAAGCTGACGTCCTGAGAGCGGGCGGGGTCCGGGGGCGGGTGGATCGCCCCGGAACCCCGGCCGGGGGAGCCGTCGCGGGGTACCGTCGGGGTTATGCCGATACGTGCCGTCCTCTGGGACATCGACGACACCCTCTTCGACTACACCAGCGCGGACCGCGTCGGCATGCGAAGCCATCTCGCGGCCGAGGGCCTGGCCGACCGATTTCCCACGGTCGACCGGGCCCTCGGGCGTTGGCGGGAGATCACCGATCTGAACTGGGACCGGTTCGCCGCGGGGGAGACGGACTTCCAGGGGCAGCGGCGCGACCGCGTGCGGATGTTCCTCGGGGCGGAGCTGAGCGACGCGGAGGCGGACGCCTGGTTCGAGCGGTACATCGTTCACTTCGAGTCCGCCTGGTCGCTGTTCCCCGACAGCCTCCCTGTGCTCGACGGGCTGGCCGCCGACTACCGGCAGGCCGTCCTGTCCAACTCCAGCATCCACAACCAGGACCGAAAGCTCCGCGTCCTGGGGGTACGGGATCACTTCGAGGCCGTGCTGTGCGCGGCCGAGCTGGGCGTCGCCAAGCCCGACGCCGCCGCCTTCCACGCCGCTTGTGACGCGCTGGCGCTGGACCCCCGGGAGGTGGCCTACGTGGGCAATGAACCGGACATCGACGCGGGCGGCGCGGTGGCCGCGGGGCTCGCCGGGGTCTGGCTGGACCGGGGCGGCGTCGGCGGGCGTCCCGAGCTGGTGCGGATCACCGATCTCGGCCAGCTTCCCGGCCTGCTGCGGGGCGATACCCGTTTTGGAGCGCTGTCCGCGATCGGGTAATGTTCTTCCTGCGCCGCCCAAGAAGACCGAAAGGTTCGACGGGGAGACGCAAGCCAGACAAACCCCCGCATGGGGGTTCAGTTTTGGTGGGCTATGGTGTAATTGGCAGCACGACGGTTTCTGGTTCCGTTAGTCTAGGTTCGAGTCCTGGTAGCCCAGCGCAGATGTTTTCTGCAACGCCCCCGTTGTGTAGCGGCCTAGCACGCTGCCCTCTCACGGCAGTAGCGCCGGTTCGAATCCGGTCGGGGGTACAGATCCTTCTCTCCGATGTCTTCGGGTCGCACCCGGATACGTCGATGCAGGATCGCTAGGGCCCCCGTTGTGTAGCGGCCTAGCACGCTGCCCTCTCACGGCAGTAGCGCCGGTTCGAATCCGGTCGGGGGTACTGGTCTAAACCACCTTTGGGCTATGGTGTAATTGGCAACACGACGGTTTCTGGTTCCGTTGTTCTAGGTTCGAGTCCTGGTAGCCCAGCTGGACTTCGGTCCATGCCCCCGTTGTGTAGCGGCCTAGCACGCTGCCCTCTCACGGCAGTAGCGCCGGTTCGAATCCGGTCGGGGGTACATCAGTAGTACGAGAAGGCCCTTCCGTTCGCGGGAGGGCCTTTCCGCTGTCCGTCGGCACTGTCACCACGCTGTCAACCGCCGCTGCCGAAGCGCCTGTTGGACTCCGTCGCCGCCACCCGCGACGGTGATACCGGCCCGGCCGCTGCGACGCTGGAGCGGCCTGCCGGTGGAAACGGACAGTGGGACGTGCGTAACGGTGGGTGCGGTGAGAGGGGCGAGGGAGAGGGGGCGGCATCAGCCGCTGCGGCGCAGAGCCTCGCTCAACCGGCCCGCCGCGTCTATCACGGCCTGGGCATGCATCCGGCCCGGGTGTCTGGTGAGCCGCTCGATCGGTCCGGATACCGAGACCGCCGCGACCACGCGGTTGGAGGGCCCCCGTACCGGCGCGGAGACCGAGGCCACGCCCGGCTCGCGCTCACCGATCGACTGGGCCCAGCCCCTGCGCCGTACGCCCGAGAGCGCCGTCGCCGTGAACCTGGCCCCCTGGAGGCCGCGGTGCAGCCGCTCGGGCTCCTCCCAGGCCATCAGGATCTGGGCCGAGGAGCCCGCCTTCATCGTGAGCGTGGAACCGACCGGGACCGTGTCCCGCAGTCCGGAGAGCCGCTCCGCCGCCGCCACGCATATCCGCATGTCACCCTGGCGCCGGTAGAGCTGCGCGCTCTCGCCGGTCATGTCCCGCAGATGTGTGAGTACGGGCCCGGCCGTGGCCAGCAGACGGTCCTCGCCGGCCGCGGCGGCCAGCTCGGCCAGCCGCGGGCCGAGAATGAACCGGCCCTGCATGTCCCTCGCCACCAGCCGGTGATGTTCCAGTGCCACGGCCAGTCTGTGTGCCGTGGGCCGTGCGAGCCCGGTCGCCGCGACCAGTCCGGCGAGGGTGGCCGGACCGGACTCCAGGGCGCTCAATACCAGAGCAGCCTTGTCGAGAACGCCGACGCCGCTAGAGTTGTCCATGAAACGATACTCGCGTCTCACTCTGTGAAACGCAAGTTCAATTTCCCAAGGAACTTGCCAACCTGTATGTACGGGCCCGCGGACCGACGGGTCTCCAGTCGACGTCCGGTGCGTGGGGAACGGACGTGGGCCCACATATCTCTAGGAGCGCCGGCTGTGAGAGCCGGTCGGAGGGAAAGCGATGGGTAGGACACTCGCGGAGAAGGTCTGGGACGATCATGTCGTCCGGCGCGCGGAGGGCGAGCCCGACCTTCTCTTCATCGATCTGCACCTGCTGCACGAGGTGACCAGCCCCCAGGCCTTCGACGGCCTCCGGATGAGCGACCGCAAGGTCCGGCGGCTCGACCTCACCATCGCGACCGAGGACCACAACACCCCGACCCTCGACATCGACAAGCCCATCGCCGACCCCGTCTCCCGTGTCCAGTTGGAGACGCTGCGCAAGAACTGCGCCGACTTCGGGGTACGGCTGCATCCGCTCGGCGATGTCGAGCAGGGCGTCGTCCATGTCGTGGGCCCGCAGCTGGGGCTCACCCAGCCCGGCACCACCGTGGTCTGCGGCGACAGCCACACCTCCACCCACGGCGCGTTCGGCGCGCTGGCGTTCGGCATCGGCACCAGCCAGGTCGAGCATGTCCTGGCCACCCAGACGCTGCCGCTGGCCCGTCCCAAGACCATGGCGATCACGATCGAGGGCGAACTGCCCGCCGAGGTCACCGCCAAGGACCTGATCCTCGCGATCATCGCCAGGATCGGCACCGGCGGCGGCCAGGGCTACATCCTCGAATACCGGGGCTCCGCCATCGAGAAACTCTCGATGGAAGCGCGGATGACCATCTGCAACATGTCCATCGAAGCCGGGGCCAGGGCGGGCATGATCGCCCCCGACGAGACCACCTTCGCCTATCTCAAGGGCCGCGACCACGCCCCCGAGGGCGCGGACTGGGACGCGGCGGTCGCCTACTGGCGGACCCTGCGCACCGACGACGACGCGGTCTTCGACGCCGAGGTCTTCATCGACGCCGCGGAGCTGGCCCCGTTCGTCACCTGGGGCACCAACCCCGGCCAGGGAGCTCCGCTCTCCGCGAGCGTCCCCGACCCGGCTTCGTACGAGGACGCCTCGGAGCGCCACGCCGCGGAAAAGGCCCTGGAATACATGGGGTTGACTGCCGGGCAGGCGCTGCGCGACATCAGGGTCGACACCGTCTTCGTAGGCTCCTGCACCAACGGCCGTATCGAGGACCTGCGCTCGGCCGCCTCGCTGCTCGAAGGCCGCAAAGTCGCCGACGGCGTACGGATGCTGGTGGTCCCCGGTTCGGTACGGGTCGCCCTCCAGGCCGTCGAGGAGGGCCTGGACAAGGTCTTCACCGCCGCGGGAGCCGAGTGGCGGCACGCGGGCTGCTCGATGTGTCTGGGCATGAACCCCGACCAACTCGCCCCCGGCGAGCGCTCCGCGTCCACCTCCAACCGCAACTTCGAGGGCCGGCAGGGCAAGGGCGGCCGTACCCACCTGGTCTCTCCCCAGGTCGCCGCCGCCACCGCCGTGCTGGGTCATCTGGCCTCGCCCGCCGATCTGTCCGACACCGATGCCGGCGCCCGTACGCCCGCTGGAGCGCGATAACCATGGAAGCCTTCACCACCCACACCGGCCGGGCCGTACCGCTGCGCCGCAGCAACGTGGACACCGACCAGATCATCCCCGCCCACTGGCTCAAGAAGGTCACCCGCGACGGCTTCGAGGACGGGCTCTTCGAGGCCTGGCGCAAGGACCCCGAGTTCGTCCTCAACCGCCCCGTGTACGCGGGGGCGACGGTGCTGGTCGCGGGACCGGACTTCGGTACCGGATCGTCCCGTGAACACGCCGTCTGGGCCCTGCAGAACTTCGGCTTCAAGGCCGTCATCTCGTCCCGGTTCGCCGATATCTTCCGCGGCAACTCGCTCAAGAACGGTCTGCTGACCGTGGTTCTTGAGCAGCCGGTCGTGGACGCCCTCTGGGCGATCGCGGAGAGCGACCCCACGACGGAGGTCGCCGTGGACCTGGAGCAGCGCCAGGTGCGGGCGACCTCCCCCGACGGAGCAACGCTGACGGCTGATTTCGAGCTTGACGAGAACGCCCGCTGGAGGTTGCTGAACGGGCTCGACGACATCAGTCTCACCCTTCAGAACGAAGCGGACATCGCCGCGTACGAGGCCGCCAGGCCGTCCTTCAAACCGCGCACAATTACCGCCTGAGCAGCGCTTTTCCCCTACTGCACCCCCTGCCTCCCGGCAGGGGGTGCAGTTGCTTGTTGAGCCCCCGTCGGGCGACAACTCGCCCCAGATGGCACAATCGGTGCATGGAACGCGACAGCCAACTCAAGCTCTACGGGTTAGTCGCCGAACAACTCAAAGAAGCGCACGCGAGGGTGCGTGCGCTGCAAGTCCCGGATGGCGTACGGATGGCGCTCTCCCGGAAGCTGCTGGTCATCACGGCCGCGGCGAAACATGACCTCCCGGATGCGGCACGTCGTCTGGACCGCTTGATGAAGGACCTGGACGAGGGTCGATTTCCGGAAGGCGACTGACCTCCGCGGATCTCCGCCAGGTCGACTTCGTTGCGGCACTAGGGTGATTAGCCCGTTTCGTGTTTGATTTGCGGTATATATCTGCCTAACGTGCGAAAAAGCTTGAACACTTTCGTTCTGGCAATGTCTCCGAAGGGGAAGACGTGAACAAGGCGCAGCTCGTAGAAGCGATTGCGGACAAGGTCGGCGGCCGTCAGCAGGCCGCGGACGCGGTGGACGCGGTACTCGACGCGATCGTCCGCGCGGTGGTCGCCGGAGACCGGGTCTCGGTCACCGGATTCGGCTCGTTCGAGAAGGTCGACCGCCCGGCCCGTTACGCCCGTAACCCGCAGACCGGTGAGCGCGTCCGGGTCAAGAAGACCTCGGTGCCGCGGTTCCGCGCGGGACAGGGCTTCAAGGACCTGGTCAGCGGCTCGAAGAAGCTCCCGAAGAACGATGTGGCCGTCAAGAAGGCACCCAAGGGCAGCCTCTCGGGCGGCGTTTCCGCCCGTACGACCGTGAAGGCCGCGGCCAAGAAGGCCACCGCCAAGACCGCGGCGGCCCGCAAGACCGTCGCCAAGAAGGTCACGGCGGCCAAGAAGACAGCGGTCAAGAAGACCGCCGCCAAGAAGGCCACGGCGAAGAAGGCCACGCCGGCGAAGAAGACCGCCAAGACGGCGGCGGCCAAGAAGGCCACGGCGAAGAAGACCGCGCCGGCCAAGAAGGCGACGGCCAAGAAGGCCCCCGCGCGAAAGGCCACCGCGCGCACCACCACCGCGAAGAAGACCGCCGCCAGGAAGAAGTAGTCAGAAAGCGGCACAGGGCCACACGCGCCGGGCCGGGCTCCCCTCGGGGAGCCCGGCCCGCGGCGTTGTACGGGGTACGGAGCGGGGAAAGGCGCTGGGGGCGACGCGGGGCGTCAGAGCGTCTGGAGCGTCACCAGCGTGATCCTGAGGGACGCGCCCTCGCCCGCGGTCTCGATCCGGACGCGCTGCCCGGGCCGCAGCAGCCGCAGCCCGCCGGCGTCGAAGGCAGCCGCGTCGAACTCCACCGGAGTGCCGTCGTCCAGCAGCACACTCCCGGCACGGGTCTCGGAATCGTATGTGTACGAGGTCGCCTGCATAACCGCAGCGTAGCGGTCCCCGGCCGGCCCGCGGAGGCCGTCCTCAGCACCCCGGCCGGGGAGCGGGCAGCGGGCCGCGAGGGGCGTATCTGCGGGCCGTGTACGGGCCCAGGCCCAGCGCCGCGGCCGCCCGCAGATCATCGCCCGTGTCCACGTCCCGCCGTACGGAATCGACCCCGGTCAGGACTATTTCCACCGCGCCCGAGGACAAATGCCGATGTCGGGAGGGACCGCCGAAAGCCGGATTCAATTCGGCACCGGGCGCGGCCGTCAGCAATGTCGTACCGATTTCGGCGGCGTCCGCGAGAAAGGCGCGCGGAAATGCGTCCGCGGCGGAGAGCACCCGCGCCAGTTCCGCGGGCCGCAGCGCCGGCAGATCCGCGTTGAGCGCGGCCACGGCGGCCCGTGGCCTGACCGCCCTGACGGCGCGCGCGCCATGCGCCAGCGCCGCGTTGAGACCGTTCGCCGGGGCGTCCGGCACGATGCGCGCCCCCAGCTCGGCCAGTTCCGCGCTCGCCGTCGGGTCGTCCGTGACGACCACCACATCCCGGACCGCGGGGCTGGCCAGCGCGGCTGCCACGGTGTCCTGCGCGAACGCGAGGGCGAGCCGCGGGCGCAGGGTGTCGCCCGCCGTCCCCGCGAGCCTGCTCTTGGCCAGCCGGAGCGGTTTGAGGGGGACGACCAGAGACCAGCGGGCGGTCGGGTCGGTGTTCGTGGCGAACTCTCCGTCCATGCTGTAGCGGCCCAGGTGTATCCGCCCTCTATTGTGGCCCGGCACCGTCCCGGCCCACAGAGGCGGCCCCGGAGACGGGGCGTACGGTGTTCTCGACAGAGCAGGGGCCCGGGGCCACACTTGACCCCCGGCAGCCGGGCAATGAGCCGGGCGAGAAGAGAAAGGTGTCCGAGTGTCCCGCCGCAGAATCGGCTTCTGGTACCGCCTGGCGGCGGCCATCGCGAAACCGCCGCTGATCGTACTGCTCAAGCGGGACTGGAAGGGTGCGGAGCACATTCCGGCCGACGGCGGATTCATCACCGCGGTGAACCACAATTCGCATCTCGACCCGTTCGCGTACGCGCACTTCCAGTACAACACAGGCCGCGTTCCGCGCTTCCTCGCCAAGCACGGCCTATTCACCAAGGGATTCATCGGGGCCGTGATGCGCGGCACCGGCCAGATTCCCGTCTACCGCGAGACCAGCGACGCGCTGAGCGCCTTCCGCGCCGCCATCGATGCCGTCGAGCGCGGCGAGTGCGTGGCCTTCTATCCCGAGGGCACGATCACCCGCGACCCCGGGCAGTGGCCCATGACCGCCAAGACCGGCGTCGCCAGGGTCGCCCTCCAGACCAAGTGCCCGGTCATCCCGATCGCGCAGTGGGGCGCCAATCTGCTGCTGCCGCCGTACGCGAAGAAGCCGAACCTCCTCCCGCGCAAGACGCACCGTGTGCTCGTCGGACCGCCCGTGGACCTGGCCCGCTACTACGGCAGGGACATCACCCCCGAATTGCTGCGCGAGGTCACCGAGGTCATCATGGCCGCGATCACGGAACTGCTCTCCGAACTGCGCGGGGAGCCGGTGCCCACGGCCACGTACGACCATCGCAAGGCCAGGGCGGAACAGCGGCGCAAGGCCGCGGAAGAGGGGTCGAAGTGACGCGGGTCGCGGTCTTCGGAGCGGGTTCGTGGGGTACGGCGTTCGCCATGGTCCTCGCCGACGCGGGATGCGAGGTGACGGTCTGGGGCCGCCGCCGGGAGGTCGTCGACGCGATCAACACCGCGCACACCAACCCCGACTACCTGCCCGGCTTCGAACTGCCCGTGAGCGTACGGGCCACCACCGACCCCGCGGAGGCGGCGCGCGGCGCCGAGTTCACGGTGCTCACCGTGCCTTCGCAGACGCTGCGCGGCAATCTCGCCGAGTGGGCGCCCGTACTGCCCGCCAACACCGTGCTCGTCTCGCTGATGAAGGGCGTCGAACTCGGCACGGCCAAGCGGATGAGCGAGGTGATCGAGGAGGTCGCCAAGGCACCGGCCGAGCGGGTCGCCGTGATCACCGGCCCCAACCTCGCCAAGGAGATCGCCGGACGGATGCCGGCCGCCGCCGTCGTCGCGTGCCGGGACGAGGACGTGGCGCGCCGCCTCCAGTCCGCCTGCCACACGCCGTACTTCCGCCCGTACACCAACACCGATGTCGTCGGCTGTGAACTCGGCGGCGCGGTCAAGAACGTCATCGGTCTCGCCGTCGGAATCGCCGACGGCATGGGCCTCGGCGACAACACCAAAGCCTCCCTGATGACCCGGGGTCTCGCGGAGACCACCCGGCTCGGCCTCGCCATGGGCGCCGACCCGCACACCTTCTCCGGCCTCGCCGGCATGGGCGATCTGATCGCCACCTGCTCCTCGCCGCTCTCCCGCAACCACACCTTCGGTACCAACCTCGGCCGCGGGATGACCCTCCAGGAGACCATCGCGGTCACCAAGCAGACGGCGGAGGGCGTCAAATCCTGTGAGTCCGTGCTCGACCTCGCCCGCCGCCACGGCGTCGACATGCCGCTCACGGAGACGGTCGTGGACATCGTGCACAACGGCAAGCCGCCGCTCGTCGCGCTCAAGGAACTGATGTCGCGCAGCGCCAAGCCCGAGCGCAGCTGAGCCCGCGACCGCCGCCGTGGCCGACTCCGCCGCCGACTCCGGGCGACGGTCGCTGACTCGGCCGCGACCAACGCTGACTCCGGCGCTACCAACAGGTACGCTCATCGCGATATGAGCAGCGAGAACTCCCCCCAGAGCCCTGAGCAGCAGCTCCGCAAGCCGCGCGTGGCCGTCGTCTTCGGCGGACGGAGCTCCGAGCACGCCATTTCCGTGGTCACGGCCGGGGCCGTACTGCGGTCCATCGACCGGACGAAGTACGACGTCCTGCCCATCGGTATCACCACCGACGGCCGCTGGGCGCTCACCGCCGACGATCCGGAGCGGATGGCCATCGCCGACCGCGCGCTGCCGAGCGTCGACCAGATCGCCGAGTCGACCGACGGCGGCGTCGTACTCTCCGTCGACCCGGGCAACCGCGAGGTCGTCTACAGCGAGCCCGGTTCCGTGCCCAAGGCGCTCGGCGAGGTCGATGTCGTCTTCCCCGTACTGCACGGCCCGTACGGAGAGGACGGCACCCTCCAGGGCCTGCTGGAGCTCTCCGGCGTCCCGTATGTCGGCGCGGGCGTCCTCGCCTCCGCCGTCGGGCAGGACAAGGAGTACATGAAGCGGGTGTTCACCTCCTTCGGGCTGCCCGTCGGCCCGTATCTGGTGATCCGCCCCCGCGAATGGGAGCAGGGCCCCGAAGGAGCCAAGGGCGCCGCCGCCCGCAAGAAGATCACCGACTTCGCCGCCGAGCACGGCTGGCCGCTCTTCGTGAAGCCCGCCCGCGCCGGATCCTCCATGGGGATCACCAAGGTCGAAGACGCCTCGGGGCTGGACGAGGCGATCATCGAGGCGCGGCGCCACGACCCCAAGATCCTGGTGGAGTCGCTGCTACGGGGCCGCGAGATCGAGTGCGGGGTGCTGGAGTTCGAGGACGGCCCGCGTGCCAGTGTGCCCGCGGAGATCCCGCCGGTCACGGCGCACGACTTCTACGACTTCGAGGCCAAGTACATCGACTCGGCCACCGGCCTGGTGCCCGCGCCCCTCACCGAGGAGCAGACGGCCGAGGTACAGCGGCTCGCCGTCGAGGCGTTCGAGGCCGCCTCCTGCGAGGGTCTGGTCCGCGCGGACTTCTTCCTCACCGAGGACGGCGAGTTCGTCATCAACGAGATCAATACGCTGCCGGGCTTCACGCCCATCTCGATGTTCCCGCGGATGTGGCAGGAGAGCGGCGTCGGTTATCCGGAGCTGATCGACCGGCTGATCCAGGCGGCGCTGCGCCGGCCGACCGGGCTGCGCTGACACCCGTACCCGACCCTCCTCGGGGGCCGCGCCGGGCGCCTCCAGTCACAGACTGGACGGAATCGTCTTCTTGACCGGCGCGGCCAGCTCGGCGAGCGGTGTGGAGTCATGCGTGAACCGTTCGTCCATGGTGACCTCCACATACGTCTCGCGGTAGGTGGTCGTGAAGCGGGGCCCCGAGTCCCGTTCCTCCAGCATCCAGTTGACGCCGTTCGCCTCCACCGCGTCCGACTGGGCATCGCTCATCCCCTCGGGCCGGGGGACACCGCAGCGCAGTACGATCGCGGCGTCCCCCCACCCGGCGGTCAGTTCGGAAGACGGCTCGGGATCGGCCCGGCCGAGGTCGGAGACGGTCTTCGGCAGCTCCTTGTGGAGAGCCCGGCACAGCGCTGCCTCCCGCGCGGGCGGACGGGGAACCGCGACCGACATCGACGTGCCGGCGGAGGAACAGCCCGCCACCGCCGCCACCAGAACGACGGCGGACAGGCGGACGAGCGGACGGCCGGATAGCCTGCGGCGGGACGGCGGGCGACAGGAAATGGTCACCGGCCAAGGGTAGACGGGGGCTACAAGTGCACGACCGGGCAGGTCAGGGTGCGGGTGATGCCTTCCACTTGCTGGATTTTCGCGACCACCATGCGGCCCAGCTCATCGACGGTGTCCGCCTGAGCGCGCACGATCACGTCATAGGGACCGGTGACGTCCTCGGCCTGGATAACTCCCGGAATCTTGGCGATGGTCTCGGCGACGGTCGTCGCCTTGCCCACCTCGGTCTGGATAAGGATGTACGCCTGTACCACGGAACCTCCAGGGCGGCCACGAGGATCATGTGGGGGAAAGAGACGCCACGGTATCGCGTCGCCGAGTGCGGCGGGGAGACCCGGGTCCCGGGTGGCGCCCGTGGGGTGGCGTACGGAAGACCAAGTTGACGCGACTCACGACGGTACCGACAGCAGTGAAGGACCGCGACCGCGCGTGCGGCCCGGTAATGACAGAGAGGGGAGACTCGGTGAAGGGAACCGTGGGCGAGTTGGGGGAGTTCGGTCTCATCAGGGAACTCACCTCCCGGCTCACCACCACCCCGGCGGTCCGGCTCGGGCCGGGCGACGACGCCGCGGTCGTGGCCGCGCCCGACCGCAGGGTCGTGGCGAGTACGGACCTGTTGCTGGAGGGGCGGCACTTCCGCCGTGACTGGTCGACGGCCTACGACGTCGGCCGGAAGGCCGCCGCGCAGAACCTCGCCGATATCGCGGCGATGGGCGCGGTCCCCACCGCGCTGCTCCTCGGGCTCGTCGTCCCGGCCGAACTCCCGGTCACCTGGCCCACCGAGCTGATGGACGGCATCCGCGACGAGTGCCAGGTCGCGGGCGCGGCCGTGGTCGGCGGTGATGTCGTACGCGGCGACACGATCACCATCGCCATCACCGCGCTGGGCGATCTCCGTAACCACGAGCCGGTCACCCGGTCCGGCGCCCGGCCGGGCGATGTCATCGCCTACACCGGCTGGTTGGGCTGGTCGGCGGCCGGGCACGCGGTGCTCTCCCGCGGCTTCCGCTCGCCCCGCGCCTTTGTGGAGGCGCACCGCAGACCGGAACCGCCGTACCACGCGGGTCCCGCGGCGGCCGGGCTCGGTGCCACCGCCATGACCGACGTCAGCGACGGACTCGTCGCGGATCTGGGGCATATCGCGGAGGCCAGCAAGGTCCGTATCGATCTGCGCTCCGGTCTGATCGACATCCCCTCGCAGATGAACGACATCGGCCAGGCGGTCGGGATCGACCCGCTCCAGTGGGTGCTGACGGGCGGGGAGGATCACGCCATCGTCGCCACGTTCCCGCCGGACGTGAAGCTGCCGGCCCGCTGGAAGGTGATCGGTGAGGTGCTCAACCCGTCCGCGCTGCCGCAGGTGACGGTCGACGGGGCGCCCTGGACCCGCAAGGGCGGCTGGGACCACTTCGGGGACATCGAGGACGCCCAGTAGATTCGGCACCATGCCGATACCTGAGCGAGTTACGCCACCGTCCGTGCCACCGCGTGTGCTCACCGTCGCCGGATCGGACTCCGGCGGCGGTGCGGGCATCCAGGCGGATCTGAAGACGATGCTGGCGTTCGGTGTGCACGGCATGAGCGTGCTCACGGCGGTGACGGCCCAGAACTCCACGGGCGTACACGGCGCCTGGGAACTGCCGGTGGGGGCCGTACGCGCCCAGTACGGCGCGGTCGTCGACGACATCGGCGTCCAGGCGGTGAAGACCGGCATGCTCTCCTCCGCCGAACTGGTCGCGGCCGTAGCGGAACTGCTCGCCGGGACGGACGCCCCCGTGGTCGTCGACCCGGTCGGGGTCTCCAAGCACGGCGATCCACTGCTCGCCGCCTCGGCGCTGGACGGCGTACGGACGAGGCTGCTGCCGGTCGCGACCGTCGCCACCCCCAATCTGGACGAGGTGGCCCAGCTCACCGGCGTACGGGTGGAGGACGAGACGGGGCTGCGGCGCGCGGCCGGCGCCGTACTCGAATTCGGGCCGCGCTGGGCGCTGATCAAGGGCGGGCATCTGCCCGGGGACGCGGTGGATCTGCTGACCGACGGCGCCGAGGAACACTGGCTGCGCGCACCGCGCCACGACAACCGGCATACGCACGGCACGGGCTGCACCTACGCGTCGGCGATCGCCTCGGGCCTGGCCCGGGGGCAGGACGTGGTGGCGGCCGTCCGGACGGCCAAGGAGTATGTGACGGGCGCGATCGCGCACGGCTTTCCACTGGGCACGGGGATAGGCCCGGTGGATCACGGGTGGCGCTTCCGCTGACGGCGCCGCTCGGCCGCCCACGGCACGGCAAAAAGCCGGTCCACCGAGGTGGACCGGCTTTTCAAGGCAACCGCAGGGGCTGCGCTACGACGCAGGCGTCAGCGCGAGACCTTGCCGGCCTTGATGCACGATGTGCAGACGTTGAGCCGCTTCGGCGTCCGACCGACCACGGCACGCACGCGCTGGATGTTCGGGTTCCAGCGACGGGACGTACGGCGGTGCGAGTGCGAAATGTTGTTGCCGAAGCCCGGCCCCTTGCCGCAGACGTCGCAGTTGGCAGCCACGGGTCACTCCAAAGACTTCAGATGCTCGTACAGAGAAATCCGGCGTGCCGGGATCAGTGACTGATGTGGCGTTGCCGGGGGATTGGCCCGACTCTCATCGGGCAACCGCAGCAGCATACAACGCCTGCCTCGGTACAAGAAAACTACCATGACGGACAGCGGCTCCGTTCCGTGAGGTTGGCCCGCTGTTCGCCTCCCGTCCCCGGGCTACCCTGCGTGCAGCCCGCATCCAGGCCGCTCAAGGAGGACCCTCAGGTGCCGCAGACCCTCGACGCAGCAGCGGTACGGAGCTGGTGCTCGCTGGCGCTGGAGGCCCTGGGCCGGGAGCGCGAGGAGATCGACGCGATCAATGTCTATCCGGTCGCGGACGGTGACACCGGCACCAATCTCTATCTGACCGTGGAGTCCGCGGCGCAGGCGGTCGAGGCCGTCTTCGCGGCCCATGAGACCGGTGCGTCCGTGCCCGCGCCCGCCGATGCCGTACGGGCCATGGCGCATGGCGCGCTGCTCGGTGCCCGGGGGAATTCCGGGACGATCCTGGCGCAGCTGCTGCGCGGGATGGCGGAGGTGCTGGCGGACCCGGCGCCGACGGATCCCGAGGGGGCCGGCGGAGCGCGGCTCGCACCGGCGCTGCGGCGGGCCGCCGGGCTGGCCCGCGAGGCCGTCGCGCACCCCGTCGAGGGCACGATCCTCAGCGTGGCCTCCGCCGCGGCGGAGGCGGCGGAGGCGGCGGAACGGGGTGGTGCGGCGGACGTGGGCGCCACCGTACGCGCGGCGTACGCGGGCGCTCGCGCCGCGCTCGCGGCCACCCCCGACCAGCTGCCCGTGCTCGGACGCGCGGGAGTCGTCGACGCCGGCGGGCGCGGGCTGCTCGCCGTCCTCGGCGCCCTGGTGCGGTCCCTCACGGGCGAGACACCGGCCGCCTTCCCGATGCGCCACCGCCGGTACGAGGACCCGGCCGCGGTCGAGTCGTCGATCGAGTCCTGCGGCCCCGGGGGCGGACCCGCCTTCGAGGTGATCTATCTGCTGGAGGCGGACGACCGCGCCGTGGCCCGGCTCCGGGGCAGGCTCGACGGGCTGGGGGACTCCCTGGTCGTCGTCGGCGGCGACGGGCTGTGGAACGTACACGTCCATGTCGACGACGCGGGCGCCGCCGTGGAGGCCGGGGTCGAGGCGGGACGCCCGTACCGCATCCGTATCACCCACTTCGGCGCCGCCGCCGAGGAGCCGCCCGAGCGGGTCCAGCGGGCCGTCGTCGCGGTGGTCCCGGGAGAGGGGCTCGCGGGGCTGTGCGCCGAAGCCGGCGCGACGACCGTGCTCGCGCGCCCCGGGGAGCCGCCCGCCAGCGGGGAGCTGGTCGAGGCGATCCGGCGGGCCCACGCGCGCGAGGTGGTGCTCCTGCCGAACGACGCGGCGCTGCGGCACACCGCCGCCGCTGCCGCCGAACAGGCCCGTACCGAGGGCGTACGGGTCGCCCTCATCCCGACCAGGGCCGCCGTCCAGGGCATCGCGGCGCTCGCCGTCCACCAGCCGGACCGCCGCTTCGACGAGGACGTGGTCGCCATGACCACCGCGGCCGGCGCCACCCGCTACGCCGAACTGGCCGTCGCCGAACGGCAGTCCTGGACCATGGCGGGTATCTGCCAGGCCGGGGACGTCCTCGGCCTGATCGACGGGGACGTGGCGGTGATCGGCGCCGATCTCACCGCCACCGCCGAGGCGGTGCTCTCCCGGATGCTGGCGGCCGGCGGCGAACTGGTGACGCTGGTACTCGGCGACGAGGTGCCCGACGCGCTCGCCGACCGCCTGGAGATCTACGTACGGGACGGCCATCTGGCCGTCGACACCGTGGTCTACCGGGGCGGCCGGCAGTCCGTTCCGCTGCTCATCGGCGTGGAGTAGCAGCCTGTCAGTGGCGTGGTGTGCAATGGATCGCGTGTCCGCGCTGGATGAATCCCTCAAGAAGACGCTCGGCCCCGCCACCGCGAAGGTGATGGCCGAACACCTCGACCTGCACACGGTCGGCGATCTGCTGCATCACTACCCGAGGCGGTACGAGGAGCGCGGCCAGCTCACCAAGCTGGCCGAGCTGCCGCTGGACGAGGACGTCACGGTGGTCGCGCAGGTCGCCGACTCCCGGATCCTGACGTTCAACCACGGCCGGGGCCAGCGTCTGGAGATCACCCTCACCGACGGCAGCGGCCGGCTCCAACTGGTCTTCTTCGGCAGGGGAATCCACAAGCCGCACAAGGAGCTCCCGCCGGGCAGCCGCGGGATGTTCGCGGGCAAGGTCTCCGTCTTCAACCGCAAGCTCCAGCTCGCGCACCCCACCTATGTGCCGCTGGGCAGGGCCACCGACGACGACGGGTCCACGGAGGACACCGCGCAGGCCGTGGACGCCTTCGCGGGCAAGCTGATCCCGATCTATCCCGCCTGCAAGGGGCTGGAGTCCTGGAAGATCACCAAAGCGGTCGACGCGGTCCTGCCCAGAGCCGCGGAGGCCGTCGATCCGCTGCCGCCCGCGCTGCGCGACGGCCGTGGATTCTCCTCCCTGCCCGAGGCGCTGCTCAAGGTTCACCGGCCCGAGACCCGGGCCGACATCGAATCCGCCAGACAGCGGCTGAAGTGGGACGAGGCGTTCGTCCTCCAGGTCGCGCTGGCCCGGCGGCGGTACGCGGACGCGCAGCTGCCCGCCGTGGCCCGCAGGCCCGTGCCCGACGGGCTGCTGGACGCCTTCGACGCCGATCTGCCCTTCACCCTCACCGACGGCCAGCGGAAGGTCACCGGCGAGATCTTCGCGGACCTCGGCACCGAACACCCCATGCACCGGCTGCTCCAGGGCGAGGTCGGCTCGGGCAAGACGCTGGTCGCGCTCCGGGCGATGCTCGCGGTCGTCGACGCGGGCGGTCAGGCCGCCATGCTGGCGCCCACGGAAGTGCTCGCCCAGCAGCACCACCGATCGATCACGGAGATGATGGGCGAGCTGGCCCAGGGAGGAATGCTTGGCGGGGCCGAGCACGGCACCAAGGTCGTCCTGCTCACCGGCTCGATGGGCATGGCCGCGCGGCGTCAGGCGCTGCTCGATCTGGTCACCGGCGAGGCCGGGATCGTGATCGGTACGCACGCGCTGATCGAGGACAAGGTGCGGTTCCACGACCTCGGACTGGTCGTGGTGGACGAGCAGCACCGTTTCGGTGTGGAGCAGCGCGACGCGCTCCGCTCCAAGGGCAAACAGCCCCCGCATCTGCTGGTCATGACGGCCACGCCCATTCCCCGTACGGTCGCGATGACCGTCTTCGGCGATCTGGAGACCTCCGTCCTCGACCAGCTCCCGGCGGGCCGCTCGCCGATCGCCAGCCATGTGGTGCCGGCCCAGGACAAGCCGCACTTCCTCGCCCGCGCCTGGGAACGGGTGCGGGAGGAGGTCGGAAAGGGACATCAGGCGTATGTCGTCTGCCCCCGGATCGGCGGCGACGAGGAGGACGACAAGGCGAAGGGGAAGACCAAGCCGTCCAAGGAGGACGAGGCCGAGAAGCGGCCCCCGCTCGCGGTCGTGGAGGTCGCCGGGCAGCTCACCCAGGGACCGCTCCAGGGGCTGCGCGTCGAGATCCTGCACGGCCGGATGCAGCCGGACGACAAGGACGCCGTGATGCGCCGCTTCGCCGCGGGCGAGGTGGACGTGCTCGTCGCGACCACGGTCATCGAGGTCGGGGTGAACGTCCCCAACGCCACCGCCATGGTGATCATGGACGCGGACCGGTTCGGCGTCTCCCAGCTGCACCAGCTGCGCGGACGCGTCGGCCGCGGCTCGGCCCCCGGCCTCTGTCTGCTGGTCACGGACATGCCCGAGGCGAGCCCGGCCAGGGCCCGGCTCGGCGCGGTCGCCGCCACGCTCGACGGCTTCGAGCTGTCCCGTATCGACCTCGAACAGCGCCGTGAGGGCGATGTCCTCGGCCAGGCCCAGTCCGGGGTGCGCTCCTCGCTGCGGATGCTCGCGGTCATCGAGGACGAGGAGATCATCGCCGCCGCCCGGGAGGAGGCCGCCGCGGTGGTCGCCGAGGACCCGGAGCTGACCGGCTCCCCGGAGCTGCGTACGGCGCTGGACGCCCTGCTGGACACCGAACGCGAGCAGTACCTCGACAAGGGCTGACCCCGCGGGACCCGGCCATGCCGCACCGGGCCGGGCCCGCTCGGGGCGTACGCCATATCGTGGGGGCAGAGCCATAATCCGAGCCCCGCGCCCACCCGTACCCGACCACCGCCCACGACGCCATCGAACCGAGGACCCGACTCCCATGACCCGCGTGATCGCCGGTGCCGCCGGCGGACGCCGTCTCGCCGTACCGCCAGGCACCGGCACCCGCCCCACCTCCGACCGGGCGCGTGAGGGCCTCTTCTCCAGCTGGGAATCGCTCCTCGGCACCCTCGACGGCATCCGGATCGCCGATCTGTACGCGGGATCCGGCGCCGTGGGTCTGGAGGCGCTCTCCCGCGGCGCCGCGCACGCGCTGCTCGTCGAGGCGGACAGCCGCGCCGCCCGGACCGTCCGTGCGAACGTCGCGGCGCTCGGGCTTCCCGGCGCGGAGGTCCGTACCGGCAAAGCGGAACAGATCATCACGGGACAGGTCCCCGACACCCCCTACGACCTGGTCTTCCTCGATCCGCCGTACGCCGTCACCGACGACGATCTTCGGGAGATACTCCTCACACTCCGCACAAGGGGGTGGCTCAGCGCCGCCGCCGTCGCCACCGTGGAACGCAGCACCAGGGGTGGGGAGTTCGACTGGCCGGAGGGTTTCGAGCCATTGCGGTCCCGTCGTTACGGCGAGGGGACGCTTTGGTACGGTCGCGCCGCCTCTACGAGTGAAGACGCACCATGACCGGACCGGAGAGCGAGGGAATCACGTTGCGCCGCGCCGTCTGTCCGGGGTCCTTCGACCCCATCACCAATGGACATCTCGACATCATCGCCCGCGCCTCCAAGCTGTACGACGTCGTACATGTCGCGGTAATGATCAACCAGTCCAAGAAGGGGCTGTTCACGATCGAGGAACGGATCGATCTGATCCGTGAGGTCACCGCCGAGTTCGGCAATGTGGAGGTCGAGGCCTTCCACGGGCTGCTCGTCGACTTCTGCAAGCAGCGCGACATCCCCGCCATCGTCAAGGGGCTGCGCGCCGTCAGCGACTTCGACTACGAGCTGCAGATGGCCCAGATGAACAACGGACTCTCCGGGGTCGAGACGCTGTTCGTCCCCACCAACCCCACCTACAGCTTCCTCTCCTCCTCCCTGGTCAAAGAGGTCGCGACCTGGGGCGGAGACGTCTCCCACCTGCTGCCCGCGGCCGTCCACTCGGCCCTGATCGCGCGCCTCGGCGAGCGCTGAGGAACTGACGGCCCGTCATTCGGTGTCGGACGGGCTCGAACTGGCCGTACAGTCGTTGCGTCCGTCTCCAAACCAGCTGAGAGAGTGGCGAGCACACGGTGGACGTACAGAAGAAGCTCGACGAGATCGTCGACACGGTGGGCAGCGCCCGCTCCATGCCCATGTCGGCGTCCTGCGTGGTGAACCGCGCCGAGCTGCTCGCCATGCTGGAAGAGGTACGGGAAGCGCTCCCGGGCTCGCTGGCCCAGGCCCAGGAGCTGATCGGCGGCCGGGAGCAGCTGGCCGAGCAGGCCCGCCAGGAGGCGGAGCGCATCATCGAGGCGGCGCACGCCCAGCGCTCCGGGCTGATCTCCGACACCGCGGTCGCCCGGCAGTCCCAGGAGGAGGCCGACCGCATCCTCGCGGAGGCCCGCAGGGACGCCGAGGAGATCCGCGCCGAGGCCGACGACTACGTCGACTCCAAGCTCGCCAACTTCGAGGTCGTCCTCACCAAGACCATCGGCTCCGTCGACCGGGGCCGTGAGAAGCTGCTCGGCCGCGCGGCCGGCGGTGACGACGACGATGCCCCCGAGTACAGCGACGACCCCGGCACCCTGATCCGGCGGGCCGACGAGTACATCGACACCAAGTTCGGCGCCTTCGAGGCCGTTCTGTCCAAGACCCTCGAAGCGGTCGGCCGCGGCAGGCAGAAACTCCACGGCCGTACCGACTCGGACGATCTCGGCGCGCACATGGCCGCCCAGGACGCGGCGGGCCCGCAGGGGCGCACCAGCGACGCGGACTATCTGGCGGACCTCGCGGGGAGCCCCCGGGAAGGCGCCCAGGAGCCCGTGGCGGCGCGGCAGCCCCCGGTACCGGCCCAGCAGCCCTACGCCGAGCCCGCGTACCCGCAGACGCCGCCCCAGGCCCAGCCGGTGCCCCAGTACGCCGAGGCCGGCTACCACGACCCCGCGTACGCCGCGGAGACGGGCTACGGCGGCTACCAGCAGCAGGACGCGTACGGCTACCAGCAGGACCCGTACGCGTACCAGCAGCAGGGATACGGCCAGGACCAGAGCCACGCCCAGGACCAGAGCCACGGCCAGCCGCAGGGGTACGACCCGAACTACGGCTGGCAGCAGCAGCCCGAGGTCCAGCCCCAGCAGCACGCGCTGCCCCCGGCCCAGGAGCCCCGCAGCACCCTCGACGAGACCAGCCTCTTCGACACCAGCATGATCGACATCGAGCAGCTGCGCCGGTACGAGCAAGGACGCTGAGACCACCGGCCCCTCCGGCCGCCGGTTCGGCCGCCCGGTCCGGCCGCCCCCGAGGGGCCGGATTGGGCCTACGGCGGCCGGTCCAGTACCCTGGCTCTTCGGCCGCGTGTATGTCCGCGGCCCATGCCGCCCGCTCGCTCTCGCGACGGTGGCGGCCCCCCATCGATCCGAAAGCGGGAAAAGCCCTGAACGCGCGCCTCGACCACCGCGACCCCCTCGTGTTCGACACACACGAGCTGGGGCGGCGTCCTGGTGCGCTCCAGAAGCTGACCCGCTCGGTACCCGCCCCCAAGGACTTCGGTATCGCGGGGGTGATCGGGGCGCCCGAGGGCGCGCCCGTCGAGCTGGCCCTCCGTCTCGAATCCGTCATGGAGGGGGTGCTCATCACGGGCACCGCCCGTGCGGTGGCCGAGGGGGAGTGCGTAAGGTGTCTGGAGCCGCTCAGCCAGGAAGTGGCGGCGGACTTCCAGGAGATGTTCTCGTACCACGACGCCGATGACCGGGGCCGCACCCGTGCGGAGCCGGCCGCTGACGCCGAGTACAGCGAGGACGACGACAGACTCTTCATCGAAGATGGCCTGTTCGACCTCGAACCGGTGCTGCGTGACGCGGTGGTACTCGCACTGCCGATGCAGCCGGTGTGCCGGGAGACCTGTGCCGGTCTGTGTTCCACATGTGGGATCAGGCTGGACGAGAACCCGGACCACCACCACGACGCCGTCGACATCCGTTGGGCGGCACTGCAGGGACTCGCCGAGACCGTCAAGGACGGCGAGAAGGACAACATGGGCGGCGCCGAAGCGGGCGTCGACGAGAAGCAGGAGAAGTAGCCGTGGCTGTTCCGAAGCGGAAGATGTCGCGCAGCAACACGCGCCACCGCCGGTCGCAGTGGAAGGCTGCGGTCCCCACCCTGGTTTCGTGCGAGCGTTGCCAGGAGCCGAAGCTGCAGCACATCGCGTGCCCGAGCTGCGGCACCTATAACAAGCGCCAGGTCCTCGAGGTCTGAGCGGCTGGTGAGAGGCTCAATGTCTGAACTGTCCCATGCCAAGAAGCAGACAGACAATGTCAGCACAGCCTCGTCCCACACGCTTCTGGAAGGGCGGCTCGGGTATCAGCTCGAGACCGCCCTTCTGGTGCGTGCGCTGACCCATCGTTCGTACGCGTACGAGAACGGCGGTCTGCCCACCAACGAGCGGCTCGAATTCCTCGGGGATTCGGTGCTCGGACTGGTGGTCACGGACACGCTGTACCGCACCCACCCCGATCTGCCTGAAGGCCAGTTGGCCAAATTGCGGGCCGCGGTGGTCAACTCGCGTGCGCTTGCGGAAGTGGGCCGCGGCCTCGAACTCGGCTCCTTCATCCGGCTCGGCCGGGGCGAAGAGGGCACGGGCGGCCGGGACAAGGCGTCCATCCTCGCCGACACCCTTGAAGCGGTGATCGGCGCTGTCTATCTCGACAAGGGCCTCGACGCGGCGTCCGAGCTGGTGCACCGGCTCTTCGACCCGCTGATCGAGAAGTCCTCGAATCTCGGGGCCGGCCTGGACTGGAAGACCAGTCTCCAGGAGCTGACCGCGGCGGAGAGTCTCGGTGTTCCCGAGTATCTCGTCACGGAAACGGGCCCGGACCACGAGAAGACCTTCACCGCTGCCGCCCGCGTCGGTGGTGTCTCGTACGGCACCGGCACCGGCCGCAGCAAGAAGGAAGCGGAGCAGCAGGCGGCGGAGTCCGCCTGGCGGTCCATCCGGACCGCGGCGGACGAACGCGAGGCGGCGGGGAAGACCGACGCCGACTCCGACGTCGACGTGAAGGACGGCGTCGACGCCAAGGCCGAGGACAGCACGTCTGTCGACGCCACGTCTGAAGAGGCCGCCGACACCTCTTCAGCTCCCTCGGAGCAGACTCCCGCGGACACCGCCAACGCCTGAGCGTCCGTGCTCCCTCCTTCCGGGTGCGCCCCTCGCGTCGTCGTACGGCATGAGGGGCGCACCCGTTCCGGTTCCCTTCACCCCCAGGAGCGTCCCGTGCCCGAGCTGCCCGAGGTCGAAGTCGTCCGGCGTGGACTCGAACGCTGGGTCAGCGGCCGGACCGTCGCCGAGACCGAGGTGCTGCATCCGCGCGCGGTACGGCGGCACACCGCCGGAGGCGCGGACTTCGCGGCCCAGCTCAAGGGGCACACCATCGGTACGGCACGCCGGCGCGGCAAATACCTGTGGCTGCCCCTCGCCGACACGGACGCCTCGATCCTCGGCCATCTCGGCATGAGCGGCCAGCTGCTGGTCCAGCCGGAGAGCGCGCCCGACGAGAAGCATCTGCGCATCCGGATCCGCTTCGCCGACACCCTCGGAACCGAACTGCGCTTCGTCGACCAGCGCACCTTCGGCGGGCTCTCGCTGCATGAGAACACCCCCGACGGACTGCCCGATGTCATCGCGCATATCGCCAGGGATCCGCTGGACCCGGCCTTCGACGACGCGGCCTTCCTCACCGCGCTGAAGCTGCGCCGTACGACGGTCAAGCGCGCCCTGCTCGACCAGTCGCTGATCAGCGGCGTCGGCAATATCTACGCCGACGAGGCGCTGTGGCGCGGTCGCCTCCACTACGAACGCCCCACGGCCACCCTGCCCAGGCCGCGCGCCACGGAACTCCTCGGTCATGTACGGGACGTGATGAACGCGGCCCTCGATGTCGGCGGCACCAGTTTCGACAGCCTGTACGTCAATGTGAACGGTGAGTCGGGGTACTTCGACCGGTCGCTGGACGCGTACGGACGCGAGGACGAGCCGTGCCGGCGCTGTGGGACACCGATCCGCCGACGGCCCTGGATGAACCGGTCGAGCTACTTCTGTCCGCGCTGTCAGAGGGTTCCGCGCGTCGTGTCGTAACGCTCCCGCGCCGAGATCACCTCGGGCATCCGCCCCTCCACCAGCTTGATCAGCCCGAGCAGCCGCTCGGCGACCTCCCGGCCCAGCGCGGTCAGCTCGTAATCCACCCACGGCGGATTGACCGGCCGCGCCTCGCGCAGCACCAGACCGTCCCGCTCCAGCGCCTGAAGGGTCTGGGAGAGCATTTTCTCGCTCACGCCGTCGACGCGCCGCCGCAGTTCGTTGAAGCGGAGGCGGCTCTCGTACAGGGCGGTGAGCGTCAGACCGCCCCAGCGGCCCATCACATGCTCCAGTGTGGTGCGCGAGGGGCACTGCCGGGAGAAGACATCGAAGGCGTCCATGGCCGCGACTTTACAACCGAAAGCGCCACCCGACAGGTGGCGCTTTCGTATGGTTAGTGAGCTTTCCCGGGGGTGGCCGGGCCTCTGTCAGGGCGGCCTGGCTCAGAAGCCGAAGTCCTGCGTCCACCACGGGCCGCCGGAGCCGGTGTGGACACCGACACCCAGCCGGGTGTAATCGCAGTTCAGTATGTTCGCGCGATGGCCCTCGCTGTTCATCCACGAGTCCATCACGGACTGAGCGGTGGCCTGCCCCCTGGCTATGTTCTCGCCGCCCAGACCCTTGACGCCCGCCCTGTCGGCGCGGTCCCAGGGCGTCTTGCCGTCCGGGTCCGTGTGGTCGAAGAACCCGCGCTCCGCCATGTCGTCGCTGAAGTCCTGCGCCAGCCTGCCGAGCGAGGCATCGGCCCGCACCGGGCTGCACCCCACCTTCGCGCGCTCCTTGTTGACCAGGGAGAGCACGGCCGCCTCGGAGGAACTGGAGCCGGGGGCCGCGGGCGCCTCCACGGCGCGCTCGGTGGTCTGCTCGGGCGCCGGGGCCTCGCTGGAGCGGGTCGGTATCTCGGCCTTCGGCCGCGGTGGGGCGGCGGCGGGCTTCGTCGTCTTCTCCGACCGCTCGGCGGTCGGAGACGACGACGAAGCGTCCTTCGAAGGAGTGACGGACGGCTTGCGCGGAGTGGGTGACGCGGACGCCGACGGCGACTGGGTCCGCTCGGCGCCACGGCTCGGCGAGACCGAGGTCTCCCGCGTCGGCTCGCCGGACGAGCCGCCCTGCTGCTGAAGCTCCGGAGCGCCCTCGGTACGTATCTGTCCGCCGTTGGCGCTGCCGCCGACCGTGAAGTGGTCCCCGC
The DNA here is from genome assembly GCF_040681655.1 of Streptomyces sp. NPDC051662. Lineage (NCBI taxonomy): Bacteria > Bacillati > Actinomycetota > Actinomycetes > Kitasatosporales > Streptomycetaceae > Streptomyces > Streptomyces sp. NPDC051662. Next base: position 233,552 of record NZ_JBFAZD010000009.1, read on the forward strand.
CGCCGGGCAGCAGGCCCGAGGCGACGGCCACGGCTCCGACCGCCATGGCGGCGGAGGCGCCCAGCAGGCCGGTACGTACAGGGGTGGCGATCCGCCTCTTCCGGCGCGCACCGTCCACGTGGTCCTCGACGGGCGGGGCGGCGGCTGAGCGGCGGTGGCGTCCCATGTGCCTTCCTCATGCTCTCGACGGCAACGTGTCCAGATCTCACCCGAACGAGTGAGGCTATTGCGACGGGACTGTACGGCATGGTCCGCGGGGGCGCCGGGTGCCCGAGGCAATTGGCCGGTTAGCTTGCGTGCATGAAAGAAGACGTTCGAGTAACGGCCTGGGTACGCGGAAGAGTGCAAGGAGTGGGGTTCCGCTGGTTCACCAGGGCAAACGCTCTGGAGATCGGCGGCCTCACCGGATTCGCCCTCAATCTGGACGACGGCAGGGTGCAGGTCGTCGCCGAGGGGCCACGTGAGAATTGCCACCGTCTGCTGGAATGGCTGCGCTCCGCCGACACACCCGGGCGTGTGGACGGAGTCACTGAGATCTGGGACACCCCCCGCGGGGGCTACGAGACCTTCGCGATCCGCTGAGATCGCGCCGTCCCGGGCGGCGCCGGGAGGCTCGCGGATGCCGACGGCACATGCGCAAGTCCGCGGTGACCTGGTGGTTGCCAAGAACCGTCAGTCGTGCCAGGCTGCCCGGACAACGATGATCTCCACGCCCCAGGGGCCCCGTGACCGAACCGGGGCCGCACCCCTCGCGGGCGCCCGCCACCGGGCCGCCCGTCGGCACGGGCTGTGATCGTGTTGACCGTCAAACTTTTTGGTGAGAGTCTGGAATCCCCGCGCACCTTAGCTGTTTGGCAGTAAGAACCGCAGTGATGAACAAGCACTGCCAAGCACCGCGGGTGCGATTTCCCTCACGACCCACACCGCATCCGGTCGGTCACTCAGTGTGGAGGACCATTCATCATGGCAAAGGCGCTTCTCGGTTATGTCGGCGGTTCCGACCCGCGACTCCTCGCCGAGATGCGACGGCTCCAGCAGCGCGTCCAGGACCTCGAATCCGAACTCGTACGGATCCAGTCCGAGAACGACGTGTTGAACGCCGCCGTCGCACAGCACCCCGGAGAGTCGCTGCTCAATGGCATCGACATCGATGTACCCCAGGCGGAGCCGGCGCTCACCTGACAACAGCCCCCCTCGGGGTCGGGTGAGAAACACTCTCGCAAGATATGCAAGGGACGCTTCGGCGTCCCTTCTTTCTTTCCATCTTCCGCTGTACGAAGCATTGTTGGCGCTGCCACGCCTTTCTTAACGTCTGATGTGCCCTGCACGTTCGGCGGTGAAACCGGCGAGGGACGATCGGAGCCGGGTAGAGTCCGGCGGCGTGCATCTCAAGGCCATGACCCTGCGCGGGTTCAAATCCTTCGCCTCCGCCACGACGCTGCGCTTCGAGCCGGGGATCACCTGTGTGGTGGGTCCGAACGGCTCGGGAAAGTCCAATGTCGTGGACGCGCTCTCCTGGGTCATGGGGGAGCAGGGGGCGAAGTCGCTGCGCGGCGGCAAGATGGAGGATGTGATCTTCGCCGGGACGACCGGGCGCCCGCCGCTCGGCCGCGCGGAGGTCTCCCTGACCATCGACAACACCGACGGCGCGCTGCCCATCGACTACGCGGAAGTCACCATTACGCGGATCATGTTCCGCAACGGCGGCAGCGAATACCAGCTCAACGGCGACACCTGCCGCCTTCTCGATATCCAGGAACTGCTGTCCGACAGCGGTATCGGCCGCGAGATGCATGTCATCGTCGGCCAGGGCCAGCTCGACTCCGTTCTGCACGCCGACCCCATGGGACGCAGGGCGTTCATCGAAGAGGCCGCCGGAGTACTCAAACACCGCAAGCGCAAAGAGAAGGCGCTGCGGAAGCTGGACTCGATGCAGGCGAACCTGGCCCGCGTCCAGGACCTCACCGACGAGCTGCGCCGCCAGCTCAAACCCCTCGGACGGCAGGCGGCGGTCGCCCGGCGGGCCGCCGTCATACAGGCGGATCTGCGTGACGCGCGGCTGCGGCTGCTCGCCGACGATCTGGTGAGGCTGCGCGACGCGCTCCGTTCGGAGATCGCCGACGAGGCCGAACTGAAGCAGCGCAAGGAATCCACCGAGGCCAGGCTCAAGGCCGCGCTGACCAGGGAAGCCGAGCTGGAGGACGAGGTACGGCGGCTGGCGCCGCGCCTCCAGCGGGCCCAGCAGACCTGGTACGAACTGTCCCAGCTGGCCGAGCGGGTACGGGGCACGGTCTCGCTGGCCGACGCGCGGGTGAAGAGCGCGACCGCGGCCCCCACGGACGAGCGGCGTGGCCGCGACCCCGAGGACATGGAGCGCGAGGCCGCCCGGATCCGGGAGCAGGAGGCGGAGCTGGAGGCCGCGCTGGAGGCGGCCGAGCACGCCCGCGAGGACACCGTCGCGCACCGCGCCGAGCTGGAACGGCAACTGGCGGCGGAGGAACGCCGGCTCAAGGACGCCGCCCGCGCGATCGCCGACCGCCGCGAGGGCCTCGCCAGGCTGCATGGCCAGGTCAACGCCGCCCGTGGCCGGGCGGCGTCGGCCCAGGCGGAGATCGGCCGCCTCGCCGCGTCCCGTGACGAGGCGCGCGAGCGCGCCGTGGCCGCCCAGGAGGAGTACGAACAGCTCAAGGCCGAGGTGGACGGGCTGGACGCCGAGGACCATGAACTGGGCGAGCGGTACGACAGCGCCCGCGGCGCCCTGTCCGCGGCGGAGGCCGAGCTGACGGCGGCGCGCGAGGCCGCCACCACGGCGGAACGCGAACGGGCGGCCCTCGCGGCCCGCCATGAAGCGCTCGCCCTCGGCCTGCGCCGCAAGGACGGCACCGGCGCGCTGCTCGCGTCCCGCGAGAGCCTCTCCGGCCTGCTCGGTCCTGCCGCCGAACTGCTCACCGTCACCCCCGGGTACGAGATCCCGGTGGCCGCGGCGCTCGGCGCCGCCGCGGACGCGATCGCCGTCGCCGATCCGACGGCGGCGGCCGAGGCCATCCGGCTGCTGCGCAAACAGGACGCGGGCCGGGCAGCCCTGCTGCCGGCCGGCCCTCCCGGGGAGGACGGGCCAGGTCCGCCGACCGGCTCCGGGACGGGCCCCGGCGTGCCCGGCCAGACGGCGGCGGAGGGACGCGGTACGGACGCCGCCGGCCGTTCCGTACGTACCGCGGTCTCCGCGGGCGCCGTGCCGTATGTCATCGACCTGGTGAGCGGACCCGCCGAGCTGCTGGGCGCCATACGGCGGCTCGTACACGACACGGTGGTCGTCGGGACGCTGGAGGACGCCGAGGATCTCATCGCCGCGCGGCCCGCGCTCACCGCCGTGACCGCCGAGGGAGATGTGCTCAGCGCGCACTTCGCGCAGGGCGGCTCGGCGGGCGCGCCGAGCCTGCTGGAGGTACAGGCCTCCGTCGACGAGGCCGCCGCCGACCTCGCGGAGCTGGCCGTACGGTGCGAGGAACTGGCCGGGGCGCAGCGCCGCGCCACCGAGCGGCGGGCCGAGTGCGCCGCGCTGGTCGAGGAGCTCGGGGAGCGGCGCCGGGCCGCCGACCGGGAGAAGTCCGCCGTGTCCGGGCAGCTGGGACGGCTCTCCGGACAGGCCCGCGCGGCCGCGGGCGAGGCCGAGCGTACGACCGCGGCCGCGGGCAGGGCCCAGGAGGCGCTGGAGCGCGCCACCGCCGAGGCGGAGGAACTCGCGGAACGGCTGCTGGTCGCGGAGGAGGCCCCGGTCCAGGAGGAGCCGGACACCTCCGTACGGGACCGGCTCGCCGCCGACGGAGCCAACGCCAGGCAGACCGAGATGGAGGCCAGGCTCCAGGTCCGTACCCATGAGGAGCGGGTGAAGGGGCTCGCGGGCCGGGCCGACGCGCTCGACCGGGGAGCGCGTGCCGAGCGCGAGGCGCGGGCGCGCGCGGAACAGCGCCGTGCGCGACTGCGCCACGAGGCCCAGGTGGCCGGGGCCGTCGCGGCCGGCGCCCGGCAGCTGCTGGCGCATGTGGAGGTGTCGGTCGTACGGGCCGAGGCCGAGCGCGTCGCCGCCGAGGCGGCCAAGGCCGAACGGGAACGGGAGCTGGCCGCCGAGCGCAACCAGGGCCGCGACCTCAAGGCCGAGCTGGACAAGCTCACCGACTCCGTGCACCGCGGTGAGGTCATGGGCGCCGAGAAGCGGATGCGGATCGAGCAACTGGAGGCCAAGGCCCTGGAGGAGCTGGGCGTTGAGCCGGCCGGGCTGATCTCCGAGTACGGCCCCGATCAGCTCGTACCGCCGTCCCCGCCCGCGGAGGGCGAGGAACTGCCCGAGGACCCGGCGGATCCGCGCAACCAGCCGAAGCCGTACGTGCGAGCCGAGCAGGAGAAGCGGCTCAAGGCGGCCGAACGGGCGCATCAGCAGCTCGGGAAGGTGAATCCGCTCGCCCTGGAGGAGTTCGCGGCGCTGGAGGAACGCCACAAGTTCCTCTCCGAGCAGCTCGAAGACCTGAAGAAGACCCGGGCGGATCTGCTGCTCGTGGTGAAGGAGGTCGACGAACGCGTCGAGCAGGTCTTCACCGAGGCGTACCGGGACACGGCGGAACAGTTCGAGGGGGTCTTCTCACGGCTCTTCCCGGGCGGCGAGGGACGGCTCATCCTCACCGACCCCGAGAACATGCTCACCACGGGGGTGGACGTGGAGGCCAGGCCGCCGGGCAAGAAGGTCAAGCGGCTGTCGCTGCTCTCCGGCGGCGAGCGGTCCCTGACGGCGGTGGCGCTGCTGGTGTCGATCTTCAAGGCGCGGCCGAGCCCGTTCTATGTGATGGACGAGGTCGAGGCGGCGCTCGACGACACCAATCTCCAGCGGCTGATCCGCATCATGCAGGAGCTCCAGGAGAGCTCCCAGCTGATCGTGATCACGCATCAGAAGCGGACGATGGAGGTCGCCGACGCGCTGTACGGGGTCTCCATGCAGGGCGACGGGGTCTCCAAGGTCATCAGCCAGCGGCTGCGCTGACCCCGTATCACCGCCGGCTCGCGTCACCTTCCGCCCCGCGTCATCTCCGGCTCGCGTCGGGCCCGCGTACAGCACGCGTACAAGTGGTGGCCGGGGATGAGCTGTGACCCACTGGAAGGGCTCGCCCACCCCACGTCCGGCGATGGCAGCCGGGCGGCACCAGGAGCACATGTGACCAGCACAGCGCGGGTACCGCCGTCCGGAGGCCACGCGGCCCCGCCGGAACACCTCGGCCATGTCATCTTCATCACGGCCGCGGCAGCGATGGGCGGCTTCCTCTTCGGCTACGACAGCTCGGTGATCAACGGCGCCGTCGAAGCCATCAGGAGCAGATACGACATCGGCGCGGCGGCCCTCGCACAGGTCATCGCCATCGCCCTGATCGGCTGTGCGATCGGTGCCGCCACGGCGGGCCGGATCGCCGACCGGATCGGCCGGATCCGCTGTATGCGGATCTCCGCCGCCCTCTTCACCGTCAGCGCCGTCGGCTCCGCGCTGCCGTTCGACATCTACGATCTGGCGGTCTGGCGGATCATCGGCGGCTTCGCCATCGGCATGGCGTCGGTGATCGGCCCCGCGTACATCGCCGAGGTCTCCCCGCCCGCCTACCGGGGCCGGCTCGGCTCCTTCCAGCAGGCCGCGATCGTCGTCGGTATCGCCATCTCCCAGCTGGTGAACTTCGGCATCCTCCAGCTCGCCGACGGCGAGCAGCGCGGCAAGCTGCTGGGGCTGGAGGCGTGGCAGTGGATGCTCGGAGTGATGGTCGTCCCGGCGCTTCTGTACGGTCTGCTCACCCTCGCGATCCCCGAGTCACCGCGCTATCTGATCTCCGTGGGCCGGGTGGACCACGCCAAGAAGGTGCTCGCGGAGGTCGAGAACAAGGATGTCGATCTGGACGCCCGGGTCGCCGAGATCGACCACGCCATGCGCCGCGAGCACAAGTCGACCTTCAAGGACCTGAAGGGCAGCCGCTTCTCCTTCCTGCCCATCGTGTGGGTCGGCATCGGACTGTCGATGTTCCAGCAGCTCGTCGGCATCAATGTCGCCTTCTACTACTCGGCGACGCTCTGGCAGTCGGTCGGTATCAACCCGTCGAGCTCGTTCTTCTACTCGTTCACCACGTCGATCGTGAACATCATCGGCACCGTGATCGCGATGGTCCTGGTGGACAGGGTCGGCCGCAAGCCCCTCGCGCTCGTCGGCTCGGCGGGGATGGCCGTCGCGCTCGCCTTCGAGGCGTGGGCGTTCTCCGCGCCCCTGGTGAACGGCGAACTGCCGAACACGCAGGGGACGGTCGCCCTGATCGCGGCCCATGTGTTCGTGCTCTTCTTCGCGCTGTCCTGGGGCGTCGTCGTCTGGGTCTTCCTCGGCGAGATGTTCCCGAACAGGATCCGCGCCGCCGCGCTCGGGGTGGCGGCCTCGGCGCAGTGGATCGCCAACTGGGTCATCACCGCGAGCTTTCCGAGCCTCGCCGAGTGGAACCTCTCGGGCACGTACATCATCTACACCTGCTTCGCCGTGCTCTCCATCCCCTTCGTGCTGCTGTTCGTGAAGGAGACGAAGGGCAAGTCGCTCGAAGAGATGGGCTGAGGGCTGTCCCTCAGACGGGCAGCTTCTCCTCCGCGGGCCGCGCGCAGGCCGCCGGGACCTGGGCCCGTTCGCGCGGCAGGACCGCGTAGAGAGCCGCCGCCACGACGATCGTGATGACCCAGCCCAGACCGTTCTCACCGGGCCAGGTGTCGGCGAACGGGCCCGAGAACCAGTCCACCTCGGTGAACAGCAGCCCCAGCACCAGCGCCGCACCCCAGGCGGCCGTCGCCGACCACGCGAAGCCGCCCCGGTACCAGTAGGCGCTGGTCCGCGTGGTGTCCATCAGCGCCGCGCCGTCGTACGTACGCCGCCGCAGCATGTCCACGCCGAAGACGCCGATCCACGCCGAGAACGCCACCGCGAGCAGCGTCAGGAACGAGATGAACGAGCCGATGAAGCTGGTGGCCACCACCATCAGCAGGAAGCCGAGGACCAGACTGATCACCGCGTTCACACTGACCGCCCAGGCGCGCGGCACCTTGATGCCCAGGGTCTGCGCGGTGAAGCCCGCCGAATACATCGACATCGAGTTGATCAGCAACATCCCGACCAGCGCGATCAGTAGATACGGCACCGCGATCCAGGCGGGCAGCAGCTCGCCGATGAACGACACCGGGTCCTTCGCCGTGGCGAGATCCGGGGTGCCGACCGCCATCACCGCGCCCATCAGCACCATCGGCAGCACCACGATCCCCGCGCCGCCGATGGTCCAGCCGACCATCGACCGGCCGGAGGCGGACCGGGGCAGATAGCGCGTGAAGTCCGGGCCCGAGGGCACCCAGCTGATCCCGCCCGCCGCGAGGGTCCCGATCCCGGCGACCATCATCGCCGTCGACCCCGCCGGCTGGTCGAAGACCGACGACCAGTCCGTGTGCGCCACCAGATACACCAGCACCAGCACGCTGAAGGCACCGAAGAGATACGTCGACCAGGTGCTGCACACCCGCAGCGCGCTGATACCGAGGCCCGAGACCAGGAAGGTGCAGGCCACGAAGAGCAGCAGTGTGATCACGATCAGCGGAGTGTTGCGCTTGACGCCGAAGAGCAAGTCGAGAACCGTCAGCACGGCATAGGCGCCGGTGACCGCGTTGATCGTCTCCCAGCCCCAGCGGGCGACCCAGATCAGCGCCCCGGGGAAGAGATTCCCCCGCTGGCCGAAGACAGCCCGGGAGAGCGCCATACCCGGGGAGCCGCCGCGCTTCCCGGCGAGGGAGACCAGCCCCACGATGCCGTACGACACGACGGGCGCCGCGACGGCGACGGTCAGCACCTGCCAGAAGTTCAGACCGTTGAAGACGATCAGACCCGCGCCGATCGTGAGCAGCAGCACGCTGATGTTCGCGGCCACCCAGGTGGGGAAGAGTTGGCGGGCATGGCCGGTGCGCTCGTCATCGGGGACGGGTTCCAGACCGCGGGTCTCTATCGCGCCTTCGGGGGCGTGGGGCATGAAGAGGCTCCGTACAGGGTGGGGGCTCCAGAAAGGGGTGTCCGGGCGGACCCAGAACCCCCAGCATCGTACGTTCAACGCAAAAGGTCCAAATCGTAACGGGGATCTTCGTGTGATCCTCTGAAGCCAGGGCCGGTCCCGGCCGTAGCCGATACTGGGAGCGTTATGGAAATCGTCATCCTTGTTGTAGTCATCGCCCTGGTCGCGGTCGGCCTGATCAGCGGGCTCGTGGTCGGCAGCCGCAAGAAGAAGAAGCTGCCGCCCGAGGCGCCGTCGAGCACGCCGACCCTCACAGCTCCCCCTGCCGAGCCACATGTCGGCGACGAGGCGGAGGCACCGCACGACGAATCGCGCGGCACGATCGAGGAGGTCGGCCTCCCGGACGGTACGCAGACGCCGGTCGCCGTCGAGGCGGAGGCGCCGGCGCCCGCGATCGAGATCCCCGAGCCGTCCGCCGGCCGGCTGATCCGGCTGCGCGCCCGGCTCGCCCGCTCGCAGAACTCCCTCGGCAAGGGGCTGCTCACGCTGCTCTCCCGTGAGCACCTCGACGAGGAGACCTGGGAGGAGATCGAGGAGACCCTCCTGATCGCGGACGTCGGTGTCGCACCGACCCAGGAGCTGGTCGAGCGGCTGCGCGAGCGGGTACGCGTACTCGGCACACGGACGCCGGAGGAGCTGCGCGCGCTGCTCAAGGAGGAGCTTGTCCACCTCCTCGGCACGGACTTCGACCGTGCGGTGAAGACCGAGAGCGGCCTCGACACCCCGGCGGTCATGATGGTCGTCGGCGTCAACGGCACCGGCAAGACCACGACCACCGGCAAGCTGGCACGGGTCCTGATCGCGGACGGCCGCTCGGTCGTGCTGGGCGCGGCCGACACATTCCGCGCCGCCGCCGCCGATCAGCTCCAGACGTGGGGCGAGCGGGTCGGCGCGCGTACGGTACGCGGCCCCGAGGGCGGCGACCCGGCGTCGATCGCCTTCGACGCGGTCAAGGAGGGCATCGCGGAGGGCGCGGACGTCGTCCTCATCGACACGGCGGGCCGGCTGCACACCAAGACCGGGCTGATGGACGAGCTGGGCAAGGTCAAGCGGGTCGTGGAGAAGCACGGGCCGCTGGACGAGGTACTGCTGGTACTGGACGCCACGACGGGCCAGAACGGGCTGGTGCAGGCGCGGGTGTTCGCGGAGGTCGTGGACATCACCGGCATCGTCCTCACGAAGCTGGACGGCACGGCCAAGGGGGGCATCGTGATCGCGGTGCAGCGGGAGCTGGGGGTGCCGGTGAAGCTGGTGGGGCTGGGGGAGGGCCCGGACGACTTGGCGCCGTTCGAACCCGAGGCGTTCGTCAACGCGCTGATCGGGGACTAGGGGGTTTGTTTCGGCTCCGGCCGGTGGTCGTGTGCGGTCTCGTTGTCGTGGCTGGGCCGGGGGCGGGGCGCCTCTGGCGGGGGCGTGGTGCGGTGCGCCTGCGGCGCTGGGGCCGGTGGGCGGTACCGGGTGCCGGGGCCTCCGGAGGTGCGTGTCCGGACTGCTTTCCTCACCGCGCTTCGCGCGAGCTGCGACGCTTTGCGTCCGGACACGCACCTCCTCCGACCCCGACCCCCTCGCGTCACCGACCACGCGGCCGTGCCCGGGGCGGGCGGACCGTCCCGCACCAGCCCATTCACCCCCGCCGGGACGGCGAATGGCCGGGGCCACCGGGCCGCACCCGCCCCCAACACCCCGCCGAGGCGGCGCTTGGAGGCGACCACCGGGGGAGGGGGTCGGGGTCGTAGGAGGTGCGTGTCCGGACACTAAAGCGTGATTTGTGGCGCCGGACGCCCGAACCATCGTCGGGGCGGAGTCGCGCCGTAAATCGTGCCGTCCGGACATGTACCTCCGGAGGCCCCGGCCCCCGGCCCACGGCGACGCGGCCGCAACCGCACCCCGCCGGACGGCGACTCCCGTCAAGCCAGGCGGTGGCAGATGTACGCCAGCGTGCCCAGGAGCAGCCGCGCCGGTGGGGGTTCCGCCCCCGTGTCCAGGGACGGCGGTCGCAGCCACCGCACCGGCCCCACGCCCGGCACCTCCGACGGCGGCGCCATCACATACGCTCCCGGTCCCAGAGCGTGCAGATCCAGGTCCGCGTCGTCCCAGCCCATCCGGTACAGCAGCTCCGGCAGCTCCGCCGCCGCGCCCGGTGCCACCAGGAAGTGGGCGCGGCCCGTGGGTGTCGCCATGACCGGGCCCAGGGGGAGTCCCATCCGTTCGAGGCGTACGAGGGCCCGGCTCCCCGCCGGTTCCGCCACGTCGATGATGTCGAAGCCGCGGCCCACCGGCAGCAGCACCGCCGCGCCCGGCACCTCCGACCACACCTTGGTGACGTCGTCGAGGGTGGCGCCCGCCGACACCTCGGGGCTGAACGCCAGCGGATGGGCGCCCGGCGACGCGCAGTCGGGCTCGCCGCAGGAGCACCGCGCGCCCGAGGCCCGCGCCGCGGGAACCGCGCCGGGAACGACGTCCCAGCCCCACAGGCCCGTGTACTCCGCCACCGCGGTGCACTCAGTGGTGCGGCCGCGGCGGCGCGAGCCGGACCGCATCTCCCGGATGCCGCCGATCGTGAAGCCCATGCCCCCTCCAACGGGTCGAACTCGCCGGTGGTTACGTCTCGCAGTCTGCCCGTGACACTCCGTCGCCATCGGGGCGGTCGAGGCGGCGCGAAGTGGCATTGGGGGTAGTGGGGCCGGATTCGCGCGCCCCGGCGTGCAGCGCTTCGGCCCGTTCCGATCGAAGTGTGTCAAGTCAATCGCGCCCCGCCGTGGGCGAGTTCATTCGAAGGGGTGGCGAATGGTGGCGATTGTGGAATCACCCTCGCTGGGGCAGTGATCGTAGGATTACTTTCAGTACACGAACTCGGGGTAAGACACTCCCGCGGGTATGCCAAGGGCAACTCGGTTTCCTGTTCGAAGGGGGGCAACGGGCGGACAGGCACCCCGTGCTCACGGCATTCTGATAGCGGTTCGCGCGACAAGTGGCTTCAGCGGATGGGGGCGTTCCAGTGGGCGGCAGCGGCGCAGGCGGTACGAATACCGGCAAGCGCCCGAATGGGCAACTCGGCTCGTGGTTCCTGCGCAGTGGCTGGTCGAAGGGCGAACTGGCGCGGCAGGTCAACCGCAGGGCACGTCAGATGGGCGCGCATCACATCAGCACGGACACATCGCGGGTGCGCCGCTGGCTCGACGGCGAGCAGCCCCGCGAGCCGATCCCGCGCATCCTCGCCGAGCTGTTCTCCGAGCGCTTCGGCGCCGTCGTGGCCGTGGAGGAGCTGGGGCTGCGCTCCGCGCATCAGTCGCCCTCGGTGTCCGGGGTCGATCTGCCCTGGGCAGGCCCCCAGACCGTCGCGCTGATCAGTGAGTTCTCCCGCAGCGATCTGATGCTGGCGCGGCGCGGCTTCCTCGGCACCTCACTGGCGCTGGCCGCGGGGCCCGCGCTGGTGGAGCCCATGCAGCGCTGGCTGGTGCCCACCTCGGCGGGCGGCCAGGAGCAGCCCGCCGAGGAGCCCGTCGCCACCCCGTCCCGCGCCAACCGGCTCTCCGGGCCCGAGCTGGATCTGCTGGAGTCGACCACCGCGATGTTCCGGCTCTGGGACGCGCAGTGCGGCGGCGGACTCCGGCGCAAGGCCGTCGTCGGCCAACTCCACGAGGTCACCGACCTGCTCCAGGAGCCCCAGCCCGAGGCCACCTCGCGGCGGCTCTTCCGGTGCGCGGCCGAACTGGCCGAGCTGGCCGGCTGGATGAGTTACGACGTCGGCCTCCAGCCCAATGCCCAGAAGTACTTCGTCCTCGCCCTGCACGCCGCCAAGGAGGCCGGGGACAAGCCGCTCGGCTCGTACATCCTCTCGTCCATGAGCCGCCAGATGATCCATCTCGGCCGGCCCGACGACGCGCTGGAGCTGATCCATCTCGCGCAGTACGGCAGCCGGGACTGCGCCACCCCCCGGACCCAGGCCATGCTGTATGCGATGGAGGCGCGCGCGTACGCCAACATGGGCCAGCCGAGCAAGACGAAGCGGGCCGTCAGGATGGCCGAGGACACCTTCTCCGACGCCGGGGTCGACGGCGAGGTCGAGCCCGACTGGATCCGTTTCTTCTCCGAGGCCGAGCTCAACGGCGAGAACGCCCACTCGTACCGCGACCTCGCCTATGTCGCCGGCCGCAGCCCCACCTACGCCTCCCTCGCCGAACCGGTCATGCGGCGCGCCGTCGACCTGTTCGCCGAGGACACCGACCACCAGCGGTCGTATGCGCTGAACCTGATCGGTCTGGCCACCGTCCATCTGCTCAAGAAGGAGCCCGAGCAGTCCACGGCCCTTGCCGAGAAGGCCCTGCGGGTGGCGGAGAGCGTGCGTTCCGAGCGGGTCAACACCCGGCTGCGCAAGACGCTCGACACCGCCGCCAGGGACTTCGGCGATGTCGACGGCGTGGTCGATCTCACCGAGCGGCTCACCGCCCAGCTGCCCGAGTCCGCGGAGGCCGTCTGAGCGACTGGACGCACCCCGGCCGCCCGGCCGGACCCGCCCACCGCCCCGCCGAAAGCTCCGGCCGCGGCAGTCACCCCGTACAGCCCGACACGGCTCCCCCGCCGCCAGGACACAGGGTGACCGCCGCGGCCGGTTTCCGATGTCCGCAGAGGGTATCCACGGGCGGCCGCCGAGATCCGTCGGTTCATCGGCACGTAACACACAGGACGTCTTCGTCACTGCCGCGAAACATCGTGCGGCATTGGCCGAAACCGCGCTGCGCCAATCTCCTCAGCACAGTCGGCCCACACCTAGCTTGAGCATCCGCACGGGGCCGTTCCCACCCACGAGGAGACGCTGGCCTTGAATGGCGCAGATACCGCATTCGTATTGATCAGTGCCGCGCTCGTCATGCTGATGACGCCCGGCCTGGCATTCTTCTACGGCGGCATGGTGCGGGTGAAGAGCGCCCTCAACATGCTCATGATGTCCTTGATCTCGCTGGGGATCGTCAGCGTGCTCTGGGTGCTCTACGGGTACTCGCTGACCTTCGGTGATGACATCGGCGCCGGTCTGCTGGGCAACTTCGACCACATCGGCCTCAAGGGCATCACGGTCGACACCCTGACCGGGGGCGAGGAAGGCATTCCGGTCTTCGCCTTCGCCCTCTTCCAGCTGATGTTCGCCATCCTGACCCCCGCGCTGATGAGCGGGGCGCTCGCGGACCGTGTGAAGTTCAGCGCCTGGGCGCTGTTCATCGCGCTCTGGGTCTCCGTCGTGTACTTCCCGATCGCGCACTGGGTCTGGCAGTCCGACGGCTGGCTCTTCAAGCTCGGGGTGATCGACTTCGCCGGTGGTACGGCGGTGCATATCAACGCGGGTGTCGGAGCGCTCGCCGCGGTCCTTGTCGTCGGCAAGCGGATCGGCTTCAAGAAGGACCCGATGCGGCCGCACAGCCTGCCGCTCGTTGTCCTCGGCGCCGCGCTGCTGTGGTTCGGCTGGTTCGGCTTCAACGCCGGATCGGCGCTGGCCGCCAATGGCACCGCCGCCCTCATGGCCTTCAACACGCAGATCGCCACCGGCGCCGCGATGCTCGGCTGGCTGATCTACGAGCGCGTCAGGCACGGCGCGTTCACCACGCTGGGCGCCGCCTCCGGCGCCGTCGCGGGCCTTGTCGCGATCACCCCCTCCGGCGCGGCCGTCAACCCCTTCGGCGCCCTGCTCATCGGTGTCGTCGCCGGCGCGGTCTGCTCCTGGGCCGTCAGCCTCAAGTTCAAGCTGGGCTACGACGACTCCCTCGACGTGGTCGGCGTCCACCTCGTCGGCGGTGTCATCGGCACCCTGCTCGTGGGTGTCCTCGCCACCGGTGGCGTCGGCGGACTCTCGCAGCTGGGCAAGCAGGCCGTCGGCGCCTTCGCGGTGATGGCCTACTCCTTCGTGGTCTCCTGGATCCTCGCCAAGATCGTCGATGTCACCATCGGCTTCCGGGCCTCCGAGGACGACGAGACGAGCGGCGTCGACATGGCGTACCACGCCGAGTCCGCCTACGACTTCAGCGCGGTCGGGGGTTCGCCCTCGGGCCGTAGTAGCGTCGCCGCCGCCAGCCAGGACGAGACCCTCGCCACCGCGGCGAAGACCAAGAAGGTGGACGCATGAAGCTCATCACCGCAGTCGTGAAGCCACACCGGCTGGACGAGATCAAGGAGGCCCTGCAGGCCTTCGGCGTCCAGGGGCTCACGGTCACGGAGGCCAGTGGCTACGGCCGCCAGCGCGGCCACACCGAGGTCTACCGCGGTGCCGAGTACACCGTCGACCTCGTACCGAAGATCCGCATCGAGGTACTGGTCGAGGACGGCGACGCCGAACAGCTCATCGATGTGGTGGTCAAGGCCGCCCGCACCGGCAAGATCGGTGACGGGAAGGTATGGAGCGTGCCGGTCGACACGGCGGTCCGGGTACGGACCGGCGAGCGCGGCCCGGACGCACTCTAGAGACGGGAACGACTGGGTGACGAGCCTCGAAGAGACGACCGAACAGGCAGACTCGGGACCCAGCGGCTACGCGGCGGCCCGGCTGCGCCTCCTCCAGGAGAAGGCGCGGTCCGGGCCGCCGCGCCGTGCCGCCCTGGCCAGACTGACCGACGGCTGGCTGAACGCGCTGTTCACCACCGCCGCCCTGGAGGCCGGGGTGCGCGGCGCCGCGCTCGTCGCCGTCGGCGGCTACGGCCGCGGCGAACTCTCCCCGCGCAGCGACCTCGATCTGCTGCTCCTGCACGACGGCAGATCCGGCCCCGCCGCGATCGCCGCGCTCGCCGACCGCGTCTGGTACCCGGTGTGGGACCTCGGGCTCGCCCTCGACCACTCCGTACGCACCCCGGCCGAGGCGCGCAAGACCGCCGCCGAGGACCTGAAGGCGCAGCTCGGACTCCTCGACGCCCGGCATGTCGCCGGGGATCTGGGCCTGGTCAGCGGCGTACGCACCGCGATCCTCGCCGACTGGCGCAACAGCGCCCCCAAACGCCTTCCCGAACTGGACGAACTCTGCCGGGAGCGCGCCGAGCGCCAGGGCGAGCTCCAGTTCCTGCTGGAACCCGACCTCAAGGAAGCCAGGGGCGGACTGCGCGACGCCACCGCGCTGCGCGCCGTCGCCGCCTCCTGGCTCGCCGACGCGCCCCGCGAAGGGCTCTACGACGCCCGGCGCCGGCTCCTCGACGCCCGTGACGCCCTGCATCTGACCACCGGCCGCGCCACCGACCGGCTCGCCCTCCAGGAACAGGACCCGGTCGCCGCGGAACTCGGCCTGCTCGACGCCGACGCGCTGCTGCGGCAGGTGTACGAGGCGGGGCGCACCGTCTCGTACGCCTCCGACGTCACCTGGCGCGAGGTCAACCGCGTACTGCGCTCCCGGGCCGTGCGCCCCCGGCTGCGGGCCATGCTCGGCGGCAAGCCCGCCCAGGACCGCAGCCCGCTCGCCGAAAGCGTGGTCGAGCAGGACGGCGAGGTCGTCCTCGCCCGTACCGCCCGCCCCGAGCGCGATCTCGTCCTGCCCCTGCGGGCCGCCGCTGCCGCCGCCCAGGCCGGTCTGCCGATCTCGCTGCACGCCGTGCGCCGGCTGGCCGCCGCCTCGAAGCCGCTGCCGGTGCCCTGGCCCGCCGAGGCCCGCCAGGAACTGATCACCCTGCTCGGCGCCGGTGAGTCGACCGTCCCCGTCTGGGAGGCGCTGGAGGCCGAGGGCCTGATCACCCAGTTCCTGCCCGACTGGGAGCGGGTCCGCTGCCGGCCCCAGCGCAACCCCGTACACACCTGGACCGTCGACCGCCATCTCGTGGAGACCGCCGTCCAGGCCTCCTCGCTGACCCGCCGCGTGGGCCGTCCCGACCTGCTGCTGATCTGCGCCCTGCTGCACGACATCGGCAAGGGCTGGCCGGGCGACCACTCCGTGGCCGGTGAGGTCATCGCCCGCGACGTCGCCGCCCGGATCGGCTTCGATCGCGAGGACATGGACGTCATCGCCACGGTCGTACGCCACCATCTGCTGCTCATCGACACCGCGACCCGGCGCGACCTGGACGACCCCGCGACCGTCAGCGCCGTCGCCGGCCGGGTCGGCTCACTCGCCACCCTGGAACTGCTGCACGCGCTCACCGAGGCCGACGCGCTCGCCACCGGACCGGCGGCCTGGTCGTCCTGGCGCGCCTCGCTCGTCAACGATCTCGTCGCCCGCGTGGCCGCCGTCCTCGCGGGCGACGCCGTCGCCGAACCGGAACCCGCCGCGCCCAGCGCCGAGCAGGAACGGCTGGCAGTCGAGGCACTGCGCACCGGCGGTCCCGTACTGGCGCTGCACGCCCAGACCGAGGCCCCGCAGGACGACGGCGAACCCGAACCCGTCGGTGTCGAACTGCTCATCGCCCTGCCCGACCAGCCGGGAGTGCTGCCTGCCGCGGCCGGGGTGCTCGCCCTGCACCGGCTGACCGTACGCGCGGCCGATCTGCGCGCCGTCGAGCTGCCCGCGGAACTGGGCAAGGGCACCGGACAGGGGAGGAAGACCACCGAGGTCCTGCTGCTGAGCTGGCGGGTGGCCGCGGAGTACGGCTCCCTGCCGCAGGCCGCCCGGCTCCGCGCCGATCTCGTACGGGCCCTCGACGGCTCGCTCGACATCCCCTCCAGGCTCGCCGAGCGGGAGGCCGCGTATCCGCGCCGCCGGGGCGTCACCGCCCCGCCGCCCCGCGTGACCGTCGCGCCGACCGCCTCCCAGCTCGCGACGGTCATCGAGGTACGCGCCCAGGACGCACCGGGGCTGCTGCACCGCATCGGCCGTGCCCTGGAGGAGGCGAAGGTACGGGTGCGCAGCGCGCATGTGTCGACGCTGGGCGCGAACGCCGTCGACGCGTTCTATGTGACGAACGAGCGGGGCCGGCCGCTGCCCGAGAAGGCCGCCGCCGGGCTGGCCCACGCGGTGGAGGCCGCGCTGCGCTGACGGTGCGCCCCGTCCACGCTTCGTATGCCGCGGTTGTCCACAGGGCAGACCGCACCGCGCGCGGCCGGATACCCTGGGGGACGGTCTGTCCTGCACAGCGCGCAGCTGTCGGGGCCGGCCCCCTCATCCGCCCCCGACCTGAGGATTCGCGACCACCGTGTTCGACACTCTCTCCGACCGCCTCGCAGCCACATTCAAGAGCCTCCGGGGCAAAGGGCGCCTCAGCCCGGAGGACATCGACGCCACGGCCCGCGAGATCCGTATCGCCCTGCTCGAAGCCGACGTCGCGCTGCCCGTCGTCCGCGCCTTCATCGCCAAGGTCAAGGAGCGCGCGGCCGGCGCCGAGGTCTCCCAGGCGCTGAACCCGGCGCAGCAGGTCATCAAGATCGTCAACGATGAGCTCATCGGCATCCTCGGCGGCGAGACCCGCGTCCTGCGCTTCGCCAAGCAGCCGCCCACCGTGATCATGCTCGCCGGTCTCCAGGGCGCCGGTAAGACCACCCTCGCCGGAAAGCTCGGCCTCTGGCTCAAGGGCCAGGGCCACACCCCCCTGCTCGTCGCCTGTGACCTCCAGCGCCCCAACGCCGTCACGCAGCTCTCCGTGGTCGCCGACCGCGCGGGCGTCGCGGTGTACGCGCCCGAGCCGGGCAACGGGGTCGGCGACCCGGTCAAGGTCGCCAAGGACTCCATCGAGTACGCGAAGACCAAGCAGCACGACGTGGTGATCGTCGACACCGCGGGCCGCCTCGGTATCGACGAGGAGCTGATGAAGCAGGCCGCGGACATCCGCGACGCGGTCAGCCCGGACGAGGTCCTCTTCGTCGTCGACGCGATGATCGGTCAGGACGCGGTCAACACCGCGGAGGCGTTCCGCGACGGTGTCGGCTTCGACGGCGTGGTCCTCTCCAAGCTCGACGGCGACGCCCGCGGTGGCGCGGCCCTCTCCATCGCGCATGTCACCGGCAAGCAGATCATGTTCGCCTCGAACGGCGAGAAGCTGGACGAGTTCGACGCGTTCCACCCGGACCGTATGGCGTCCCGCATCCTCGACATGGGTGACCTGCTCACCCTGATCGAGCAGGCGGAGAAGACGTTCAGCCAGGCCGAGGCCGAGAAGATGGCCTCCAAGCTGGCGAGCAGCAAGGGCAAGGACTTCACGCTCGACGACTTCCTGGCGCAGATGGAGCAGGTCAGGAAGATGGGCAGCATCAGCAAGCTGCTCGGCATGCTCCCGGGCATGGGGCAGATCAAGGACCAGATCAACAACATCGACGAGAAGGACGTGGACCGCACCGCCGCGATCATCAAGTCGATGACCCCGGGGGAGCGTCAGGACCCGGTCATCATCAACGGCTCACGCCGGGCCCGGATCGCGCGGGGTTCGGGCGTCGAGGTCAGCGCCGTGAAGAACCTGGTGGAGCGGTTCTTCGACGCTCGCAAGATGATGTCGAAGATGGCGCAGGGCGGCGGGATGCCGGGGATGCCGGGCGTTCCGGGGATGGGCGGCGGGCCGGGCCGCGCGAAGAAGAAGACGAAGCAGGCGAAGGGGAAGCAGCGGTCGGGGAACCCGATGAAGCGCAAGGCGGAGGAGCAGGCGGCGCTGGCGCGCCGTGAGGAGGCGGCGAATGGCCTGCCGGCCGGGGGGCAGGACAAGTCGTTCGAACTCCCGGACGAGTTCAAGAAGTTCATGAGCTGACCCCCTGGGCGGTGCGCCGTCCGGCGAGGGTGCGGTGCGCCTCCGGCGGGGGTCGTGGCGGGGGGTGCGTTGTGGTGCCGGGGGCCGGGGCCTCCGGAGGTACATGTCCGGACGGCATGATTTACGGCGCGACCCTGCCCAGTCGATGGTTCGGGCGGTCGTGCGCCACAAATCACGCTTTAGTGTCCGGACACGCACCTCCTACGACCCCGACCCCCTCCCGCCGGTGGTCGCACTCGGCCTCGTGGTCGGCCGGGCCCGCTTGTGCGGGCGGTGAAGGGGGGCGCGCAGGGGTCGTGTCCGGGACGTAGAGCGTGATTTGTGGCGCGCGACCGCCCGAACCAACGACAGGGCAGCTGTGCGCCGTAAATCATGCAGTCCCGGGCGCGAGCCCGGAGGGCACCCCGGCGACAACCCGCACCCGGCCACGCACCCGCACCCCGCCGGAGGCGCACCGCACCCGGCCACGCACCCGCACCCCGCCGGAGGCGCACCGCACCGCACCACCGGGTTCAGCCCGAGACCACCTGGGCCCCGCGCACACAGTGCCGCAGCCACGCCCACGCATCCGCTCCCACCGACGCCAGCGTCCCCGCGTCCCGCGCCAGTTCCGGGCCCCCGCCGTCCGGGCTGTACGTCAGGACCGGGACGTATTCGCGCGTGTGGTACGCGTGGCCGATCGTCGGGTCGTTGCCGTGGTCGCCCGTCACCGTCAGCCGGTCGCCCGGCCCGGACAGCAGCCCGAGCAGCGCCGACAGGCCCGCGTCGGTCTGTTCCAGGATCCGGCCGTAGCGGTCGGTGTCCTGCTGGTGCCCGGCGAGGTCCGTCTCCTGGACGTTGGTGACGATGAGCCCGTCGCCGGGGGCGCGTACCGCCTCCAGCGTGTGCGCGAGGACATCCGCCGTCCCGACGGCCGGCCGTCGTACGGCGGCATCGCACGCCAGGATGTCCGCCGCCTTGCCGACCAGCGTCACCGGGATGCCCGCGCGGGCCGCCAGGTCCGGGAGTTGGCGGGTGTGGTCGATGTCCGCGCCCAGGTGCTGGACCTGGAGTCCGCCGTTGCGGTAGAAGCCGCTCGCCGGGGTGTCCAGACCGACCGTGCCGCCGTCCCCGTCGCGTACGTACGCACTGAGGGGGCCGTCCGCGTGGCCGCCGACCGCGATGACGCGGGCGACGGGCGCCACGGTCCGTACCGTACGGGCGATCGCGAGGATCCGGTCGAAGGGCAGGTCGTCCAGGCGGCCCGAGACGTTCCAGTTGATGCCCGGGTCGGCCTCCAGGTTGTCGTGGACGAGTATCGCGCCGTCGACGAGGAGCAGAGGCCGGCCGTCGAGTGGTTCGGCGCGGTGGCCGGCCGTGGACAGGGCCGAGATCACCTCGGGGAGGTGGTCGGCCAGCCGGGCCACGGTGACCCGGCTGAAGTCCGCGCCCATCATGGTCTGGTGGCCCGCGTACGTGTCCGCGCCCGGGTAGCCGAGTGCTGCGCGGCCCGCCGTCACCGGCAGCCGGGTGGACCGGGCCAGGTCGGGGTGGGGATGGACCATGCCGAGGCCCAGCTGTCCCAGCGCGGGCAGCCGCAGCGGGCGGCCCAGGGACGTGCGGCAGTGGTCCAGTACGTGCCCGCAGGTGTCGGCCGCGCTGTCGCCGGGCCGCAGCGCCCCCGCGTCCGGCATCGCGCCGATCCCGAATCCGTCGATGACGAGGATGACGGTCTTGCTCATGGCGGTGGCTCCTTACAGGGCCCGGCCCCGCGCGTCGTACAGGCCGGTCAGCCGGGGTTTCCCGGTGGAGAGGCCGGCGACGACCGCGACGGTCGAGCGGGTGACGAAGATCTGGGTGCGGAAGGCGAGTACGGCGGTGTCCCCGGCCCGCACCTCGCCGGAGGGGGGCGCGTCCAGCAGGCGGTAGTAGTCGATATTCTCGGCGGGGGCGCCCTGGACCGGAAGGCGCAGACCGGTGCGCGGCAGCAGAGCGGTGCGGATGCCGGCGCGGCCGTAGAACCCGCCGCCGTGGAGCGCGGGCCGGCCGTCCGCGAGGGTGTGGGCGACCTCGCTGACGTAGACGTAGGCGGGCCGTTCCGGCTGGCGCGGGTCGATGGCGTGGAGCGGGGTGGTACCGGTGAGGGAGTGGCCGGGCTCGCCGTGGGTGGCGCCCAGCTCGGCCAGCAGCGGCAGGGACGCCATGGAGGTGGCGCTGGGGGCGCTGAGCGCGACGGGGTGGTGGCCGCGGGCGGTGAGCAGTTCCCTTGCCTTGAGGGCGAGTTCGAAGTTGGGGGTGGGGGTCGGCAGGCCGGTGACCGGGTCGCACAGAACGCAGGGGAACGCGGTGACCCCCGCGATACGGATCGACGGCAGCTGTTCGGCGCCGGCCGCGAACTCGTCCAGCGCGTCGAGCGGTACGCCGCCTTCCTGGCCCGGATAGACGGAGCCGGGCACGCCTTCGAGGCGTACGAACACGTCCTGGACGAAGCCCAGTTCACCGGCGGCCTCCGAGACGGCCCGCGCGTTGGCGAGGTCGAAGACGGTCACCGCCTCGGGCCGCCAGGCCAGCATCTCGGGGAGGTCGCGGCGGGGGATCTGGACGAGATGGCCGAGGTTGCCCGCCCGTGCCCCGGCGGCGTGCAGGATGCGGGCCTCGGAGGGGTCGATCGCGGCGAACCGGGGGATGTGCCGGGCGACGGCCCGGATCAGCGCGGGGTTGCGGCCGAACTGTTTGACCACGAACCACAGCGAGATCCCGAGCCGCTCGGCCTCGGCCGCCAGCAGCGCGGCGTTGGCCTCGATGGCGTCCGCGTCCATGACGTATGTGTCGGGCGGGATGGCACCGGAGCGGTGCAGCGCGGTCGCCGTCTCGACGAGCGCGGGATTGCGGGAGAGGACGGTGTCCAGGAACACGATCAGCCCTTCAGGTCGTGCAGCGAACGGCGGAGGATCTCGATCACGAGATCGGCTCCGGCCCGCATGGGGTTGATCCGTACGGTCCAGTCGGCGAGTCCGGGTTCGTCGTCGAGTGACGAGCTGGACATCCGGTAGACGAGCGGGGCGATCTCGTAGCGGGAGTTGGAGCCCACGGGGTAGGGCGCGGCGCCGTGCCGCGCGGCGACGGCGGGCAGCTCACGGGCGACGGGGCGGTCGAGCCGTACCAGCAGACAGCGGTCCTGGGCGTTGGCGATCCGTACCTCGGCGACCCCTGGCACCTCGCCGGCGGTGAGCCGCTTCGCGATCTCCGCGCCCACCTGGGACTGGAGCGCCCACAGGACGGGGACATGGGTGAGGGCGCGCAGCGCGTCGAGCGCCTGGTGGCCCTGGACCTGGCCGCCGCCGGAGTAGTTGTCGGCGCGGAGGCGGCCGACGAGATCGCGGGCGCCGACGACCGCGCCGACGCCTTCGGGGCCGTGCAGCTTGAAGAGGGAGAAGCACGAGGCGTCCGCGCCCAGTTCCACCCCGGAGGCGGGTACGCGCATCACCGCGTAGTTGTCGTCGACGACCGTACGGACCCCGGCGGCGCGGCAGTCCGCGAGGACCTCGCCCGGATCGTAGGAGTCGGCGAGCCGCTGCCGGCTGTGCTGGACGTACGCCCAGGAGAACGCGCCGGACTCCAGGGCGCGCCGGAGCGCCGGGCGGTCGTTGAAGTCGGCCTCGGTGGTACGGACCCCGAGGCCGCGCAGGGTGACGGCGGTCGTCCGGTATACCGGGGCCCGGTGGATCAGCAGCGGGTCACCGGGGGAGACGGCCGCGCCGAGCGCGGCGCGGATCGCGCCCGTACCGGCGCCCTGGACGAGCGCCGCGTCCTCGGCGCCGAAGTAGTCGGCGAGTACGGCCTCGACGCGGGCGGTCGTACGGGGGCGGCCGAGCCCCGGTACGACACCGGCGTCCGCCTCGAAGAGCTGCGGTCCCTCGAAGTGCGCGGCGGTGCACTCCAGGAGCCGGAACTGCCGCCGGGCCGCGTCCTCCAGGGTGACGGTCGCCAGCGGGAAGGTCGGCGGGAGCACGGGCATCTCAGATCACCTCGGTGTCGGTGTCGGATTCGGCGGCGTTGTCCGGGTCGGCGCCCGTCAGGAAGCGCAGCGGGTTGCGCCGGGTCATCAGATCGATCAGGTCGTCGTCCACGCCCGCCGCGCGCGCCTTGGGCAGGAAGGACCGGAAGAGATGTCCGTACCCCTGGCCGCCCTCCGACTCCAGATAGCCGTGGCGCGAGATATCGCAGCTGAGCAGGGCGCGGTCCGCGTGACCGGCCTCCAGCAGGGCGAGCAGCAGCCGCAGCCGGGTGTCGTCGCTCTGGTAGGACTCCTTGCCGACGGTGTCGAAGGCGACATACGCGCCGCTCGCCGCCAGCTCGCGGTGGACGGCGGGATCGTCCAGCAGATCCTGGTGGCCGATGGAGATCCGGTGCGGCGCGAGGCCCGTACCGGTGAGCAGTTCGAGCTGGGCGAGTCCGCCCCGGCCGAGCTGGGCATGGGTCGCGACCGACAGACCGGTGGCGAGCGCCGCGTGCGCCGAGGCGAGCAGCGCGCGGCTCTCCGGCTCGCTGGGCCGGTCGCCATGGCTGCCGATCTCGCCGAGGACGCCGGGGCGGATCCCGGTGGAGTCGAGCCCGTCGGTGATCTCCCGGACCAGGGTCGCGGTGAGCCGGTCGACGGGCGTGCCGCCGATCTCGTCCCGGTGGAAGGGCTCGTAGTACCAGCCGGTGGCCGCGACCACCGCGACCCCGGACTCCTCGGCGATCCGGGCCAGGGCGCGCGGGTCGCGGCCCATGCCGCGGCAGGTCAGCTCGATGATCAGGGAGAGCCCGAACTCGGCGCGCAGGGCGGCCAGTTCGGAGGTGACCGCGCCCAGATGGCGCCCGGGGGCGAGGACGGCGGCGCCGTCGCCCGTGCGGTCGAGATCGACGACGAGATGTTCATGGGAGAGCGCCGGGCCGCGCACGGCGGAGACGGGCAGCGGCCCGGCGACGGTGGTGAGATGAGGCATGAGTGGGGGTGCCTTCCAAGCGGGTCTGTCCGCGGGTCTGTCCGGACCGTCGTGGGGTCAGCCCTTGAGGGGGGTGAACAGATCCAGCCAGTAGAGGATGTTGAGGAGAACGCCGCCGACGATGACCGCCGCGGGTGCCGCCGCCATCCGCACCACGGGTCTGCCCATCGCCTCGTTGAGGAGATAGAGCCCGCCGACGATGAGGATCGCGAGTCCGCCGCCCATGACATTGGCCGCGAGCAGTGAGCCGAAGAGGATCGCCAGTTGCAGGGTGTCGGTGATCGCGCTCCGCAGATGCTCGGAGGAGTCCCGTACGCTCGGCAGCTTGCCCAGGACCTTGCCGATGGAGGACAGGGCCAGCACTTCGAGGGCGAAGACCGCGGCGCCGACGACGGCCGCCAGGATCGGGTTCGGCATCAGATAGCCGATGGGGTAGACGAGCGTGAAACCGGCGATGCCGTACGCGCCGGAGGCGAGCGCGGTCGTCGCGATGAGCGGGATGAAGCCGAAGACCCGGTAGAAGTCGACCTGCGCGGCCTCGCTGTACTGCCCCTTGGCGATCAGGAAGCTGGTCGCCTCGCC
The DNA here is from genome assembly GCF_040681655.1 of Streptomyces sp. NPDC051662. Lineage (NCBI taxonomy): Bacteria > Bacillati > Actinomycetota > Actinomycetes > Kitasatosporales > Streptomycetaceae > Streptomyces > Streptomyces sp. NPDC051662. The sequence goes on from NZ_JBFAZD010000009.1 coordinate 257,843, forward strand.
GCCGCCGAAGATATGCATCTGCGCCAGCACACAGACTCCGGCGCCCAGCACCATGAACAGCGGCAGATACCGGCGCAGCCGCAGCGCGCTGGCGCTGAAGAGCGAGGCCATCGGATCGTCTCCGGCCGCCTCGGACTGTCCCGTACCCGAGGTCTCCTCGCCGGCCGCCAACGCGGCGGCCCGGTCCTCCTTGCGCTGGAGCAGGTCCTTCCGTACGGCGAAGCCGATGAGCAGCAGCACACCGGCCGCCATCGCCAGTGAACCGGCGAAGACATTGGGCCAGAGCTTCATCGTCATGATCACGAGCGCCAGTTCCAGCACGGCGGCCAGGCCACCGCGCAGCCGCCCGAACTGCTTGGTGATCGCGAGCACCGGGAAGAGCGTGAAGAGGAAGAGGATCGGCGTCGACATCTGCTGCATCGCCGTCAGGAAGTCGACGGGCAGATCGTGCGCCACGTCATTGGCCCCGTTGAGGCCGAAGACGACCACCGCGCCCCAGGCGCCGCCGAGCAGCGGCGCGAGCCACTTCCTCGGCGCGAGGATGCCCAGGATGTCGGTGGGGAGGAAGAGCAGCCAGGGGTTGAGTACACCGCTGGACAGCGCCATCGGGGCGCCGAGGCCGAAGATGAAGCCCGCCGAGAGGCCGAAGGAGACCGCGGTGGTGGCGCTCCGCTTCGCGCGTCCCTGGATGAAGTCGAGCATGAAGGGGCGTACGCCGTCGTTGAACACGGCCAGCGCCATATGCGAGATGAAGGCGGTCAGCGCGCACAGGGCTATGACAAAAAGCTTCTGCGTCAGCGAGAAGTCCAGACTGGTACTCGCTGCGAGGACGGTGCTGCTCACGGGGTCTCTCCTCCGGTCCCTGGCAGGTCTTCGGTCAGCCGCGCGCGGCGATGGCGCGGGCCATGATCGGGGCGATCACGTCGATCTGGTCGATGGCGAAGCCGAAGACCTTCTTGCCGTCCGCCAGCAGCGCGGCGACCTCGTCCTCGGTGGGGACATGGCGGCCGAAGGTGTGGCAGAGGGGCCGGCCGAGGAGGCCGACCAGGATGCCGAGGGAGGCGCCTGCGCCGGTGTGACAGGTGCCGAGGTAGTAATCGGCCTGTCCGGCGCGGAGCTTCATCGCGGCGTCCATGTCGTTGGAGACCGTGATCTCCAGGCCGTCGAGGCCGAGTCCGGAGACGGTGTTCGCGACCTCGGTCTTGCCGACGCCGCCGGTGAGGATCTTCGTCATGGCTGGGTCCTTCGCGCTACGAGTGGGGTGCTGTCTACGAGTGGGGTGCGGCGGGGGAGTTCTGGGCCAGTACGGCGAGATGCAGGCCCAGGAAGTTGATCTCGGAGTCGGGAAGCGGAGCGCCCAACTTCCGTTCGGCGCGTACGGAGACCGCGCGGGCCCGGGCCACGGCCTCGGGATGTCCGGCCAGTTCGGCCGCCACCTGCTCGTCGGTCCTGAACTCCTCGATCGGCGCGCCGTCGAGCAGCCGGTTGAGGGCCATCATCAGATGGCTGGTGAGCATGCCCGCCGTGGCCTCGGTGACGGTATGGCCCTCGGCGGCCAGGGCGGCCAGCTCCTCGGTCACGAACGCGGCGACCTCGGGCCTGACCTGGCCGCTCTCGCGGAACAGCTGGACGCGGAGGGCGAGCTGGTCGTCCATGGTTGTCCTTTCCTTCGATTCCTTGGGGGCCGAATCCTCGGGCGACGCGATCGAACAGTAACCAGGATTCTGTATTTTCCGCCTACGCGTGGGCTCCCGGGGTGTCCTTTCGCGCGGGCGGGCCGGGCGGTCAGTACGAGGGCGTGCGCTCACCACGCAACACCTCGGCCTGGAGGGTGGTGATCACCGACAGATCGAGGGACTCCCGTACGGCGCCGAGCGCCTTCGCTCCCTCCGTCCTGCCGATGATCGCCGCTCTGGAGTTGCGCAGTGACAGATCGCGGGTGACCTCGTCACCGAGCGGCAGGACGTCCACGCTCATACCGAGCAGCCCCTGCACCTCATCGAGGTTCCAGACGGTGGCGTCCGCCCGATTGTGTTCGAACAGCTCGCGCAACTGCATGTACGAGGCCTCGATCCACTCGATGTCCGAGCGCCCGGCGAACGCGCGCTCGGCGAGCATCCGCTGGTCCTCGGAGGCGTGGTCGATGGCGACGCGCAGCCCCGGGGTCTCCGGGTCCGAGCCGCGCCGTACCAGCAGTCCGTGCGCCCCGACGTAGGTGGCCGGGCCCAGATCCGCGACCAGCTCGACCGGATGGTCCTCGATCAGCCGGTCGGCGGCGAAGCGCGAGAGGACGACGAGATCGACCTTGCCTTCGAGGAGTGCGGTCGTACGGGCGCCGGCTCCTCGCATGAAGGTGATCGCGAACGGCGCGCCGGCCTCCTCGAAGGCGGAGCGCAGCCCCGTCGCCAGCCCCTCGTACCGACGGGAGTACGGCAGCGGCATCGCGGCGAGGAGCGTGCCGAGCCCGGAGAGCCGCCACAGTATGGAGCGGTCCGAGCGGACGAGGAAGGTGCCGAGATGGCCCCTGGCTGTCGTCTCGATCGCCTCGGCGTTCTCCAGCAGCTGGAGCGCGGCCTGGACGGTGCCGTTCCCGACGCCCAGCTCCACGGCGAAGTCCCGCACGCGCGGCAGCCGGGTCTCCGGCTCGTGGTTCAGCAGGAGAACCGCCAGCTGCCGGGCCGCGAGGCCGTTGCGGGTCAGGAAACGCTCGTCGAAGCCAGTCACGGATGAGACAGTAAACAGAATTCTGGATACTGTCCAGAGTCTCGTACCCGTCCGTTAGGGGCGGCCCTCAGGGCGTACGGGCGATCAGATACCGGAAGACATTCGGCATCCAGACCGTGCCGTCACGGCGCAGATGCGGATGGAGCGCCTCGCCGATCTCCTTCTCCACCAGCCGTCTGTTCGTCGTCCGGATCGCACCGTCGAACACCCCCGTCGACAACAGGCCCCGGACGGCGCTCTCCTGGTCCGCGTATCCGAACGGGCAGGCCACCCGCCCCGAACCGTCCGGCTTCAGACCGGCCCGCGCCGCGATCTCCTCCAGATCGTCGCGGTGCCCCCGCCGCCGGGCGTCCTCGCGGGGGCGCTCGCTCAGCCGGCCCGCCACCCGCAGCACCCCGTCCGTGGCGCAGCGCTCCGGCGGACCCCAGCCCGCGAGGACCACGGGTGTGCCGCGCCGGGCCAGTGGTATCGCCTCGTCGAGCGCCGGCCCGAGCCCCTTCGCGTCGCCCGCCACGGAGCCGATCGGCTGAAAGGCGGTGATCAGGTCGTACGGTGAACGGCCGGGCCCCGGCGCGGCGTCCGCCATCCGGTCCACCGGCAGCAGCGTGCCCGCGTCGGCCCCTCGGTCCGCCCGGCCGTCCCGCTCCCGGCCGTCCCGCTCCCGGCCGTCCCGCTCCCGGCCGTCCCGCTCCCGGCCGTCCCGCTCCCGGTCGGCGCGCAGCCGCTCGCGGGCCAGCGCCAGCCGCGCGGTGTCGGAGTCGACACCGGTCACCCGCGCACCCCGCGCGGTCGCGAGCAGCAGGGCGAGCCCCGAACCGCAGCCGAGGCCGAGCACCCGGGTCCCGTCGCGGACCTCCAGCCGCTCGTACACCGCTTCGTAGAGCGGCACCAGCATCCGTTCCTGGATCTCGGCCCAGTCACGGGCACGCGCGCCCGCGTCCGGGAGAACCGCCGGTGCTGTGCCCGTGTGCGCGAACCGCTGGTGGTGCCGGCCGAGCGTACGTGTCATGGATAGCGCCCCAATCCGCCAAGAGGTCGGTCGTGCCCTGATGGACAGCCCCCCGTGTGCGTGTGCGCGTTCTTCCCCCGTATGCCAGAGAACTCCGCATCCGTGCCCGCGTCCAGTGGGCGGCGGGCAAAGCGTGTATGCCCCGGGCGTGCGCCCCCGCGCGGATGGCCGGTTCTTTTCGCCCGAACCCGTACGATGCGCGCCATGGCGAAGGCACCTGTTCTCACGCCCCGGGCGGACGACTTCCCGCGCTGGTACCAGGATCTGATCAACAAGGCCGAACTGGCCGACAACGGGCCGGTGCGCGGCACGATGGTGATGAGGCCATACGGGTACGGTCTGTGGGAACGGATGCAGCAGGAGCTGGATACCCGTATCAAGGCCGCCGGCGCCTCGAACGCGTACTTCCCGCTCTTCATCCCGCAGTCGTATCTGACCCGGGAGGCGGCGCACGTCGAGGGCTTCGCGCCCGAACTGGCGGTGGTCACCCACGGCGGCGGCAAGGACCTGGAGGAGCCGGTCGTCGTACGGCCCACCTCCGAGACGATCGTCAACGAGTACTTCGCCAAGTGGGTGCGCAGCTACCGCGATCTGCCGCTGCTGATCAACCAGTGGGCCAATGTCGTCCGCTGGGAGATGCGCCCCCGCGTCTTCCTGCGCACCACCGAATTCCTCTGGCAGGAGGGCCACACCGCCCACGCCACCTACGAGGACGCCAGGGACTACGCCGCGCACATCCACCGGAACGTCTACGCGGACTTCATGACCGAGATCCTCGGGATCGATGTCGTCCTGGGCCGCAAGACCGCGCGTGAGCGCTTCGCCGGGGCCGTCAACACCCTGACGCTCGAAGGGATGATGGGCGACGGCAAGGCCCTCCAGCTGGGCACGAGCCATGAGTTGGGACAGAACTTCGCGCGGGCCTTCCACATCCGGTATCTGTCCAAGGAGGGCACCGAGGAGCTGGTCTGGCAGACCTCCTGGGGCGCCTCGACCCGGATGGTCGGCGGACTGATCATGTCGCACGGCGACGACGACGGGCTGCGCGTGCCGCCCCGCCTCGCCGCCGTACAGGCCGTCGTGCTGGCCATCAAGGACGACGAGCAGGTCCTGGCCGCCGTCCGTGAGACCGCCGACCGGCTCCGGCTCGCCGGCGTCCGGGTCCGGATCGACGACCGCACGGACATCCCCTTCGGCCGCCGGGCCGTCGACTGGGAGCTGAAGGGCGTGCCCGTACGGATCGAGATCGGCCCGCGCGACCTGGAGAACGGCACCGCGATGCTCGTACGCCGGATCCCCGGCGGCAAGGAGCCGGTGGCCGTCGAGGCCCTCGCCGGGCTGCTGCCCACGGTCCTGGAGGACGACCAGGCGCTGCTGTTGACGGAGTCCAGGGCGCGCCGCGAGGCCCGTACCGCCGAGGTCTCCACCGTCGAGGAGGCCGCCGAGGCCGCCGCCGCGGGCGGTTGGGCACGTATCCCCTGGGCGACGCTGGGTGCCAGGGGAGAGGCGGCTCTCGCCGAGCTCGGGGTCTCCGTACGGTGTCTGGTCGCCGAGGACGGGGCGGTGCCGGAAACGGATGATGCGGCGGGTAGTGTCGCCATTGTGGCCCGTGCGTATTGAGCGCATCCGTCACCAGGAGTCCAGCGAGTCCCCTGCGGAGTCGCCCCCGCGGCGGACTTCCTCTTCAAAGGGAAGCGCCGGTGTACGTAGATCGTCTACGCGTCGAAGCGTACGAGTCGCTACGTACCACCTTGGTAGGAGCTGTGAGGCTTCTCCGCAGATCAGCGCACCCGCCCTCGTCCGGACGCATCAATGGCAACTGACGGGTACGTGCAAATTATTTGAGATGCCCCGTAATGGAACCCGGGAGGGCTCCGGCTCGTTGTTCACGACGTGAGCACGACACCACCTGTTCTCGCCGCAGAGCTGGCGCAGGCGTGGGCCGATATTCAGCGGTCCCACCCCGAGCTGCCGGATCTTGCCGCGCCAGAGTCCCTGATCGGAGAGTCGTCGTCCGCCTGTGGCGCCGAGCTCTCTTTCGAACGACTGCTTCACGAAGCGGTCCATGGCATCGCCGCGGCCAGAGGTGTCCGCGACACCTCGCGCGCGGGCCGCTATCACAACCGCCGATTCCTCGCGATCGCCGAGGAGATGGGCCTGGACCATCCCGAGGAGCCGCATCCCAGCAGCGGCTTCTCCCTGGTCTCGCTCAGCCCCGAAGCGAAGCGGCGCTACCGCCCCACCATCGAGCGATTGCAGCGCGCCCTCAAGGCGCACACGGTCGCGACGGCCGCCGACACCAAGCGCAGCTTCCGCGGCCCGGCCGCGAGACACGGCTCGTCCGGTGGCGGGGTGCGCGTCAAGGCGGTCTGTGACTGCGGCCGGAACGTACGGGTCGTACCGTCGGTCCTCGCCCAGGCCCCGATCGTCTGCGGCGGCTGCGGCAAGCCCTTCCGTATCCCCGAAGTGGTCGGTGCCGCGGGCTGAGTCACCGGCCGTCCCGGCCGCTCCCGGCCCCTGCCCGCCGCCGCGTCATGCCCGGTCGCGGTCGTATGGCAGAATGACCAGCTGTACTCGACAGTCGCACAGGACCCCTCTCTCCTCCGGCTGACGCGTCCATCGGGCGGATCGGGTACCGCAACCCCACGCGGCATCCCGTTGTGCCCAACCACGTCAAGACCAGGAGACACCACTCCAGTGGCAGTCAAGATCAAGCTGAAGCGTCTGGGCAAGATCCGTTCGCCTCACTACCGCATCATCGTCGCCGACTCCCGTACCCGCCGTGACGGCCGGGCCATCGAGGAGATCGGTCTGTACCACCCGGTGCAGAACCCCTCGCGCATCGAGGTCGACTCGGAGCGCGCGCGTTACTGGCTGTCCGTCGGCGCCCAGCCGACCGAGCCGGTTCTCGCGATCCTCAAGCTCACCGGTGACTGGCAGGCGCACAAGGGTCTGCCGGCCCCCGCGCCGCTGCTCCAGCCGGAGCCGAAGGCCGACAAGCGCGCCCTCTTCGAGGCCGCCGCGAAGGACGCCGGCGACGAGCCCAAGGGTGAGGCGATCACTCAGAAGGCCAAGAAGTCCGACAAGAAGGCCGACGAAGCCGGGACCGAGTCCTCGGCCGCCGAGTCGACCGAGGCCTGAGCATGCTCGAGGAGGCTCTTGAGCACCTCGTGAAGGGCATCGTCGACAATCCGGACGAAGTGCAGGTGGCCTCGCGCAACCTGCGCCGCGGCCGTGTGCTGGAGGTCCGGGTGCACCCGGACGACCTCGGCAAGGTGATCGGCCGCAACGGCCGCACCGCACGTGCTCTGCGGACCGTCGTGGGCGCCATCGGCGGCCGGGGTATCCGTGTCGATCTCATCGACGTGGACCAGGTCCGCTGAGACAGCAGAACACCGGCAGGGGCCGGGAGGGCCACGGCCTTCCCGGCCTTCGCTGTTTCCCGCGCGTGACCGTGACGCGTGATCGTGACAAGAAGGTGGAGTGTCAGTGCAGTTGGTGGTCGGGCGGGTGGGCCGCGCCCATGGGATCAAGGGTGAGGTCACCGTAGAGGTACGCACGGACGAGCCCGAACTGCGGCTCGGCCCCGGCGCCGTACTCGCCACGGAACCGGCCCAGGCCGGACCGCTGAGGATCGAGACGGGCCGGGTGCACAGCGGCAGGCTGCTGCTGCGCTTCGAGGGCGTACGCGACCGTACGGGCGCCGAGGCGCTGCGCAATGTCCTGTTGATCGCGGAGGTCGACCCCGAGGAACTCCCCGAGGATCCGGAGGAGTTCTACGACCATCAGCTGATGGATCTGGATGTGGTGCTGGCCGACGGCACGGAGGTCGGGCGGATCACCGAGATCTCGCATCTGCCCTCGCAGGACCTGTTCATCGTGGAACGGCCGGACGGCAGCGAGGTGATGATCCCCTTCGTGGAGGAGATCGTCACCGAGATCGATCTGGAGGAGCAGCGGGCCGTCATCGACCCGCCGCCGGGGCTGATCGACGACAGGGCGGAGATCGCCTCCGGCCGGGACGCCGACCCCGCCGCCTCCGACCCCGCCGCTGACAACACCGGCGAAGTCACCGGCGAGGACGGCGTGACCGGTAGGGACGGCGGCTGATGCGGCTCGATGTGGTCACGATCTTCCCGGAGTACCTGGAGCCGCTGAACGTCTCACTCGTCGGCAAGGCCCGCGCGCGCGGCCGGCTCGACGTCCATGTGCACGACCTCCGGGAGTGGACGTACGACCGCCACAACACGGTCGACGACACCCCGTACGGCGGTGGTCCCGGCATGGTGATGAAGACCGAGCCCTGGGGCGACGCGCTGGACGACGTTCTGGCGAGCGGCTACGAGTCGGGCGCCCATGGCCCGGTCCTGGTCGTCCCCACGCCCAGTGGCCGCCCCTTCACCCAGGAGCTGGCCGTCGGACTCTCCGAGCGGCCCTGGCTGGTCTTCACCCCCGCGCGCTACGAGGGCATCGACCGCCGGGTTATCGACGAGTACGCGACCCGGATACCGGTGGTCGAGGTCTCCATCGGCGACTATGTGCTCGCCGGCGGCGAGGCCGCCGTACTGGTGATCACGGAGGCGGTGGCCCGGCTGCTGCCCGGTGTGCTCGGCAACGCGGAGTCGCACCGCGACGATTCCTTCGCCCCCGGCGCGATGGCGAATCTGCTGGAGGGCCCCGTCTACACGAAGCCGCCTGAGTGGCGCGGGCGCGGGATTCCGGATGTGCTGCTCAGCGGCCACCACGGCAGGATCGCGCGCTGGCGGCGGGACGAGGCGTTCCGGCGTACGGCCCTCAACCGGCCCGATCTGATCGAACGTTGCGATCCCGCGTCCTTCGACAAGAAGGACCGCGAGATGCTCTCCATCCTGGGCTGGTCACCGGAGCCCGATGGCCGATTTTGGCGCAGGCCCGAGGCCATGGAAGAATAGGCCGCTGCCGTACGTCCGGCGCGCGCCCCTGCCACAGGGGGAACGACGCCCGCCCGACGCGAACGGCACATCGGACTCCCTCTCGATATCCGCTGATGACCTGTGGCATCAGCGAGGAAGCAGACCTTCATGGCCAGCCTGCTCGACGTCGTCGACGCATCGTCGCTCCGCAGCGACCTCCCCGCTTTCCGTCCCGGTGACACCGTGAACGTTCACGTGCGTGTCATCGAGGGCAACCGCTCCCGTATCCAGCAGTTCAAGGGCGTGGTCATCCGCCGCCAGGGCTCCGGTGTCCGTGAGACCTTCACGGTCCGCAAGGTCTCCTTCTCCGTCGGCGTCGAGCGCACCTTCCCGGTGCACAGCCCGATCTTCGAGAAGATCGAGCTGGTCAGCCGCGGTGACGTCCGTCGCGCGAAGCTGTACTACCTCCGTGAGCTGCGCGGCAAGGCCGCGAAGATCAAGGAGAAGCGCGACAGGTAAGCCCGCGGTGTCCGGGTCGGCCCGGGCACGCACCCGGGTTCACAGGGCCGCCGGATAAGATCTGGCCCCGATGGACACCGAAGAACGGCAGACGGAGCGCGATCGCTCCTCCGGATCCCCTGACGGGACGGAGGAGGGGTCGCGCTCCGCGCGTTCCTCCCGGCGACTCCGTTCCTCCCGGCGGCTCCCCGGGCTCCGCGCACTCCCCGGGCTTCCTGGATCCGCCGGGCCGGCCGGGCCGTCCTGGCGCAGGGCGGGGCTCCTCGGGCTCGCCTGCGCCGTCTTCGCACTGCTGCTCAGCAGCTTCGTGGTGCAGCCGTTCCTGATCCCCAGTGGTTCGATGCGGCCCACTCTCCAGGTCGGCGACCGCGTGCTCGTCAACAAGTTGGCGTACCGTTTCGGTACCGCGCCGGAGCGCGGTGATGTGGTGGTCTTCGACGGCACCGGATCCTTCGTCCAGGAGCCGCCGGAGGAGAATCCCGTCACCGGGCTGCTGCACGGGGCGGCAGCGGCCCTGGGGCTCGCCGCACCCGCCGAGACCGACTTCGTCAAGCGTGTGGTCGGTGTGGGGGGTGACCGCGTGGTCTGCTGCGACAAGGGGGGCAGGGTCGAGGTGAACGGCCGGGCTGTGGACGAGCGGTATCTGTACGCCGGCGACGCCCCCTCCAGCGTCCCCTTCGACATCGTCGTCCCCCAGGGCACGCTCTGGGTGATGGGCGACCACCGCAGTAATTCGCGCGACTCCCGCGATCATCTCGGCGACCCCGGCGGCGGCATGGTGCCCTTGGACAAGGTCATCGGACGGGCGGACTGGATCGGCTGGCCGCTGGGCCGCTGGGCCGTTCTGGAGCCGACAGGGGCCTTCCGCGAGGTACGGAGCCCGCGAGGTGCCGCGACCCCGGAGGACGCGGGGACCACAGGGACCGCGGGTGACACGGGGGCCGTGGGCGGTGCCCATGGGTAAGCGGGGGCGCCGTCGCCCCAGCCATGGGTCGGACGCCCGGCTGCCGACCGGCTCCCGGCCCACCACCGGCCGGACGCTGCCGGGGCGCGCGGAGCGCCGTAAACTCGCCCGCCGGGTCAAACAGCGCCGTCGCAGATCCGCGGCGAAGGAAATACCGATACTCATCACCGTGGCGGTGCTGATCGCGCTGGTCCTCAAGACGTTTCTGGTGCAGGCGTTCGTGATCCCCTCGGGATCGATGGAGCAGACGATCAGGATCAGCGACCGGGTGCTGGTGGACAAGCTGACGCCGTGGTTCGGCTCGAAGCCGGAGCGGGGCGATGTCGTGGTCTTCAAGGACCCGGGCAACTGGCTCCGCGACGAGAAGCCGCCGCCGGACAACTCACCGGTCGTGATCAAGCAGGTCAAGCAGGGCCTGACCTTTATCGGACTGCTGCCGTCCGCCGACGAACAGGATCTGATCAAGCGTGTCGTCGCGACCGGCGGGGACACCGTCAAGTGCTGCGACCGGGACGGCAAGGTCACCGTCAACGGCACCCCGCTCACCGAGCCGTATCTCAACCCCGGGAACGTGCCCTCCACGATCCCCTTCGAAGTGCGGGTGCCGGAGGGACGTATCTTCGTGATGGGGGACCACCGGTCCAATTCGGCCGACTCACGCTTCCATCTCCAGGAGGCGGACAAGGGGACCGTCTCGGAGGACGAGGTCGTGGGCCGCGCGGTCGTCATCGCCTGGCCCGTCGGTCACTGGCGGCGACTGGAGGAACGGGAGACCTACGCGTCGGTTCCGGACCCGCGTGCCGCGCCGACGACGGCACTGGGGCCGTCGGCGTCGCCTAATGTGTCTTACCAGGATCTGAACGGATTGATCCGGCTCCCGAGCCCTGCGGAACTCCCGCTCGTTATGGGAGTGGTGGGCCTGTCCCGTCTCCGGGGCAGGCGATCGCACGGAGTAATCGCACGGAGTGAGGAGTGGATGTGGGGGATGTGGCGGTCGGCGCACGATCCGGACACGATGATCCCGAGGAGGGACACGAGCAGCTCGCCGAGTCGCCCGAAAACGTGACGGACCGGTCGGCGGAACGCGGGAACGGATCCGGTGGGATCCACGACGGCGATAGGGACGGCGACAGCGACAACGACGGATCGGACGCGAGGAAACCGCGCTCCTTCTGGAAGGAGCTGCCCCTTCTCATCGGGATCGCGCTTCTGCTGGCGCTTCTGATCAAGACTTTCCTGGTACAGGCGTTCTCGATCCCCTCGGACTCGATGCAGGACACCCTGCAACGGGGCGACCGGGTGCTGGTGGACAAGCTCACCCCCTGGTTCGGCTCCGAGCCGGAGCGTGGTGAGGTCGTCGTCTTCCATGACCCGGGCGGCTGGCTGGACAGCACCCAGGCACCCGAGCCGAATGTGGCGCAGCGGTTCCTGAGCTTCATCGGACTGATGCCGTCCGCCGAGGAGAAGGACCTGATCAAGCGGGTCATCGCGGTCGGCGGCGACACGGTGGAGTGCAAGAAGGGGGAAAAGGTCCACGTCAACGGGGTTCCGTTGAACGAGACCGACTACATCTACCCGGGCAACACTCCCTGTGACGACAAGCCCTTCGGGCCGATCGATGTGCCCAAGGGCAGCATCTGGGTGATGGGTGACCACCGGCAGAACTCGCTGGACTCCCGCTACCACCAGGAGCTGACCGGAAACGGCACGGTCTCCAACGACGAGGTCGTCGGGCGCGCCTTCGTGGTGGCCTGGCCGATCAACCGCTGGTCACTGCTTCCGGTGCCCGACACGTTCGACCAGTCCGGGCTGAGCGCGGCGGCGGCGTCGGTGGCCTCGGCCGCGGCTCCGGGGGCGCTGGGCCTGGCCGGAGCGGTGCCGCTCGTACTGTGGCGCCGAAGGAGGCTGACCCGGGGGCGTACCGCCGGGTAGGGTGCCGTCCCGGATCGTCGATCTCCGAGGATCATTCTCCGGAACGGTGGAGTGATCGTTCTGCGGAACGGGGGGAGTGCTGGGATGAGCGGAACAGGACGGGCGGAACGTTCGAACGGCGGCCACGGCCGCCTCGGCAGTGTGCTGTCGGGGCTGGCCGTGGCCGTCGGCTGTGTGCTCTTCCTCGGCGGGTTCGTCTGGGGAGCCGTGGAGTACCGGCCGTACACGGTCCCGACCAATTCGATGGACCCGACCGTGAAGGCCGGTGACCGGGTGCTGGCGCAGCGGATATCCGGCGACGAGGTACGCCGCGGCGATGTGGTGGTCTTCAAGGACGCGGACTGGGCCAATATGCCGATGCTGAAGCGCGTGGTCGCGGTCGGCGGCGACAAGATCGCCTGTTGTGACACGGGCGGCCGGCTCACCGTCAACGGCACGGCGATCGAGGAACCGTACGTACGGGGACTGGTCGGCGGGCGGGCGTCCACGACCGATTTCGACGCGGTCGTGCCCGAAGGGAAGCTGTTCCTGCTCGGCGATGAACGCAGCGGTTCGCTGGATTCCCGGGTCCATCTGGAGGATGTGGGGCAGGGGTCGGTGCCGCGCTCGGCGGTCGACGCGCGCGTCGACGCCGTGGCCTGGCCCATGGGCGGGGTGATCGACCGGCCCGCGAGCTTCGCGGCGCTGCCGGGCGGGGTGTCCGGGCCGGGGCCGGTGCGCTTGATCGTGGTGGCGGTGGTGGCCGGGGCGCTGCTGATCTTCGGCGGGGCGGCGTACGGGCCGATCGCCCGCCTGTTCTCGAAGCCGCGGACCGGCGGCAGGAGCGGTGAAGAGGTGTCCACGGGTGTCCGCTGAATCGGCTGGGACCGCTGGTTCGGCTGGGACCGCTGAATCGGCAGGGGGCGCTGGGACTGGGGGGACCGGGGGGACCGCGGTGTCGGGCGGGCAAGCGCTGCGGAAGGTGGCGCGGGTGGTGCTGCTGGATCCAGAGGACCGGATTCTGCTGCTGCACGGATACGAGCCCAGTGATCCGGACAACGACTGGTGGTTCACGCCCGGCGGAGGCCTGGAGGGCGACGAGACCCGGGAAGAGGCCGCGCTGCGCGAACTGGCGGAGGAGACGGGGATCACACAGGTCGAGCTGGGACCCGTGCTGTGGCGCCGGACCTGTTCCTTTCCGTTCGACGGGCGTCGCTGGGATCAGGACGAGTGGTACTTCCTGGCACGTACGACACAGACCGAGACGTCGGTCGAGGGGCTGACCGAGCTGGAGCTGCGAAGCGTCGCGGGGTTGAGGTGGTGGACCTCCGCCGAACTGTCGGCGGCGCGTGAGACGGTGTATCCGACCAGGCTCGCCGAGCTGCTGCGCACGCTGCTCGCCGAGGGTCCTCCGGGTGAGCCGGTGGACCTCGCCCCCGAGAGCGTCTAGGGGCGCGGGGGCCGGAGCACAATAGGGGGACGTACGGCTGAAGGGGAACATGCCATGAGCGCCGAGGACCTCGAAAAGTACGAGACCGAGATGGAGCTGAAGCTCTACCGGGAGTATCGAGATGTCGTCGGTCTGTTCAAATACGTGATCGAGACAGAGCGTCGCTTTTATCTCACGAATGACTACGAGATGCAGGTGCACTCGGTGCAGGGTGAGGTCTTCTTCGAGGTCACGATGGCGGACGCCTGGGTCTGGGACATGTACAGGCCGGCCCGGTTCGTCAAGCAGGTACGGGTGCTCACGTTCAAGGACGTGAATATCGAGGAGCTGAACAAGAGCGACCTCGAACTCCCCGGCGGCTGAAGAGCGTGATCGGGCGGTGGCGGTGGCGGTGACCGGGGTGGGGGCGGTGGCCGGGGCGGGGCCATGGGCTGGGGCTGGGGCGCTGGGGCGTCACGAACGGGTGAGCGAGTTTTCCACAACCTCCGGGTTGTCCACCAAGATCCACTAGTTACGGACGGTCGCGTCAGAGTCGGTACCGGAGGTGGTGCCGAAATGAACGCGACGGGGGCACTGGGGCGGTACGGCGAGGATCTGGCGGCGCGGCGGCTGGCCGACGCGGGGATGACCGTGCTGGCGCGCAACTGGCGGTGCGGCAGGGTCGGCGAGATCGACATCGTGGCCCGCGACAAGGACAGCGGGGGCCGGGACGTACTGGTCGTCTGCGAGGTGAAGACCCGCAGAGCCGGCTGGTTCGAACATCCGATGGCCGCGGTCACGCCGGTGAAGGCGGACCGGCTGAGACGGCTCGCGGACTGCTGGCTGGAGCGGTACGGCGGTCCGCCGTCGGGCGGGGTGCGTATCGATCTGATCGGGGTGCTGCTGCCTGGCCGGGGAGCCCCGGTGGTCGAGCACGCGCAGGGGGTGGCCTGATGGGTTTCGCGCGTGCGTGCTCGGTGGCGCTGGTGGGCGTCGAGGGAGTGGTGGTCGAGGTCCAGGCGGACCTGGAGCCGGGGGTGGCCGCGTTCACCCTGGTGGGGCTGCCGGACAAGAGTCTGGTGGAGAGCCGGGACCGGGTGCGGGCGGCCGTGGTGAACTCCGGCGGCGAGTGGCCGCAGAAGAAACTCACGGTGGGGCTGAGCCCCGCCTCCGTGCCGAAGGGCGGCAGCGGCTTCGATCTCGCCGTGGCGGCGGCGGTGCTCGGAGCCGCCGAACGGATCGATCCCGGCGCCATCGCCGATCTGGTACTGATCGGTGAGCTGGGCCTGGACGGACGGGTCAGGCCGGTGCGCGGGGTGCTGCCGGCCGTGCTCGCGGCGGCGGAGGCCGGGTACCGCCAGGTCGTCGTGCCCGAGCAGACCGCGGGCGAGGCCTCCCTGGTGCCGGGGGTGTCGGTCCTCGGGGTACGGACCCTGCGTCAGCTCATCGCCGTACTGAGCGGCGAGCCGGTGCCCGAGGAGGTGCCGGAGGCCGCGCAGGGGCGTCCTGACGCGATGCTCGCGGGGCTGATGGTGCCCGGTGCCGGGGTGGGCACCGGGCTGGCCGCGGGCGCGGGGACGGGCGACGGACACCGGCCGGATCTCGCGGATGTGGCCGGCCAGGAGCCGGCCCGTACGGCGCTGGAGGTGGCCGCGGCGGGCGGGCACCATCTGCTGCTCCATGGACCACCAGGGGCCGGCAAGACGATGCTGGCCGAGCGGCTGCCTGGCGTCCTGCCGCCCCTGACCAGGCAGGAATCCCTGGAGGTCACCGCCGTGCACTCGGTGGCGGGCATGCTGCCGCCAGGCGAACCGCTCGTCCACACCCCGCCCTACTGCGCACCGCACCACTCGGCGACCATGCAGTCCCTGGTCGGCGGTGGCAATGGGCTGCCGCGACCGGGCGCGGTGTCGCTGGCCCACCGGGGCGTGCTGTTTCTCGACGAGGCGCCGGAGTTCTCGGGCCGGGCGCTGGACGCCCTGCGGCAGCCGCTGGAATCCGGCCATGTGGTGGTGGCCCGCAGCGCCGGGGTGGTGCGGCTGCCCGCGCGGTTTCTGATGATCCTCGCGGCGAATCCCTGCCCGTGCGGACGGCACACGCTGGTGGGAGCCGGGTGTGACTGCCCGCCCTCGGCGATCCGCCGGTACCAGGCCCGGCTGTCCGGGCCGCTGCTCGACCGCGTCGATCTACGGGTCGGTGTCCAGCCCGTCCACCGAGCGGATCTGCTGGGACAGGGCGGCAGGGGTGAGCCCACGTCGGTGGTCGCCGCGCGGGTACGGGACGCCCGGCGGCGGTCGGCGGCCCGACTGGACGGCACACCGTGGACGGTCAACAGCGAGGTGCCCGGCCATGAGCTGCGCACGCGCTGGCCCGTCGCCCCCGGAGCGCTCGCGGCGGCCGAACGGGATCTGGAGCGTGGCCTGCTCACCGCTCGTGGCCTGGACCGGGTGCTGCGGGTGGCCTGGACGGTCGCGGACCTCGCCGGGCGCGCCCGGCCCGAATCGCGGGATGTGGCTCTGGCGCTGGAGCTGCGTACCGGTGTCGCTCGGGGTACGGCGGCGGCCGGAGCGGCGTCATGACCTCCGTCGGTCCGCGGGAGCGGCTGGCGCGGGCCGCGCTCACACGGATCCTGGAGCCGGGGGACGAGAACGGCGGACAGTGGCTGCGGAGGTTCGGGGCGGTCGGGCTGCTGGAGCGGCTCACCTCACCGGACGCCGAGCCGGAGCGGTTCGCCGAGGTCGGTGAGCGACGGCTCGGCGGCTATCGGATACGGGCGGCGGTGGCCGACCCCGAGCGCGATCTGGCGGCGGTGAGCGCGCTCGGCGGCCGGTTCGTCTGCCCCGGTGACCGGGAGTGGCCCAGCCAGCTCGACGATCTGGAGACGGCCGCGCCCGTCGGGCTGTGGGTGCGGGGCGCCGCGGATCTGCGGCTCTGGTCACTGCGCTCCGTCGCCGTGGTCGGCGCCAGGGCGTGTACTCCGTACGGGGCACATATGGCGGCGAGTCTGGGCGCGGGTCTGGCCGAGCGCGGCTGGGTGGTGACCTCCGGCGCGGCGTTCGGTGTCGACGGCGCGGCGCACCGCGGTGCGCTGGCGGCCGACGGTGCCACCGTGGCCGTACTCGCCTGCGGTGTCGATGTGGCCTATCCGCGCGGTCACACCGAACTGATCGGACGCATCGCCGAACAGGGGCTGGTCATCGGGGAATTGCCGCCGGGCGACCACCCCACCCGCAGCAGGTTCGTCCTCCGCAACCGCGTGATCGCCGCGCTCACCAGGGGGACCGTCGTCGTGGAGGCGGAGTACCGCAGCGGATCCCTGGTCACCGCGCGCGCCGCGCAGCGGCTCGGCCGCTTCACGATGGGCGTGCCCGGCCCCGCCACCAGCGGCCTCTCGGCGGGCGTCCACGAACTGCTGCGCGGTGAGGGAGTGCTGGTCACGGACGCCGCGGAAGTGGTCGAGCTGGTGGGCGACATGGGTGAACTGGCACCGCTCCGACGCGGCCCCGTCCTTCCCAGGGATCTGCTCGACCCGGTCAGCGCGAGGGTTCTGGAGGCGCTGCCCGCCCGGGGGGTCTCGCGGGGGCCGGAGATCGCGCGCGGCGCGGGCACGACCACCGACGAGGCGCTCGGCAGATTGTACGAACTGCACTCGTTGGGGTTCGTCGAACGGCAGGGGGACGGCTGGCAGTTGGCCGCCGCGCGGCGAGGCGGTACTTGATCCGGGGCATTCGGGTGAAAAGGTGATGCGGATGACCCCTGTCTCCCGGTCGGTGACACGCCAGGGGCCGGCGCGAGCGGCGTCGGCCCCCGATCGAAGGTGTGGTCGACGGCGTCCATCGAGGCGGGTGCGGGCGCCCGTTCCTCGCTCAGCGCGATGCCCCAGTCACGCTACGCTCACATGCGTTCCGGCCACTTCGACAGATGTCCCCCCGCACGTCACAGCAGAACGGCTCAAGGCAACGCATGCCCCAGCACACCTCCGGGTCTGACCGCGCGGCGGCGCCCCCTGCCGCCCGGAGCGGCGTGCGGCCCCCCGCGCCCTCGTCGCTCGACGAGTTGTGGCGGTCGTACAAGACCACGGGCGACGAGCGGCTGCGCGAGCAGTTGATCCTGCACTACTCGCCCCTGGTGAAGTATGTGGCGGGCCGGGTGAGTGTGGGGCTGCCGTCCAATGTCGAGCAGGCCGATTTCGTCTCCTCCGGGGTCTTCGGTCTGATCGACGCGATCGAGAAGTTCGACATCGAGCGGTCCATCAAGTTCGAGACCTACGCGATCACCCGTATCCGCGGAGCGATGATCGACGAACTCCGGGCCCTCGACTGGATCCCGCGCTCCGTACGGCAGAAGGCCAGAGCCGTCGAGCGTGCCTACGCCACCCTTGAGGCCCAGCTGCGGCGTACGCCCACGGAGCCCGAGGTCGCCGCCGAGATGGGGATCGCGCTGGAGGAACTGCATGCGGTTTTCAGCCAGTTGTCCCTCGCGAACGTCGTGGCGCTGGAGGAGTTGCTGCATGTCGGCGGCGAGGGTGGCGACCGGCTCAGCCTCATGGACACCCTGGAGGACACGGCCGCCGACAATCCGGTGGAGGTCGCCGAGGACCGTGAGCTGAGACGGTTGCTCGCGCGGGCCATCAACACCCTCCCCGACCGGGAGAAGACCGTCGTCACGCTCTACTACTACGAGGGCCTCACGCTCGCCGAGATCGGCCATGTCCTCGGGGTGACCGAGAGCAGGGTCAGCCAGATCCACACAAAGTCCGTGCTGCAGCTGCGGGCGAAGCTGGCCGACGTCGGACGCTGACGCTGTGCCGCCGCCCGCTCATCCGTAGAGTGGAGGCGTGCCCAGGATTCGAGCGGCCTCCGTGGCCGAGCACCGGACCATGCAGCGAGGCGCCCTGCTGGACGCCGCGCGCTCCCTCCTGTCCGAAGGCGGAACGGACGCACTGACCTTCCCCGCACTCGCCGAGCGCACCGGACTCGCCAGGTCCTCGGTCTATGAGTACTTCCGCTCGCGCGCCGCCGTCGTCGAGGAGCTGTGCGCCGTCGACTTCCCGGTCTGGGCGGCCGAGGTCGAGGCGGCCATGGCCGGGGCCGAGACACCCGAGGCCAAGATCGAGGCGTATGTGCGCCGTCAGCTCGCGCTGGTCGGGGACCGACGGCACCGCGCGGTGGTCGCCATCTCCGCGAGCGAGCTGGACGACGGCGCCCGGGAGAAGATCCGCGCCGCGCACGGCGGTCTGATCGCCATGATCGTGGAGGCCCTCGGTGAACTGGGCCACCAGCAGCCCCGGCTCGCCGCCATGCTGCTCCAGGGCGTCGTGGACGCGGCGGTCAGACGTATCGAACTCGGCGCGGCCGAGGCGCCCCCGGAGATCGCCGAGGCGGCCGTCTCCATGGTGCTGCGCGGCGTACGGGGCTGAGAGCCGGGCGCGTACACCGGCGCACGCGCCGCTGATGTCCACCACGCACCCCGCCGGAGTCGTCCAGGCTCCGGCTCGGGAACGCCGAAGACCGGCAGGAGCCGCGACGGCCCCCGGCGCAGCAGCTCACGGGGCAGCAGGGACAGCGGGTTCAGATAGACCGCACCCCGCAGCAGACCCCAGTGCAGACAGCCCGGCGCGCAGTGGGACGGCGCGCCCGTCACCGTGGCGACCGGCCGGCCCGCCCATACGTCGTCCCCTTCGGCGACAAGCGGTGACACCGGTTCGTAGGTGGTCCGCAGCGGCGGATCGCCCGTACCGGACAGCGTGATCGAGAGCACCCCGCGCCCCGCCACCCGTCCCGCGAAGGAGACGCGGCCGGCCGCCGCCGCCCGGACCGGCGCCCCGGCCGACGCGGCCAGATCCACCCCGCGATGACCGGGACCGTACGCCGAAGCGGGCGGCTCCCAGCCCCGCAGCAACGCCGGACGTGAGCCCACGGGCCACACCCGGTCGGTTCGGTGCCCGGCCCCGCCCCCGGGTGCTTCGGCCGCCACCGCCTCCGGGGCCGGTCGAAGCCCGAGCGGAGCCAGGACGACAGCCGGGACGACGGCCAGGACAACAGCGAGGAGCGCGGAGCGGAGGAGAGGGAGCGCCGGAAGCCGTGGAAGCCGTGGGACGGGTGCGCCGAAGCGATTACGGAGAGTGGTCATGTGTTCCACGGTCGCGCACGAGGGCCCCATCGCGCTGATCATGAACGGGATCTGTGGAGTACTGACGGGTTGTGGACAGCGCCGTCACCCGGGGGTGCGAAGGTCCCGTACACTTCTTGTGGCGATCCGGGTCACCGGGTCGACTTCGCACGCCCCGCCATCGGCCCTTTCGCGCCGATGTCAGCGCTTCTCGGTCTCGGATTTCCGTGGCACGGCGCATCGGGGCGTCAGGCGCGACTGCCGTCCGGCGGACGCGACAACCGAGTATCTCAAGGAGTACGGCCATGGCCGTCGTCACGATGCGGGAGCTGCTGGAGAGCGGCGTCCACTTCGGTCACCAGACCCGTCGCTGGAACCCGAAGATGAAGCGCTTCATCTTCACCGAGCGCAACGGCATCTACATCATCGACCTGCTCCAGTCGCTGTCGTACATCGACCGCGCCTACGAGTTCGTCAAGGAGACCGTCGCGCACGGCGGCTCCATCATGTTCGTCGGTACGAAGAAGCAGGCCCAGGAGGCCATCGCCGAGCAGGCGACGCGCGTCGGCATGCCCTACGTCAACCAGCGCTGGCTGGGCGGCATGCTCACCAACTTCTCCACCGTCTACAAGCGCCTTCAGCGTCTGAAGGAGCTTGAGCAGATCGACTTCGAGGACGTGGCCGCCTCCGGCCTCACCAAGAAGGAGCTGCTGGTCCTCTCCCGCGAGAAGGCCAAGCTGGAGAAGACCCTCGGTGGTATCCGCGAGATGCAGAAGGTGCCCAGCGCCGTCTGGATCGTCGACACCAAGAAGGAGCACATCGCCGTCGGTGAGGCGCGCAAGCTCCACATCCCGGTCGTCGCGATCCTCGACACCAACTGCGACCCCGACGAGGTCGACTACAAGATCCCGGGCAACGACGACGCGATCCGCTCCGTCACCCTGCTCACCCGCGTGATCGCCGACGCCGTCGCCGAGGGCCTCATCGCCCGTTCCGGCGTCGCCACCGGTGACTCGAAGCCGGGCGAGAAGGCCGCCGGCGAGCCGCTCGCCGAGTGGGAGCGCGACCTGCTTGAGGGCGAGAAGAAGGACGACGCCGAGAAGCCGGCCGAGGCCAAGGCCGAGGGCGAAGTCCAGACCTCCGCGGAGACGGAGAAGGTCGCCGACGCGGAGCAGGCCGAGGCGCCCGCCGAGGCCGCTCCGGCCGCGGACACCGAGCAGGCCTGACCTTTACCAGGTTCGGTAGTTGACGGCGGGGGCCCACCGGCCCCCGCCGTTCACCCGTAGATCCTTCAGACCTTCGAGAGAGAATTACAGATCATGGCGAATTACACCGCCGCTGACGTCAAGAAGCTCCGTGAGCTCACCGGCGCCGGCATGATGGACTGCAAGAAGGCGCTCGACGAGGCGGACGGCAACGTCGACAAGGCCGTCGAGCTTCTCCGTGTCAAGGGCCAGAAGGGCGTCGCCAAGCGCGAGGGCCGTTCGGCCGAGAACGGCGCCGTCGTCTCCCTCATCTCCGAGGACAAGACGTCCGGTGTCCTGCTTGAGCTGAAGTGCGAGACGGACTTCGTCGCCAAGGGCGACAAGTTCCAGACCGTCGCCAACACCCTCGCCGCCCACGTCGCGGCGACGTCCCCGGCCGACCTCCCGGCGCTGCTCGCCTCCGAAATCGAGGCTGGCAAGACCGTGCAGGCGTATGTCGACGAGGCGAACGCCAACCTTGGCGAGAAGATCGTCCTGGACCGCTTCGCGCAGTTCACCGGCGGTTACGTGGCCGCCTACATGCACCGCACCATGCCCGACCTCCCGCCGCAGGTCGGCGTCCTCGTCCAGCTGGACAAGGAGAACGCCGAGGTGGCCAAGGACGTCGCGCAGCACATCGCCGCCTTCGCCCCGAAGTACCTGAGCCGCGACGAGGTCCCGGCCGAGACGGTCGAGAACGAGCGCCGCGTGGCCGAGGCCACCTCGCGCGAGGAGGGCAAGCCCGAGGCCGCCCTGCCGAAGATCGTCGAGGGTCGCGTCAACGGCTTCTTCAAGGAGGTCGTCGTCACGGAGCAGGCGTTCGCCAAGGACAACAAGAAGTCCGTTCAGAAGATCCTGGACGAGGCCGGTGTCGCCCTGACGCGCTTCGTGCGCATCAAGGTCGGCGTCTGAGTCTGTACGCGATCAACCGAAGACCCCGATAGGGTCTGACGCAGTCGTCCGGGTACCTGCCGGGCGGCCGCAGATCTGACGAGGAGGCCATTGCCGCACAGGGAACCGCGAGGACCCCGGCAGTGGCCTTCTTCGTATGCGCACGAGGAGATCTCCATGGAACAGGCCGACACAAGCGACGACGGCAACAAGAGTGACGACGGCAGGGGCCACGGTCACGGCCGCTTCATGCTGAAGCTGTCCGGTGAGGCGTTCGCCGGCCGGGGAGCGCTCGGCGTCGACCCCGATGTCGTCCACGCCATCGCCCGCGAGATCGCCGCCGTCGTCCGTGACGGCGCCCAGATCGCGGTCGTCATCGGCGGGGGCAACTTCTTCCGGGGCGCCGAACTCCAGCAGCGCGGCATGGACCGGGCGCGCTCCGACTACATGGGCATGCTCGGCACGGTCATGAACTGCCTCGCCCTCCAGGACTTCCTGGAGAAGGAGGGCATCGACTCCCGTGTCCAGACCGCCATCACCATGGGCCAGGTCGCGGAGCCCTACATCCCCCTCCGCGCCGTGCGTCACCTGGAGAAGGGACGTGTCGTGATCTTCGGCGCCGGTATGGGCATGCCGTACTTCTCGACGGACACCACGGCCGCCCAGCGCGCGCTGGAAATCGACGCCGAGGCATTGTTGATGGGGAAGAACGGGGTCGACGGGGTGTATGACTCCGACCCCAAGACCAATCCCGCCGCGGTCAAGTTCGACGCCCTGGAGTACGGCGAGGTGATCGCCGGTGATCTCCGTGTCGCCGACATGACCGCCATCACGCTGTGCCAGGACAACAAGTTGCCGATCCTCGTCTTCGAATTGCTGAAGGAAGGCAATATCGCGCGTGCGGTCAAGGGTGAGAAGATCGGCACACTCGTGAGCGACCAGGGCACCCGGAGCTGATCCGGGGCTGCCCCATACGGGGATGGACAAAGCCCTGCCGGTCGGACACCGTGCAGGACAAGACGCGACGCAGGTTCCGCCGGCCGATTCGTACGCCGGGCCCACTCAAGACACGCAGGAGCAAGTGGTGATCGAAGAGACCCTCCTCGAGGCCGAGGAGAAGATGGAGAAGGCCGTCCTGGTCGCCAAAGACGACTTCGCCGCGATCCGCACAGGGCGGGCGCACCCGGCGATGTTCAACAAGATCGTGGCGGACTACTACGGTGCCCTGACCCCGATCAACCAGCTGGCCTCGTTCGCCGTGCCCGAGGCGCGGATGGCCGTGGTGACCCCGTTCGACAAGAGCGCGCTGCGCAATATCGAGCAGGCGATCCGCGACTCCGACCTCGGTGTCAATCCGAGCAACGACGGCAACATCATCCGGGTGGTGTTCCCCGAGCTGACGCAGGACCGCCGCAAGGAGTTCATCAAGGTCGCCAAGACCAAGGCCGAGGACTCGAAGATCTCGATCCGCGCGGTCCGCCGCAAGGCCAAGGAGACCATCGACAAGCTGATCAAGGACGGCGAGGTCGGCGAGGACGAGGGCCGCCGCGCCGAGAAGGAGCTCGACGACACCACCGCGAAGTATGTCGCGCAGGTGGACGAGCTGCTCAAGCACAAGGAAGCCGAGCTGCTCGAAGTCTGATGAACGACTCTTTCCGGGGAGCCTCGTCGACAGCCGGATACTGGGGACCGACCGACCCGGGGGCCCTCCCGGCGGGTCCCGCGTACGATGAGCATCCCGCACAGCAGACTCGGCCCATGCCCATCGTGCCCGACGGACCCGTCGACAACGGGGACCAGCGTGACGACCGGGGGGCTGCCCGGCCGGGCGGCCCCCTGTTCCGTGACAAGACTCCGCAGGAGCCCATGGCAGCGCCTCCGCCTCCCCCGCCGAAGAAGCGGGCCGGACGTGACCTGCGTGCGGCCATAGGGGTCGGCGTCGGGCTCGGCGCGGTGGTCGCGGCCTCGCTCTTCATCGTCAAGGCCGTCTTCATCGGTGTCATAGCGATCGCGGTGGTGATCGGGCTGTGGGAGCTGACCTCACGGCTCGATGAGAAGAAGGGCATCAAGGCACCGCTCGTCCCGCTGGCCGTCGGTGGCGCCGCGATGGTCATCGCCGGATACGCGCGGGGGGCGGAGGGTGCCTGGGTCGCGATGGCCCTCACCGCGCTCGCGGTGCTGATCTGGCGGATGACGGAACCGCCCGAGGGCTATCTCAGAGATGT
This sequence comes from Streptomyces sp. NPDC051662, assembly GCF_040681655.1. Classification (NCBI taxonomy): domain Bacteria; kingdom Bacillati; phylum Actinomycetota; class Actinomycetes; order Kitasatosporales; family Streptomycetaceae; genus Streptomyces; species Streptomyces sp. NPDC051662. Next base: position 281,762 of record NZ_JBFAZD010000009.1, read on the forward strand.
CACGGCGGGGGTCTTCGCCGCGTTCTACGTACCGTTCCTGGCCACCTTCGTCGCGATGATGCTCACGGCGCACGACGGTCCCTGGCGGGTGCTGATGTTCCTCGTGCTGACGGTCGTCAGCGACACGGGCGCGTACGCGGTCGGCTGGCGCTTCGGCACGCACAAGCTGGCGCCCCGTATCAGCCCGGGCAAGACCAGGGAGGGACTGGCCGGAGCCGTCGTCTTCGCGATGGCGGCGGGTGCGCTCTGCATGGAGTTCCTGATCGACGACGGTGTCTGGTGGCAGGGGCTGCTGCTGGGCCTCGCGGTCGCGGCCAGTGCCACCCTCGGTGATCTCGGCGAGTCCATGATCAAGCGGGATCTCGGCATCAAGGACATGGGCACACTGCTGCCCGGCCACGGCGGGATCATGGACCGGCTGGACTCCCTGCTGCCCACGGCGCCGGTGGTCTGGCTGCTGCTGGTCCTCTTCGTGGGCTCGGGCTGAGCGGTACCGGTTACCCTGAAAGGGCTCGCCACTCACGGGTGGCGGGCCCTTTTGAGCCCCGCGGCTGTGAAGCCGTTCCCGTGAGGTCTCCCGGCACCGGCACAGCCCTGCCGTACCCCCCGCCACGGCGGGGGGAGCCCGGCCTCGCCGCACCGAGGAGATTTGGTTTTTCATGGCCCCGCCGACACCCGGAGAACTCACTTTCGTCGCGCCCCGCGGAGCCAAGAAGCCCCCGCGGCATCTCGCCGATCTCAGCCCCGCCGAGCGACGCGAGGCCGTCGCCGCGATCGGCGAGAAGCCGTTCCGCGCCAAGCAGCTGTCCCAGCACTACTTCGCGCGGTACGCGCACGACCCCGAGCAGTGGACCGACATCCCGGCCGCCGCGCGCCAGAAGCTCGCCACGGAGCTGCTGCCCGACCTGATGTCGGTGGTACGGCACATCTCGTGCGACGACGACACCACCCGTAAGACCCTCTGGCGGCTGCATGACGGCACCCTCGTCGAGTCGGTGCTGATGCGCTACCCGGACCGGGTCACCATGTGCATCTCCTCGCAGGCGGGCTGCGGGATGAACTGCCCGTTCTGCGCCACCGGCCAGGCCGGTCTTGACCGTAACCTCTCCACCGCCGAGATCGTGCACCAGATCGTCGACGGGATGCGCGCGCTGCGGGACGGCGAGGTCCCCGGCGGTCCTTCGCGGCTGTCCAACATCGTCTTCATGGGTATGGGCGAGCCGCTCGCCAACTACAAGCGGGTGGTCGGGGCGATCCGCCGGCTGACCGACCCCGAGCCGGACGGCCTGGGCCTCTCGCAGCGCGGGATCACCGTCTCGACGGTCGGTCTGGTGCCCGCGATGCTGCGCTTCGCCGACGAGGGCTTCAAATGCCGGCTCGCGGTCTCCCTGCACGCTCCCGACGACGAGTTGCGCGACACCCTCGTCCCGGTCAACACGCGGTGGAAGGTGCGGGAAGTACTGGACGCCGCCTGGGAGTACGCGGAGAAGTCGGGCCGCCGGGTCTCCATCGAGTACGCGCTGATCCGCGACATCAACGACCAGGCGTGGCGCGGCGACCGGCTGGGCCGGCTGCTCAAGGGCAAGCGGGTGCACGTCAATCTGATCCCGCTCAACCCGACGCCCGGCTCGAAGTGGACGGCGTCGCGCCCCGAGGACGAGAAGGCGTTCGTCGAGGCGATCGCGGCCCATGGGGTGCCGGTGACCGTACGGGACACGCGGGGCCAGGAGATCGACGGAGCGTGCGGACAGTTGGCCGCCTCGGAGCGGTAGGAGCCCGTACGGCGCCAGGGGGTAACCTTGGCCTGAACGCTTTGCATATTTTCCGACAGGGGAGCGCCACAGCGCTGAGAGTGCGGCACATGTCCGTGGGAGCGGGCAGCGGTCGCAGACCCTCTGAACCTTGCCCAGGTCATTCTGGGTAGGAAGTTCGGACACCACTCAAGCTGTAGCGCCCTGCCCGGAGTCCGGCCGGACTCCGGGCAGGGCCGCGTCTTCTCCTGGACATCCCAGGAGGAAAGTCAGTGAGCAGTACCCGTAGCAGTTCCCGTGCCAGTACGAGAAGGGCCGCCGCCGGCGCGCTCGCCGCCGCGCTGGGTGTCTCGGCGCTCGCCGCCTGCGGCGGGTCCGACGGCTCCACGTCGTCCGGCGACGGCGGTTCGCGGTCGAAGACCGTCACCCTCGTCAGCCATGACTCGTTCAACGCCTCGCCCGCCGTGCTGAAGGAGTTCACCAAGGAGACCGGATACACGGTCAAGGTGCTGAAGAGCGGCGACGCCGGTGAGGCACTCAACAAGGAGATCCTGACGAAGGGTTCGCCCCAGGGCGATGTCTTCTTCGGTGTCGACAACACCCTTCTGTCCCGTGCCCTCGACAACGGCCTGTTCACGCCGTACGAGGCGAAGGGCCTGGACCGCGTCGAGGAGAGCACGCGGCTCGACAAGGACAAGAACCGCGTCACCCCCATCGACACCGGCGACATCTGTGTGAACTACGACAAGAAGTACTTCGCGGACAAGAAGCTCGCGCCGCCGCGGTCCTTCGACGATCTGATCAAGCCCCAGTACAAGAACCTGCTCGTCACCGAGAACGCGGCCACCTCCTCACCCGGCCTCGGCTTCCTCCTCGGCACGGTCGCGCGCTACGGCGACAACGGCTGGCAGGACTACTGGAAGAAGCTGAAGGACAACGGCGTCCAGGTCGTGGACAGCTGGGAGCAGGCGTACAACGACACCTTCTCCGGCTCAGCCGGCGGCAAGAAGGCCAAGGCCGACCGGCCGCTCGTCGTCTCGTACGCCTCCAGCCCGCCGGTCGAGGTGCTGTACGCCGAGCCCCGGCCCGAGGAGGCGCCGACCGGGGTCGCCACCGGTACCTGCTTCCGGCAGACCGAGTTCGCCGGTCTGCTGGACGGCGCGAAGAACGAGGCCGGCGGCAAGGCGCTGCTGGACTTCCTGATCGGGGAGAAGTTCCAGGCGGACATGCCGCTGAACATGTTCGTCAACCCCGTGGTCAAGGACGTCCCGCTGCCCGAGCTGTTCACGAAGTTCGGCGCGACCGTCGACACCCCCGGGACCGTGGCGCCCGAGACGATCGCCGCCCACCGTGAGCAGTGGATCCAGTCGTGGTCCTCACTCGTAGTGAAGTAACACCCAGGACGCCAGGGGGAGGACGGTCGGGGCGCGGCCGGGGCCGGGGGCGCGGAAACGCCGTCCGGCTCGCCCTCATGGCCCTGCCCGTCGCGTTCTTCGCGGTCTTCTTCGCCTACCCGGTGGCCGCGATCGTCGGCCGGGGGCTGAAGACGGACGGTGGCTGGCGGCTCGGCCGGATCGGGGACGTACTGACCCGCCCGGACATCCTCGACGTCCTGTGGTTCACCACCTGGCAGGCGCTCGCCTCCACCGCGCTCACCCTGCTGATCGCGCTGCCGGGCGCCTATGTCTTCGCACGTTTCGACTTCCCCGGCAAACAGCTGCTGCGCGCGGTCGTCACCGTCCCGTTCGTACTGCCGACGGTGGTCGTCGGCACCGCCTTCCTGGCGCTGCTCGGGCGCGGCGGACTCCTCGACGAGCTGTGGGGCCCCCGGCTCGACACCTCCGTCTGGGCGATCCTTCTCGCGCATGTCTTCTTCAACTACGCGGTCGTCGTCAGGACGGTGGGCGGCCTGTGGTCGCAGCTCGACCCGCGTCAGGAAGAAGCGGCGCGGGTACTCGGCGCGGGACGGCTCGCGGCCTGGTGGCGGGTGACCCTGCCCGCCCTCGGCCCCGCCGTCGCCGCCGCCGCGCTGATGGTCTTCCTCTTCACCTTCACCTCCTTCGGGGTCGTACAGATCCTGGGCGGCCCCGGCTTCTCCACCCTGGAGGTGGAGATCTACCGGCAGACCGCGCAACTCCTCGATCTGCCCACCGCCGCCGTGCTCACGCTGGTGCAGTTCGCGGCGGTCGGCGCGGTCCTCGCGGTGCACGCGTGGACCGTACGGAAGCGGGAGGGCGCCCTGCGGCTGGTCGACCCCGCGCTGACCGCCCACCGGCCGCGCGGCGCCGGGCAGTGGGCGCTGCTCGGCGGGGTGCTCGGCACCGTACTGCTGCTGATCCTGGTGCCGTTGGGGGTCCTCGTCGAACGCTCCCTGAGCGGTTCCGGCGGGTACGGACTCGACTACTACCGGGCCCTCGGTTCGGTGGATTCCAGCGGCGGCACCTTCCTCGTACCGCCGCTGGAGGCGGTCTGGAACTCCCTGCGGTACGCGCTCGTCGCGACCGCCATCGCGCTGGTGGTGGGCGGACTGGCCGCCGCCGCGCTCACCCGGCGCGCGGGCCGTCTCGTACGGGGCCTCGACGCGCTGCTGATGCTGCCGCTCGGGGTCTCGGCCGTGACCGTCGGCTTCGGCTTCCTGATCACGCTCGACAAGCCGCCACTGGATCTGCGGGCTTCCTGGATCCTGGTGCCGCTCGCCCAGGCGCTGGTGGGGGTCCCCTTCGTCGTACGGACGATGCTGCCGGTGCTGCGCGCGGTGGACGGACGGCTGCGCGAGGCGGCGGCCGTCCTCGGGGCGTCGCCGCTGCGCGCCTGGCGGGAGGTGGATCTGCCGATGGTACGGCGGGCGTCGCTGGTCGCCGCCGGATTCGCGTTCGCCGTCTCGCTCGGCGAGTTCGGCGCGACGGTCTTCATCGCGCGACCGGACCGGCCGACGCTGCCGGTGGCCGTGGCGCGGCTGCTGGGGCGGCCCGGCGAGCTGAACTACGGGCAGGCGATGGCCCTTTCCACGGTCCTGATGGTGGTGTGCGCGGTGTCGCTGCTGGCGCTGGAACGTATCCGTACCGACCGCTCGGGAGAGTTCTGATGGCCTTGCTGACCCTGTCGGACGTGACCGTACGGTTCGGCGCCCGCACCGCGCTCGACGCGGTGGATCTGGAGATCGCCGAGCACGAGATCGTCTGTGTGCTCGGGCCGAGCGGCAGCGGCAAATCGACTCTGCTGCGGGTGGTCGCCGGGCTCCAGGAGCCGGCCGGCGGACGGGTGGCGCTCGACGGCGCCGACCAGTCGGGGGTACCCGTACACCGGCGCGGGGTCGGCCTGATGTTCCAGGACCATCAGCTCTTCCCACAGCGTGACGTGCGCGGCAATGTCGCCTTCGGGCTGCGGATGCGCGGCGCCGCCCGGGACGAACAGGCCCGCCGGGTCGAGGAGTTGCTCGACCTCGTCGGACTGCCGGGGGCCGGCCGCCGGGCCGTCGCCGAGCTGTCCGGCGGCGAACAGCAGCGGGTCGCGCTGGCCCGCGCGCTCGCGCCGAGCCCGCGGCTGCTGATGCTGGACGAACCGCTCGGCCAGCTGGACCGGGGCCTTCGCGAACGGCTCGTGGTCGAACTGCGCGGCCTGTTCGGACGGTTGGGTACGACCGTGCTCGCCGTCACCCATGACCAGGGCGAGGCCTTCGCGCTCGCCGACCGGGTGGTGGTGATGCGCGACGGCCGCATCGCCCAGACCGGCACGCCGCTGGAGGTCTGGCAGCAGCCCGCCTCCGCCTTCGTCGCGCGCTTCCTCGGCTTCGGCAATGTCGTGGACGCGACGGTGAGCGGCGCGCTCGCCGACACGGTCTGGGGCGGGATCCCGGTCCCCGGCGGATCGGCCCAGGGCGAGCGGACGGTACTGGTACGGCCCGCCGGCGTACGTCTCGTGGCCCCCGGCGAAGGGCTGCGCTGCACGGTCGGGGCGCGTACGTTCACGGGTGGCCGCGTCACCGTACTGCTACAGCCCGACGGACCCGTCGGCGCGCCGGACATCGAGGCCGAGTGCGGGCTGCGCGACGCGCCGGAGGAGGGCGCCGAGGTGGGGGTCGCCTTCGCCGTCGAGGAGGTGGTGGTACTGGCCGCTCAGGACCGACCGGGCGTGCAGGCGGCGGCGATGGCCAAGCTGTCCTCGTAGACGCGATAGCCGGTGATCAGGCCGTCCTCGACGGTGAGCCGCATCGCGAAGGGTGAGCGGAACGCCTTGCCCGTGGTCCGTACGGTCCCCGCGAGCGTGCCGCTGAGCATCGCCTCCGTACCCTCCACGACGAGGGCGTCGACCGAACCCGCGGCCGGATCGGGGGTCTGGCCCTCGGCCAGTTCACGGAAGTGGTCCGCGACATCGGCGCGGATGGCGCGCGGCCGGAGCCATGGGACGGCGGGGTTCTCGGCGATCCGCCAGTCGACCCGTTCCGCGAAGAGGGCGGCGATCCGGCCGGGATCGCCCTCCGCTATGCGGCGCAGCAGCTCCTGGACGGTGGCGCGGGTCCGGTCGGTGCCCGTGTGGTCGGTGTCCATGCGGCCGGTGCCGGTGTGGTCGGTACGGAGGGTGGCCGCGCTGTCGGTCATCTCGTCGTCTCCTTGTGTTCGCGCCGGGCCCGTACGGGCCCGACGAGGACGACCCTGCCGCGTGGCGCGCCGCCGCGTCGATTACCTCGCGGGTCATTGCGCCGCGGTGCCCGGCCGCACCGACGAGATCACGGACCGGCTCGTGGCGCTGCTCCGCGACCCCGGGACCGCCCGGGAGATGGGGCGCAAGGGACGCGAGTGGGTGCGTACGGAGTGGGACCGGGACCGTTCCTACGAACGGCCGGCCGCACTGCTCGCCCGAACCGTCGGCAGGCCCGCTTCTCAGCCCGCCGCGAGCCGGGCGAGCGCCGCCGGTGCCTCGTCCACCGTGTCGACGAGCGCGATACGGGACTCCATCCGGCGTTCTCGCGCGAGCGCCGTCAGCAGCGGCCAGGCAGGCAGCCGCTCCGTCCAGTGGGCCCGGTCGACCAGGACCATCGGGGTCGGCTCGCCACGCGACTCGTAGTAGTTCGGCGTCGCGTTGTCGAAGATCTCCTGGACCGTGCCCGCCGCGCCCGGCAGGAAGACCACTCCCGCGTTGGAGCGTGCCAGCAGGCCGTCCTCGCGGGTGGCGTTGGCGAAGTACTTGGCGATGTGCGCCGCGAAGGCGTTGGGCGGCTCATGACCGTAGAACCAGGTGGGGATCCCGACCGACGCCTCGCCCTTGGGCCAGCGCGTACGTATGTCGAAGGCGGCCTGTGCCCAGTCGGATATGGAGGGGACGAACGACGGCGCCTTCGCGAGGATGCCGAGCGCCTCGTCCAGCATGTCGTCGGGGTGGGCGGCCGCGTACGCGCCGAGGTTCGCGGCCTCCATGGCGCCGGGGCCGCCGCCGGTCGCCACGGTCAGTCCTGAACGGGTGAGCGAGCGGCCGAGCCGTGCCGCGCCGGCGTACGCGTCGGTGCCGCGCGCCATCGCGTGCCCGCCCATCACCCCCACCACCCGGGTGCCGACGAGGAGTTCGTCCAGGGCGTCGGAGATCGCGTCGTCATGCACCGCGCGCACCATGGACGCGAGGATGTCGCCGTCCGACTTCGTCCGCTGGAACCACGCGTACGCGCGGGCGTCGGGCGTGGCCTCGTAACCGCCTTCCGCCAGCCCCTCGAAGAGGTGGTCGGGCGAGTAGACGAAGCCCCGGTACGGATCGAACGGGAGATGGGGAACGGGCGGGAAGACCATGGCGCCGTCGGCCCGTACCTTGTCGGCGGCGCGGGGCTCCATGGGACAGCCGAGGAAGACGGCGTCGGCGGTGTCGGTACGGAGCAGTTCGGGTGTACGGGCCGTCAGATCGACGGACTGCACCCGGTATCCGCCGAGCGTTCCCGCCCGGACGACGTGGTCGAACTCGTCGAGGGACTCGATCTCACGGTCCTGGGCGTGCGCGGGAGACGCTGCGTCGTTCGGCATGGGGTCACGATAGGGCGTGGCCGTCGGGGAGTTGCGGCCCGGGCCCCGAGCAGCCGGCCTCCGTGCGCCGGGCCCGAGCAGCCGAACAGCCCCCGGACAGCCGGAACCGGCCGTGCCCCGCGCTCGGGCGGGGCACGGCCGGTTCCGGGAGAAGCGCCGCTCAGGTGGTCAGCGGAATCGCGGCCAGGGCCGCCACTGCCCAGGTCAGCGGGGCGAAGACCACAAGGATCGTGGTCGCCCGCACCGCCGCCGCCGTACGCAGGAGCGCGGCGGGTGCGCCGAGCCGGGACAGCGACTCGGTGGTGGCGATCCGGGCCTGTCTGGCCTCCAGGAACGCCGTCAGGACCGTGGCCGCCGTACAGCCGATGACCAGGGCGGCGCCGAGGCCGGTGAGCGGGCCGAAGGGCCGTTCGTCACCGGGCCCGTACAGGGACGCCGCGGCGAACGCGCCCGAGACCACCGCGCACAGCACACCCAGCGGGCGGCCGATACGGCGTGCCTCGGCCATCAGCGTGCGGCCTGCCAGCAGCCGGACCGCGCCGGGGCGCATGGCCTGGAGCAGCAAGCCGCAGAGATGGGTGATCCCCGGTCCGGCCAGGGCCAGGCCGATCGCCGTCAGCGCCCAGCCCGCCAGCACTCCGGCCGAACTGCCGTCGAAGTGGCCCGGCAGCGGCGGCGGGGTGCCGCCACCGCCCCGGCTCGCGTAGGTCTCGACGGCGAGCCCCGCCGCCGCGATCGCGACGCCCCACGGCAGACCGGCCGGCGCCGGTGCCGGGTCGGGGACGCGCACGGGCGTCATGACCCGGGCCTCCTCGACGACCGGGTCCGGGGCCATGGCCGCATCCGCATCCGCATCCTCGGCCGTCGCCGTCGCCGTCGCCGTCTCCAGGGCCTGGTCCGAAGCCGGGTCCATGGCCGCCGGGTCCGCGGTCGCCGCCATGGCGATGGCGGGTCTGGCCGGCGCCCTGATGGGAGCGGGCCGCGGCCCGGTCGTGGTGCGCGTCCGCAGCGCCAGCCAGGTCGCCACCGTCGCCACCACCGGCACCGCCGCCAGCAGCGTCAGCGCCGCGCCCAGCGGCAGCGGCCGGCCGGCGGCGAGCAGTTTCGCGGCGTCGCCGTCGAACGGCATCCCGGTCAGATCACCGCGCAGATGCAGGAAGAACAGCAGCGCGACCGCGCTGCCCAGCGTGCAGGTCACGGCGGTCGACGAGGCGGCAAGCGCGGCGAGCCGGGACGGCCCGAGGCCCACCGCGGACAGCCCGGAGCGCGGCAGGGTGCTCTGATCCGTACGGGCCGTGGCGACCGCGAACTGCACCGCGGCGGCCAGCGGGATCAGACACCAGAGCAGCCGCGACTGGGATCCGGCCGGATGGTCCAGCGCCCAGCCCAGCGTGCACAGCAGAAGGAAACCGACCCCGGCCGAGGACGCGGCGACCAGCAGCCGGCGCAGCAGGACCAGGGGGTGTGTGCCGAGGCTTAGACGGAGAGCGAGCACGCGGCCCGGCCTTCCGCCTCGGACGGCCGGGTCGAGTTGACCCGTCGTCCGTCCATCAGTGAGACCGTACGGTCGGCGAGCGCCATGAGTTCCTCGTCCAGGGTGGCCAGGACGACGGTGATCCGGTGCGAGCGTGCCGCGGTGGTCAGCGTGCGCAGCACCTGCGCACCGTCCGAGAGATGCAGCGCCGCCGTCGGCTCGTCGGCGAAGAGCACCGAGGGCGTGGTGACCAGCGCACGGGCGACGGCGACGCGCTGCCGCTGGGCCTGGTACAGGGCGTAGGGACGCTTTCGGGCGCAGTCGCCGATGTCGAGGCGTTCCAGCCACTCCATCGCCGCCGTCCTGGCGGCGCGATGGGACGCGCCGAGCATCAGCAGGGGCAGGGCCGCGTTCTCCCAGGCGTTGAGCTCGGGGACGAGGGACGGCTCCGGGCCGATCCAGCTGAAGCGGTCGCGGCGCAGCTGTTCGCGGAGCGGAGCGCTCATGGTGTGGACCGGCGAGCTGTTGAACCAGACCTCGCCCTCCTGCGGCACCAACTGGCCCGACAGGCACTGCAGCAGAGTCGTCTTGCCGCTGCCGCGCGGGCCGCTCACGGCGAGGATCTCCCCCTCGCGTACGCCGAGCGAGACGCTGTCGAGTGCGGGGGAGCCGTTGTGGGAGTAGTTCAGAGAACGCGCCCAGAGCACGTCGTTGTCGGGTGGGGCCACCATTGGCGTACACCTCGGTTCGGATTTACCTCCCCCGTCCGGGGGAACGAAGGCTGCGACGATCGGTCACAGGGCACGGTAGGGATTCGAAGCCGGGAGTACGGACAGCACACGGCCCGGGTGCCGCCCTTCTCACTCGAAAGGCGGCACCCGGGCCGTCATGCGGGGTGGGTTCCGTACGGTCGATCCGGTAAGGGAACCGGCCGGCGGAACCCGGTGGAACCGGGCGGAGGACCGGCACCGTCAGAGCTTGGTCCACGCCTCCGTCAGCACGGACCGCAGGATTCCCTCGATCTCGTTGAACGTCGACTGGTCGGAGATCAGCGGCGGCGCCAGCTGCACGACCGGGTCGCCTCGGTCGTCGGCCCGGCAGTACAGACCGTTCTCGTACAGCTCCTTGGAGAGGAAGCCGTACAGGACGCGCTCGGTCTCCTCGTCCGTGAACGTCTCCTTCGTGGCCTTGTCCTTCACCAGCTCGATGCCGTAGAAGAAGCCGTTGCCGCGCACGTCGCCGACGATCGGCAGATCGTGCAGCTTCTTCAGCGTGTCGAAGAAGGCGGACTCGTTGTCCAGGACGTGCTGGTTCAGGCCCTCGCGCTCGAAGATGTCGAGGTTCGCGAGACCGACGGCCGCCGAGACCGGGTGGCCGCCGAAGGTGTAGCCGTGCAGGAAGGTGTTGTCACCCTCGTAGAACGGCTCGGCGAGCCGGTCGGAGACGATGCACGCGCCGATCGGGGAGTAGCCCGAGGTCATGCCCTTGGCGCAGGTGATCATGTCCGGTACGTAGTCGAACTTGTCGCACGCGAACATCGTGCCGAGCCGGCCGAAGGCGCAGATGACCTCGTCGGAGACGAGCAGGACGTCGTACTGGTCGCAGATCTCGCGGACCCGCTGGAAGTAGCCGGGCGGCGGGGGGAAACAGCCGCCTGCGTTCTGCACCGGCTCCAGGAAGACCGCTGCGACCGTCTCGGGGCCCTCGAAGAGGATCTGCTGCTCGATCTGGTCGGCGGCCCAGCGGCCAAAGGCCTCGGGGTCGTCGCCGTGGATCGGGGCGCGGTAGATATTGGTGTTCGGGACCTTGTGCGCGCCGGGGACCAGCGGTTCGAACGGCGCCTTCAGGGCCGGCAGACCGGTGATGGACAGGGCTCCCTGCGGTGTGCCGTGGTAGGCGACGGCGCGCGAGATGACCTTGTACTTGGTCGGCTTGCCGGTCAGCTTGAAGTACTGCTTGGCGAGCTTCCAGGCGGTCTCGACCGCCTCGCCGCCGCCGGTGGTGAAGAAGACCTTGTTGAGGTCGCCCGGCGCGTAGTGGGCGAGCCGCTCGGCCAGCTCGACGGCCTTGGGGTGCGCGTACGACCAGACCGGGAAGAAGGCCAGCTCCTGCGCCTGCTTATAGGCGGTCTCGGCCAGTTCGTGGCGGCCGTGCCCGGCGTTGACCACGAACAGTCCCGAGAGACCGTCCAGATAGCGCTTGCCCTGGTCGTCGTAGATGTAGGTGCCCTCACCACGCACGATGGTGGGCACGGGTGCGTTCTCGTACGACGACATGCGGGTGAAGTGCATCCACAGGTGGTCGTACGCGGTCTTGGAGAGGTCCTTGCTCACGGCTATCGGGTTCCCCACATGTAGGTCTGCTTCTTCAACTTGAGGTAGACGAAGCTCTCGGTGGAGCGCACGCCGGGGAGCGCGCGGATCCGTTTGTTGATCACATCCAGCAGGTGGTCGTCGTCCTCGCAGACGATCTCCACCATCAGGTCGAACGAGCCCGCGGTCATCACCACGTACTCGCACTCGTCCATGGCCGACAGCGCGTCGGCGACGGGATCCAGATCGCCCTCGACATTGATGCCGACCATCGCCTGGCGCCGGAAACCCACGGTGAGCGGGTCGGTCACGGCGACGATCTGCATCACGCCCTGGTCGAGCAGCTTCTGGACGCGCTGGCGCACGGCCGCCTCGGAGAGGCCCACGGCCTTGCCGATCGCGGCGTACGGGCGCCGCCCGTCCTCCTGGAGCTGCTCGATGATGGCGAGGGACACGGCATCGATGGACGGCGATGATCCGTTCCCGGTCCTGGAATCGGTCCTGGACTCTGTCCTGGAGTCTGCGCTACGACTGGCCACGCGCTTCACTGTGCCCTGCGACTCGTCTGTCCCGCAACCCCGTAGCGATGGAATTCGTTGTTGAGGCGACCAAATCTCACCGAATCCGAAGTTATGGAGGGGTCGGCCTGTCGAAAGCGTCGACCGACCGATTAAGGTGGGTGTCTCACCCATCGGACATTCCGATACGTAACTTCTGACAGGAGGGGTGGCAGTGACCACCGAGCTGCGCCGGCTGCGTAACTACATCAACGGAGAGTTCCGGGACGCCGCGGACGGGCGGACCATCGAGGTGGTCAACCCGGCCACGGGCGAGGTGTACGCCACCTCCCCGCTCTCGGGGCAGGCCGACGTCGACGCCGCCATGGAGGCCGCCGCGGCGGCCTTCCCGGCCTGGCGCGACACCACTCCGGCCGAACGCCAGAAGGTACTGCTCAAGATCGCGGACGCCTTCGAGGAGCGGGCGGAGGACCTGATCGCCGCGGAGTCCGAGAACACCGGCAAGCCGCTGGAACTGACCCGTACCGAAGAGCTCCCGCCGATGGTGGACCAGATCCGCTTCTTCGCGGGCGCCGCCCGGATGCTCGAAGGCCGCTCGGCCGGGGAGTACATGGAGGGGCTCACCTCCATCATCCGCCGCGAGCCGGTCGGCGTCTGCGCGCAGGTCGCGCCGTGGAACTACCCGATGATGATGGCCGTGTGGAAGTTCGCGCCGGCCCTCGCCGCGGGCAACACCGTGGTGCTCAAGCCGTCGGACACCACCCCGGCCTCGACCACACTGATGGCGGAGATCATCGGCGCGATCGTCCCCAAGGGCGTCTTCAACGTCATCTGCGGCGACCGCGACAGCGGCCGGGCGATGGTCGAGCACCCGATTCCGGCGATGGCCTCGATCACCGGTTCCGTACGGGCCGGCATGCAGGTCGCCGCGTCGGCGGCCAAGGACGTCAAGCGCGTCCATCTGGAGCTGGGCGGCAAGGCGCCGGTCGTCGTCTTCGAGGATGTCGATATCGCCAAGGCCGTCGAGGACATCGCGGTGGCGGGGTACTTCAACGCCGGACAGGACTGTACGGCCGCCACCCGCGTCCTCGTCCATGAGTCGATCCACGACGAGTTCGTGACGGCGCTCGCGAAGGCCGCCGCCGACACGAAGACCGGCGCGGCGGACGACGAGGACGTGCTGTACGGCCCGCTCAACAACGCCAACCAGCTGAAGCAGGTCTCCGGCTTCATCGAGCGGCTGCCCGCCCACGCCAAGGTCGAGGCGGGCGGCCACCAGGTCGGTGACAAGGGCTACTTCTACGCCCCGACCGTCGTCTCGGGCCTCAAGCAGGACGACGAGATCATCCAGAACGAGGTCTTCGGCCCGGTCATCACCGTCCAGTCCTTCACGGACGAGGCGCAGGCCCTGGAGTACGCCAACGGTGTCGAGTTCGCCCTCGCTTCCTCGGTGTGGACCAAGGACCACGGGCGGGCGATGCGGATGTCGAAGTCGCTGGACTTCGGCTGTGTGTGGATCAACACCCACATTCCGCTGGTCGCGGAGATGCCCCACGGCGGCTTCAAGAAGTCCGGCTACGGCAAGGACCTCTCGGCGTACGGCTTCGACGACTACACGCGTATCAAGCACGTGATGACCTCGCTCGACAGCTGACCCGGCCACGGGAGCGCGTCCCGGCGGGGCGCGGAATTCCCGCTCAGGGGGCGGGTGATGGACTTCTTGTCCATCGCCCGCCCCTTTCGTATGCGCAGGGCGAAAAATCCTCACCCGAATGGCTCTCCTGGCTGTGTGACATTCCCTCAGCTGCGCGCCGGGCTCACCGGGCGCATTCCGCCGGACGGTCCTACAGTCGCTTCTACCAAGGTCCGCTCGGGTCGTCCGAAGGCTGTCCAAACGCTGTTCGCGGGCCGCCCGGAGACTTCCCGAAGACCGTCAGGAGCAGGAGGAGCGATGGCGACCACCAGTACGGCGACCACCAGTACAAAACGTCGCGGCTACCGGGAAGGACTCAATGGCGAGCTGCTCGCGGAATTCCTGGGAACGTTTGTGCTGATCCTGCTGGGCTGCGGGTCGGTCGCCGTGGCCGTCGCCGGACTCCCCGGATCGGGCCGCCAGACGGTCGCGTTCGGCCCGGCGAACTGGCTGATCATCTCGTGGGGCTGGGGTCTCGGCGTGGTCTTCGGCGTGTATGTCTCCGGAGGTATCAGCGGAGGGCATATCAACCCCGCCGTCACGCTCGCCTTCGCCGCGCGCCGCGGATTCCCCTGGAAAAAGGTCCTTCCGTACTGGGGCGCGCAACTCCTCGGCGCCTTCCTCGGCGCCGCCGTGGTCTTTTCCGCGTACAGCTGGGCCATCGACGATTTCAATGGCAAGGCCGGAATCGACAGGGACCAGTCGCTCTCCACCTTCTCGATTTTCGCCACCTTCCCGGCCGAATACTTCGGTAGTTCCTGGTGGGGTCCTTTCCTTGACCAGCTCATCGGCACCGCGATTCTCCTCATCCTGGTCTGCGCGCTCATCGACACACGCAACAGCGGACCTCTGTCCAATCTCGCACCGTTCCTGATCGGGCTGGTCGTCTTCGCGATCGGACTGAGCATCGGAACGAACGCCGGATACGCGATCAACCCCGCGCGTGACTTCGGGCCACGGCTGTGGACGTACTTCGTCGGCTGGGGGGATATCGCGCTACCGGGCACTTTCCAGTGGTTCAGCGGCTACTTCTGGATCCCGATCATCGGACCGCTGGTCGGCGGACTCATCGGCGTCTTCGTCTACGACCTGTTCATCGGGAAGGTGCTGACGGAGCGCGCCAAGGAGGTGAAGCCGCCGGAGACGCTCAGGGCGGAGGAGCCGGGACCGTCGAGGGGGGACCCGGGCGTGGACCTGTGACGGCGCGGCCGGGGTCCGCCTATACGGACGGGACCCGGCTACGCGGCCGGGACCGGCCTATACGGACAGGATCCGGTTACGCGGCCGGGACCGGACCATCGGACGGCGCGCCGAATGCGGCGACCATCAGCTTCAGCGCGGTCGGGTTCATGTCCCGGCCCTTCGCGTCCGTCGCGTTGACGCTGTACACCAGGGTCCGGGAGAGGTCCCGGGTGGCGGCGATCGCCGTGTTGTAGCCCCACCGTCCGCCCGTCTTGCCCCACACCTGGCGGCCCCCGAGCGTCTTCACCGACAGACCGGCGCTGTACGCGGCGGGGTCGCCCGAGACATGGTCACGCACGGACGGGTCCGGCAGGGTGAACATCTCCGCCAGCTGCGGCTCCGGCACCACCCGGCCCCGGAACAGAGCCTGGACGAACCGTTCGAGATCGGCGGTGGTGGAGATGAGGTCGCCCGCCGCCCAGCTGTCCGTGGTTCCCCACACCGTCACATCGCGCAGCTCGACGTCCCCCTCGGAGCCGCCGCCGGCCCGGGGGAAGGACTGGTAGCCGTGGTTGTGCGGGCCCCTGATACGCGGGTCGTCGCCGGGGAAGTACGTGTCGAGCAGACCGAGCGGTGCCAGAACGCGGCGATGGACCCCGTCCGCGTACGACGCGGCGGCGCGCCGGGGACAGCGCGGCGACCGTGTAGAGCGCCATCAGGCTGGTGTACGGCAGGGTCTGGCCCGGACCGTCGAGCGTGAACCTGTAGAGGATCTGTGCCGCCAGCACGGCGAGCAGCACGGTCACGGGCGCCCCGCGCCGCCAGATCAGCGGCAGCACGGCCAGCGTGGTCAGTCCGTACGACGGCCAGTCGGCGGGCGGCAGTCCCGGTCCGCGCGGCACGACGAACGGAATGGTCACCGCGGCCTGGATGAGCAGGGCCCCCCGATGTCGACGGCCCACGGACCGGCACCGGACGGCGCTCCGGCTCCCGGTCTGCCGGCTCCCGGTCTCCCTGTTCCCGCCGTCCCTGTTTCCGCTGTTCCCGCTGTTCCCGCTGTTCCGGTTCCAGGCACGTCAGGGCTTGCGGGCCACCACGCCGAACTGGGCCACTTCCACCGCGCCGTCGTCCCGGCGGGGGTCGGGGCGCCAGCGCGCGCAGGAGACGATGCCCGGCTCCAGCAGCTCAAGACCGGCCACGAAGGACTCGATGTCCGCCCGGCCGCGGGCGGTGATCGGCGGAGTCGCGTTCTCGTTCCAGAACCGCATCGCCTCAGCATTGCCGTCGCCGCCCAGTTCCAGCGTGGGGTGGGTCAGTACCAGATAGCTGCCGGACGGTACGGCGGCCAGCAGCTTGCGTACGATCGACCGCGCGTCGTCGGTGTCGAGGACGAAGTTCAGGATGCCGAGCAGTATCACCGCCACCGGCTGCCGCAGGTCGAGCGTCGGCTCGACGGCGGCCAGGATCCCGTCCGGGTCATGGGCGTCCGCGTCGATGTACTCGGTGGCGCCCGCGGCGGAACCCGTCAGCAGCGCGCGGGCGTGCGCCAGCACGATCGGGTCGTTGTCCACATAGACGATCCGGGACTCGGGCGCGATCCGCTGCGCGACCTCATGGGTGTTGTCGACGGTGGGCAGGCCCGTGCCGATGTCGAGGAACTGCCGTATGCCCAGATCACCGGTGAGATGACGGACCACACGGCCGAGGAACGCCCGGTCCGCGCGCGCCACTTCACCGATGCTCGGGTAGAGGCCGGTGACCTGGTCGCCGACCGCGCGGTCCACCAGATAGTTGTCTTTGCCGCCCAACCAGTAGTTCCAGACACGCGCGTTGTGGGCGATGTCGGAGCGGATACGCCCCGTCGCACGCGGGTTGTTGTGGTCGTCGGCCATATCTTCTCCTCTGCTCGACTCCGCACCTGCCGCGCTCGCCGTGATCACGGGAGGGACCGTCGGCTCATCATGCCCGACCGTATGCCGGGGGGTTCATGAACGACGAGTGCCCAGGAGCCCGGACAGGACATCGATCCGGTTGGTGGTGACGGAGTCGACGCCGTGCGCGATCAGCCGGCGCATGCTCCGCCGGGTGTCCACGGTCCAGGCGGAGACCAGCAGCCCGTCCCGGTGGTTGCGGTCGGCCAGCTCCCGACTGACCAGCCCGAACCGGTAGTTGAGCCAGCGTGGCCGCATCGCCGCCAGCAGCGCCGGACGCGGTGGCGCGAGCGTCGTCCATGTCAGAGCGATCTCGGCGTGCGCGTCGGCGGCGCGTACGGCGAGCATCGCGCTCGGGCCCGCGCAGTAGTACACGCGCTCGGCGGCGCCGCACTCGCGCACGGTGCCGACGATCGTGCGTACCGCCTCCTCGGTCGCGCCGGGCAGGTCCACCATGAACCGGGTCCCGTCCGCACCCGCGTGCGCGCCGCCGCCGGCCCCGGCCGGGTCCTCCGCCGTGAGCGCCTCACGCAGCGTCGGGACCCCACCGTCGGTGAGCTCGCGCAGCTCCTCGTACGTCAGCTCCGCCAGCCGCCGTTCATGGCCCCAGAGCCGCTCCAGCGTGGAGTCGTGCAGCAGCACGGGCTCACCGTCGCGGGTGAGCCTGACGTCGATCTCGACCGCGTCCGCGCCCCGCCGCCGCGCGGAGTGCACGGACGGGAGGGTGTTCTCCCGTACGCGGTAGGGGTCGCCGCGGTGGCCGACGGCGACGACGGTCCGCGCGGCGGTGTCCCGGTCCGTCCGGTCGCCGGCCATCGTCAGCGCGCGAGCCACTGGGCGGTGTACGCGTCGATCTCGGCGGTGAGCCGCTTCTTGCCGTCCGTGTCGAGGAACGAGGCCTCGACACCGTTCTTCGCGAGATCGGCCAGACCACGCTCGTCCAGGCCGAGCAGCCGGGCGGCCACGCCGTACTCCTGGTTGAGGTCCGTGCCGAACATCGGCGGGTCGTCGCTGTTGACCGTCACCAGCACTCCCGCCGCGACCATCGCCTTGATCGGGTGCTCTTCGAGATCGAGGACGGCGCGGGTGGCGATATTGGAGGTCGGGCACACCTCAAGCGGGATGCGGTGCTGGGCGAGGTACGCCAGCAGCCCCGGGTCCTGGACGGCGCTCGTGCCATGGCCGATGCGCTCCGCGCCCAGCTCGCGCAGCGCGTCCCAGATCGTTTCGGGGCCCGTCGTCTCACCGGCGTGCGGCACGGAGTGCAGGCCCGCGGCGATCGCGCGGTCGAAGTACGGCTTGAACTGCGGCCGGGGCACCCCGATCTCCGGGCCGCCGAGACCGAAGGCGATCAGCCCCTCGGGCCGCAGGTCCACCGCGAGCCTGGTCGTCTCCTCGGCCGCGGGCAGCCCTGCCTCGCCGGGGATGTCGAAGCACCAGCGCAGCAGGACGCCGAACTCGGCCTCGGCGCTCTTCCGGGCGTCCTCGATCGCCTCCATGAAGCCCTGCTCGGGGATGCCGCGGCTGGTCGAGCTGAACGGTGTGACCGTCAACTCGGCGTAGCGGATGTTCTGCCGGGCCATGTCACGGGCGATCTCGAAGGTCAGCAGCCGGACGTCCTCGGGCGTACGGATCAGATCGACGACGGAGAGATAGACGTCGATGAAGTGCGCGAAGTCGGTGAAGGTGAAGTATTCGGCGAGCGCCTCGGGGTCGGCGGGCACCTTGGAGTCCGCGTGCCGGCCGGCCAGTTCGGCCACGATACGGGGCGATGCCGAGCCGACATGGTGGACATGCAGTTCGGCCTTGGGCAGCCCCGCGATGAAGGGGTGCAGATCGGTCATCGGGGTCCTCCGGGTGCTGGGGCGGTTGCCAGGAATTCACGGCGTCGGCAGGGGCGGTACGTCCGCGCTCCGCCGGGCGCCGTTCGGGTCAGGGATCATCGTAGGCCGGGCCGTTTCCGTAGAGGGCGGAGGCCGTAGCATGACGGAATTACGATGGGGGAGGCCCATGTCGAACGAGAGCGAGCCGCCGCCGGGCGGCCACGAGCCGAGTGATCCCTGGGCTCCGCCCGAGCAGCGGATCCCGCTGGACAAGCCGGCGCCACTGCCGCCGCCACCGATATCACCCGACTCACCCGAGCTTCCGGGACAGCGGTCCCCGGGGGGCCCGGGGTTCCCGCAGTCGTCGCCGGGATCGGTGCACAACATGCCGACGGTCATCGGTATGCCGACCGGAGGGCCCGAGTCCGGCGCCGTACCGCCGCCGCCCACCGCTCCCGGGGGCCCGGCTCAGCCCGCGCCCGGTCCCTACGGATACCCGCCCGCCCCGCCCGCCCCGCACCCCGCCGCTCCGTACGGCGCCGGCGCGGGACCGGGAGCGGCTCCCGGCTACGGCTATCCCGGCTATCCGGCGGCTCCCCAGCCGTACCCGGGCGTGCCGGGGTACGGCCAGCCCGGCTGGGGAGCCCCGGCGAACGGTATGGGTGTCGCCGCGATGGTGCTCGGCATCCTGTCCGTCTGTCTGTTCTGTCTGTACGGCATCGGCGGCATCGTCCTCGGCGTACTCGCGCTGATCTTCGGCATCGTCGGCAGGAAGCGGGTACAGCGAGGCGAGGCCACCAACGAGGGACAGGCCCGCGCCGGTGTCATCCTCGGGTCGATCGGCATCGCCCTCGGCGTCATCTTCCTCGGCTTCATCATCTGGGGCATCACCCAGGCGATCAACGAGGAGAACAACAACGACTACGACAGCACTTACGACGACTACAGCACCTCGCTGGTGCTTGAGGTCACTCGGTAGGCCCGGTAGGTCCGGCAGACCTGTCAGACCCGGCAGGCCCTGAGCCGGCCGGCCTCAGCCCGTAGATCCCCCGCCGTCCGAGGCCGCGCCCGCGGCCTCGGTCCGGAGCCGCTCACGCGCCTCCATCAGCGCCAGGCCCAGCAGATTCAGCCCGCGCCAGCGCTCGGGATCCCGCGCCCGCTCGTCGTCGGCGGCCAGCCCGATGCCCCAGATCCGGTCCATCGGGCTGGCCTCCACGAGTATCCGGTCGCCCGTGGCCAGCAGGAATCCGCGCAGCGCGGCGTCCTGCCCGAATTTGTGGACGCTGCCCTCCACCACGATTCCGAGGCGCTCACGCTCCCAGACGGCCTCGTCGAATCCGCGCACCAGCCGCCCCGCCGTCTTGGCGAGCGCGGGATTCGCCGCCTCCACAGCGGCGCGCTCGGCCCGCTCGTCCCCGAAGAGGCGCGCCTTGCCCGCCATCATCCAGTGCTCGGCCGTGGCGTACTCCACCCCGTCCACCGTGAACGGCGAGGGCCACCACTGACTGAGGCAGCTCGCGCCGAGCGTGCCGTCCCGGCGCGGCGCGTGTCCCCAGAAGAGCAGGTACTTCTGACGTCCCGCGTTCTTCCCCATGCATGCGAGTCTGGCAGTCACCACGGACATTCCGTCCGCCGATCGGCACGCTGACGCGACACATGGTCGACCGATTCCGTCGCGTAACCAAAAGGCAACAACGGAATCCCTTGTTGAGGTGGCGGTGCTCTGTCAGGATCGGCACTCAATTGAAGCCGGAACAACAACCGGGACAACAGCTGACCAACCAGCTGGAACATCGGAGAGCGTCATGGCCAACCGCTTCCAGGTGCGGGACCGCTTCGCGGACGGTGCGCAGTTCATCGGCGGGCGGGCGCGAGCGGGCACCTCGGGACGTACGCACGCCGTCGTGAACCCGGCGACCGGCGAGGAACTGTACGCGTACGAACTGGCGGGCCCGGCCGATGTCGACGCCGCCGTCACCGCCGCGCGCGAGGCGTTCCCCGGCTGGTCGGGCACCACTCCGGGGGAACGTTCCGACGCCCTGCACCGGTTCGCGGACGTCCTCGCCGAACAGGCCGACGACTTCGCGTACGCGGAATCGCTCCAGTGCGGCAAACCGATCAAGCTGTCCACCGAGTTCGATGTTCCCGGCACCATCGACAACACCGCGTTCTTCGCGGGCGCCGCGCGCCATCTCCAGGGCGCCTCGGCCGGTGAGTACAGCGCCGATCACACCTCGTACGTACGCCGCGAGCCGATCGGGGCCGTCGGCTCCATCGCGCCCTGGAACTACCCGCTCCAGATGGCCGCGTGGAAGATCCTGCCGGCCGTCGCCGCGGGCAACACCATCGTCCTGAAGCCCGCCGAGATCACCCCCTTCACCTCGCTGATGTTCGCGCACGCCGCCCAGCGGGCCGGACTGCCCGACGGCGTGATCAATATCGTCAGCGGCGCGGGGCCCGACGCCGGGGAACGTCTCGTCGGCCACCCCGATGTCGTGATGACCTCCTTCACCGGCTCCACCGCCGTCGGCAAGCGCGTCGCCGAGATCGCCACCGCCACCGTCAAACGCCTCCATCTGGAACTCGGCGGCAAGGCACCCTTCCTGGTCTTCGACGACGCGGACCTGGAGGCCGCCGTCCACGGGGCGGTGGCGGGCTCCCTCATCAACGGCGGCCAGGACTGTACGGCCGCCACCCGTGCCTATGTGCAACGGCCGCTCTACGACGCCTTCGTCAGCGGTGTCGCCGAACTGATGGAGACCGTGCGCCTCGGCGACCCCTTCGACCCGGCCACGGACCTCGGCCCGCTGATCTCGCACACCCACCGCGACCGCGTGGCCGGCTTCGTGGAACGGGCCCGCGGCTACGCCCGGATCGTCACCGGTGGCGGGGCGCCCGGCGGGATGTGGAAGGACGGCGCGTACTACCGTCCCACCCTCGTCGCGGACGCCGCCCAGGACAGCGAGATCGTCCAGTCCGAGATCTTCGGCCCGGTCCTGGTCGTCCTGCCCTTCGACTCCGACGACGAGGGCATCCGGCTCGCCAATGACACCCCGTACGGCCTCGCCGCCTCCGCCTGGACCCGCGATGTCCACCGCGCGGGCCGGGCCACCCGTGAGATCAAGGCCGGCTGCGTCTGGGTCAACGACCACATCCCGATCATCAGCGAGATGCCGCACGGCGGATACAAGGCCAGCGGGTTCGGCAAGGACATGTCGACGTACTCCTTCGAGGAGTACACGCAGGTCAAGCATGTGATGTACGACAACACCGCGGTGGCCAGGAAGGACTGGCACCGCACGATCTTCGGTGACCGTCCCTAGGGACCGTCCGTCCGCAGTGACCATCCACCCGAAAGGGCACAGCGCATGGAGCAGTACGAGCCCGACCGTCTCTCCGGGGCCCAACTGGCCGCGATGCGGCGCAGCCTGACCAGCGGCAGGGGCGCCCTCACCCGCCGTTCCATGCTGCGCGCCACCGGTGTCGGCGCGCTCACGATCGGCGCTCTCGCCGGTCTGAGCGGCTGCGGGATCCCGCCCGCCAAGCGGGAGGGCGACGGGCCCGCGTCCACCGACCACTCGGCGGAGGAGAAACGGGTCGTCTTCTCCAACTGGACCGAGTACATGGATGTCAGCGAGGACGAGAAGGACTACCCGACGCTGCGGGAGTTCACCAAGCGCACCGGCATCAGCGTCAAGTACACGGCGGACATCAACGACAACGTCGAGTTCTTCGGCAAGATCCAGCCGCAGCTGGCGGCCGGCCAGGACATCGGCCGCGATCTCATATGTGTCACCGACTGGCTCGCCGCCCGCATGATCAGGCTCGGTTACGCGCAGAAGCTGGACCCCGCCCAGCTGCCCCACGCGTTCACGAACCTCTCCGACCAGTTCCGTTCACCCGACTGGGACCCGGGCCGCGCCCACAGCTACCCCTGGACCGGTATCCCCACCGTCATCGCGTACAACGCGAAGGCCACCGGCGGACGCACGGTCGACTCCGTCTCCCAGCTGCTCGACGACCCGCGGCTGAAAGGCCGCGTCTCCTTCCTCTCCGAGATGCGCGACTCCATCGGAATGACCCTGCTCGATCTGGGCAAGGACCCGGGCAGCTTCACGGACGACGATTTCGACGCCGCCGTCGCCCGTATCCAGAAGGCCGTCGACAAGAAGCAGATCCGCCGCTTCACCGGCAACGACTACACCGCGGATCTCGACAAGGGCGATATCGCGGCCTGTGTCGCCTGGGCCGGCGATGTCGTCCAGCTCCAGAACGACAACCCGGACATCAAGTTCGCCATCCCCCGCAGCGGCTACATCATCTCCAGCGACAATCTGCTGGTCCCGGCCAAGGCACGGCACAAGACCAACGCCGAGATGCTCATCGACCACTACTACCGGCCGCCGGTCGCCGCCCAGCTCGCCGCGTACATCAACTACGTCTGCCCGGTCGACGGAGTGCGGGCCGAACTCACGAAGATCGACAAGTCGATGGCCGACAACACCCTGATCCTCCCGGACGCGGCGATGGCCGCCGCCTCGCACGCCTTCCGCTCCCTCAGCGCAGCGGAAGAGACGGCGTACGAGCAGAAGTTCGCCAAGCTCATCGGCGCCTGACGCCGTACCTCCTCCATCGCCGGGGACGGCCTGGTCTCAGCCCGTCCACCTCTCTCATCCCCGGGACCGTTACCCATGACAGAGACTGCATCCACCAGCCGGGGCGGCGGCGACGTCCGCCTGTCCGGGATCAGCAAGACGTACGGCTCCTTCCGCGCCGTCAAGCCGCTCGATCTCACCGTGCCGCAGGGCTCCTTCTTCGCTCTCCTCGGCGCGTCGGGGTGCGGCAAGACCACCACCCTGCGGATGATCGCGGGCCTGGAGGAGCCGACCACCGGCACGGTCTTCCTGGGCGACAAGGACGTCACCGGTCTGCCTCCCTACCAGCGTCCGGTCAACACCGTCTTCCAGAGCTACGCGCTCTTCCCGCACCTCGACATCTACGAGAACGTCGCCTTCGGACTGCGGCGCCGCGGCATCAAGTCCGTACGCGGGCAGGTCGGCCAGATGCTGGATCTCGTCCAGCTCGGCGACTTCGCCAAGCGCAAGCCGCACCAGCTCTCCGGCGGCCAGCAGCAGCGGGTCGCGGTCGCCCGCGCACTGATCAACCACCCGCAGGTACTGCTGCTCGACGAACCCCTCGGCGCCCTCGACCTCAAGCTGCGCCGGCAGATGCAGCTTGAGCTGAAGCGCATCCAGACCGAGGTCGGCATCACCTTCATCCATGTCACCCATGACCAGGAGGAGGCCATGACCATGGCCGACACGGTCGCGGTGATGAACGGCGGTCTGGTCGAGCAGCTGGGCAGCCCCGCCGATCTCTACGAGAACCCGCAGACCACCTTCGTCGCCAACTTCCTCGGCACCTCCAACCTCATCGAGGCCGAGGTCGCCGAGAGCCATGGCGACGACGTGGTGGTCACGGCGGGCGGCGCCACACTGCGGCTGCCCGCGGGACGGTGCTCCGCCCCGACCACGAGCGGCGGCAGACTGCTGGTCGGCATACGGCCCGAGAAGATCTCGCTGGCACACGCGGACGACGCGGACACCATCCCCGACGGCCGCAACCGGATCACCGGGCGGATCGCCGACTCCAGCTTCATCGGGGTCTCCACGCAGTATGTGATCGACAGCCCGGTCTGTCCGGAGTTCGAGGTGTACGCGCAGAACATCGAGCGGGACAGCCGGCTCGCCCCCGGCGCCGAGGTGGTCCTGCACTGGAACCCGGCGCACAGCTTCGGGCTGGACGCCGCCCAAGATATCGACGCGGGCATCGAGACGGTCGACGAGGAGGTCTCGTGACGCTCACCGAGGCACCCCCCGCCGCGCCCGCCACCCCGCCGGAACCCCCGCTACGCAAGGCGTCCACGCGCAAGCGGCTCGTCCCGTACTGGCTGCTGCTGCCCGGCATCCTCTGGCTGCTGGTCTTCTTCGCGCTGCCGATGGTCTACCAGGCGTCGACGTCCGTACAGACCGGCTCCCTGGAGAAGGGCTTCGAGGTCACCTGGCACTTCTCGACCTACTGGGACGCGCTCCAGGAGTACTACCCGCAGTTCGTGCGCTCCCTGCTGTACGCGGGCACGGCCACGATCCTGTGTCTGCTGCTCGGCTATCCGCTCGCGTATCTCATCGCCTTCAAGGCCGGACGGTGGCGCAATCTGCTGCTGGTCCTGGTCATCGCGCCGTTCTTCACCAGCTTCCTGATCCGTACGCTCGCCTGGAAGACGATCCTCGCCGACGGTGGCACGGTCGTCGGCATCCTGGACTCCCTGCATGTGCTCGATGTGACCAGCTGGCTCGGCTGGACCGAGGGCAACCGCGTACTCGCCACACCCATGGCGGTGGTCTGCGGGCTCACCTACAACTTCCTGCCCTTCATGATCCTGCCCCTCTACACCTCGCTGGAGCGCATCGACGGGCGGTTGCACGAGGCCGCGGGCGATCTGTACGCCAGGCCGCTGACCACGTTCCGGAAGGTGACCTTCCCGCTCTCCATGCCGGGGGTCGTCTCCGGCACGCTGCTCACCTTCATCCCGGCGAGCGGCGACTACGTCAACGCCGAACTGCTCGGCTCCACCGACACCAAGATGGTGGGCAGCGTCATCCAGACGCAGTTCCTGCGGGTCCTGGACTATCCGACGGCCGCCGCGCTCTCGTTCATCCTCATGGCGATCGTCCTGCTGATGGTCACCTTCTACATCCGCCGAGCAGGGACGGAGGACCTGGTCTGATGCGCTGGCTCCGACGCAACATCGTCGTCATCGCGGGCGTGCTGACGCTCGGCTATCTGATCGTGCCCAATCTCGTCGTGATGGTCTTCTCCTTCAACAAGCCGAACGGGCGGTTCAACTACTCCTGGCAGCGCTTCTCGCTGGACGCCTGGAAGGATCCCTGCGGAGTCGCGGATCTGTGCGGCTCGCTGACGCTCTCCCTCCAGATCGCCGCCTGGGCGACGCTCGGCGCCACCGTCCTGGGCACGATGATCGCGTTCGCGCTGGTCCGCTACCGCTTCCGGGCGCGCGGCTCGATCAATTCACTGATCTTCCTGCCGATGGCGATGCCCGAGGTGGTGATGGCCGCCTCGCTGCTGACGCTCTTCCTCAACCTGGGCGCGCGGCTCGGCTTCTGGACCGTGCTCATCGCACACATCATGTTCTGTCTCAGCTTTGTGGTGACCGCCGTCAAGGCGCGCGTCATGTCGATGGACCCGAGACTGGAGGAGGCGGCGCGGGATCTCTACGCGGGGCCCGTACAGACGTTCGTACGGGTCACGCTGCCGATCGCCGCCCCCGGGATCGCGGCGGGCGCCCTGCTCGCCTTCGCGCTCTCGTTCGACGACTTCATCATCACCAACTTCAACGCCGGTTCGACCGTGACCTTCCCCATGTTCGTCTGGGGCTCCGCGCAGCGCGGTACGCCGGTACAGATCAATGTCATCGGAACGGCGATGTTCATCATCGCCGTACTGCTGGTGGTCGGCGGCCAGCTGGTCAGCAACCGCCGGAAGAAGACCGCCACCACCTGACCGGGTCCCACCCTCCCCCGAAGGAGTTGGAAGACATGGCCCCAAGCGCCATGCGTACCGCCACCGCGGCGCTCTCCGCCGCATCACTCTCCGACGCGCGGCCGGTCCCGTACTGGCTGGACGACCCCGGCAGGCCAGGGGCCCTGCCGGCCCTCACCGGCGACGAACACTGCGATCTGCTGGTCATCGGCGGCGGCTACAGCGGGCTGTGGACCGCGCTGCTCGCCAAGGAACGCGACCCGGAGCGGGACGTCGTACTGATCGAGGGCCGCGAGGTGGGCTGGGCCGCCTCCGGCCGCAACGGCGGCTTCTGCGCCGCCTCCCTCACGCACGGCTTCAGCAACGGGCTCGCACGGTGGCCGGGTGAGCTGCGGAAGCTGGAGGAACTGGGCGAGCGCAATCTCGACGGCATCGAGGCGACCGTCACCCGCTACGCCATCGACTGCTCATTCGAGCGCACCGGCGAGATCGATGTCGCCACGGAGCCGTACCAACTGGACGACCTCCATGAGCTGTACGAGGAGGCGACGCGGCTCGGCCACACCGGTCTGGAGCCGCTCGACCGGGACGCGGTGCGCGCCGAGGTCGACTCGCCGACCTTCCTGGGCGGGCTGTGGGACCGGCGCGGCGTCGCCATGCTGCACCCGGCCAAGCTCGCCTGGGGCCTCAAGCGCGTCTGCGCGGAGCTGGGGGTACGCGTCTACGAGAACACCCGCGCGCTGGAGCTGGCGCGCTGCCGGCGCTCCGGTGTCAGGCCGGGTGCCGGGGCCGGGATGGCCGTCCGTACGCCGTACGGCCGGGTCTTCGCGCGCAAGGTCGCGCTCGGTACCAATGTGTTCCCCTCGCTCGTCCGACGGGTACGGCCGTACACCGTCCCGGTCTACGACTACGCACTGATGACCGAGCCGCTCACCGAGGCGCAGCGCGCCGCGATCGGCTGGAAGAACCGTCAGGGGCTCGGCGACAGCGCCAATCAGTTCCACTACTTCCGGATCACCGACGACCACCGCATCCTGTGGGGCGGTTACGACGCGATCTATCCGTACGGAGGTCGGCTCGACCCGGCGCTCAACCACCGTCCGGAGACCTATCTCAAGCTCGCCGGCCACTTCTTCCGCTGCTTCCCGCAGCTGGAGGGGGTGCGCTTCAGCCACGCCTGGGGCGGTGCCATCGACACCTGTTCGCGCTTCTCGGCCTTCTTCGGCACGGCCTACGACGGCCGGGTCGCGTACGCCGCCGGGTACACCGGGCTCGGTGTCGGGGCGACCCGCTTCGGCGGGGAGGTGATGCTCGATCTCCTGGCGGGCGAGCGGACCGAGCGCACCGCGCTGGAGATGGTCAGGAGCAAGCCGCTGCCGTTCCCGCCGGAACCGGCCGCGTGGGCGGGGATCGGCCTCACGAAATGGTCGCTGGCCCGCGCGGACGCCCGGGGCGGTCAGCGCAATCTGTGGCTGCGGACCATGGACCGGCTGGGTCTCGGTTTCGACAGCTGAGCCGCCCGCCCGCCGAGGTCCGCGCCCAGGGCCTTGTGATCCAGATCACCGCGAGATCGTCGGTCGAACTCGCGTAATCGCCCGGCCCCCCTCGTGTCTCCCCCTTGTGGACAGATTGTCCAACAATACGGAGGGGAGGCCGGGCAGATGACCGGCTCAGGGGCGAACAACGCGGTGGAGTGGCTGACTTCGGTGGCACCGGATCCCGAAGCCTGCCGGTGGGAGTGGCAGCGCAACCCGCTGGGGGTGGCTCTGCTGCCCGCCGGCCGGCTCTGGGACGTGCTGATCCTCCCCGGCGAGCTCGGCTATCCGACCCTCGACGTGCTGACCAGGCTCGTCGACCGGCCGGGGCCCGTGCTCGCCGACTTCGGCGACTCCCGGATGGGGTTCTTCGTGCCGCCGGGCACGGTCGCGCGCTGGCTCGGTACCGGCGTACGCGGCGCCGGCTCCGGCACCTGGATCGTCGTGCCGCACCCGGGGCGGACGAGCGGCGGTCTGCGCTGGCTGATTCCGCCGGACGGCTCGGGCACGCTCACCGACGCGTCGCTGCTGGAGCTGGCGATGCACGAGGCGGCGGCGAGTCTCGCGGCGGGACACGGGATTGGGGGCGGGGGCGGGGAGGGCGGCGCCGTGTGACCCCCAGGGGCGGCGAGGGCGTGGGGCGGTTCCGGGGTGGCACTGTCACAGGTCTTGACCAACGAATTGGTCTGGACCATGCTGTGCGCGCTCCGCCACCTCATTTCCCCCATGCCCGGAGGCAGTTGTGGAACGCACCAGACGTCCTGCTCTGTACCCAAGACTGGTGGCCGCCCTCGCGGCCGCCGTGCTCACCGCCGGCGGACTCGTCGCCGCCGCCCAGACGGCACGGGCCGCCGACGCGGACATCGCCCGTAACGGCGGCTTCGAGTCCGGCCTGACCGGCTGGAGCTGTACGGCGGGCAGCGGCTCCGTCGTCACCACACCGGTGCACGCCGGCGCCGGCGCGCTCAAGGGGACCCCCGCGGGCAACGACAACGCCAAGTGCTCGCAGACCGTCACGGTCAAGCCCGACTCCGCGTACACACTCAGCTCCTGGGTCCGCGGCGGCTATGTCTATCTCGGCGCCTCCGGCACGGGCACCACCGATGTCTCGACCTGGACGCAGTCCGCGGCCGACTGGCAGAAGCTGACCACGAGCTTCCGCACCGGCCCGAGCACCACCTCGGTGACCGTCTACACCCACGGGTGGTACGGCACGCCCGCCTATTACGCCGACGACCTCACCCTCGTCGGCCCCGGCGGCGCGCCCGAGCAGCCCCCGGCCGTCCCCACCGGCCTGAAGGCGAACAGCGTCACCTCGACCTCCGTGGCGCTGTCCTGGACGCCCGTCACGGGAGCCACCGGCTACACCGTCTACCGGGGCGGCGCGAAGGCCCTGGACGTCAGCGGCACCTCCGCGACCGTCACCGGGCTCAGCCCCGCCACGGCCTACAGCTTCCAGGTCGCCGCGACCAACGCCGTCGGCGCGTCCGCGCTCTCGCCCGCCGTCACCGCGACCACCGCCACCTCGGGCGGCGGCGGAGGAGGAGGCGCGGACCTGCCCGCCCACGCGCTGGTCGGCTATCTGCACTCCAGCTTCGCCAACGGCTCCGGGTACACGCGGATGGCCGATGTGCCCGCCTCATGGGACGTCATCAACCTCGCCTTCGGCGAACCCACCTCGGTCACCTCCGGCGACATCCGCTTCAGCCTCTGCCCGGTCGCCGAATGCCCGAACGTCGAGTCCGTCGCCGAGTTCAAGGCGGCGATCAAGGCCAAGCAGGCCGCGGGCAAGAAGGTCCTGATCTCCATCGGCGGCGCGAACGGCCAGGTCCAGCTCTCCACCACCGCCGCCCGCGACGCCTTCGTCTCCTCGGTCTCCAAGATCATCGACGAGTACGGTCTGGACGGCCTGGACATCGACTTCGAGGGCCACTCGCTCTCGCTGAACACCGGTGACACCGACTTCCGCAACCCCACGACGCCGGTCGTCGTCAATCTGATCTCCGCGATCAAGACCCTCAAGGCCAAGTACGGCGCGGACTTCGTCCTCACCATGGCCCCCGAGACCTTCTTCGTGCAGCTCGGCTACCAGTTCTACGGCTCCGGTCCCTGGGGCGGCCAGGACCCGCGCGCCGGATCGTATCTCCCGGTGATCCACGCCCTGCGCGACGATCTCACCCTGCTGCACGTCCAGGACTACAACTCCGGCCCGATCATGGGCCTGGACAACCAGTACCACTCGATGGGCGGCGCCGATTTCCATATCGCGATGACCGACATGCTGCTCACCGGCTTCCCGGTCGCCGGTGACACCACGAAGGTCTTCCCGGCGCTCCGCCCCGAGCAGGTGGCCATCGGCCTGCCGGCCTCGACCCAGGCGGGCAACGGCCATACGTCACCGGCCGAGGTGAACAAGGCGCTGAACTGCCTGACCAAGAAGACCGACTGCGGCTCGTACCAGACCCATGGCACCTGGCCCGCCCTGCGCGGGCTGATGACCTGGTCGATCAACTGGGACCGCTTCAACCAGTGGGAGTTCTCGAAGAATTTCGACGCGTACTTCGGCTGAGATCACGCGATCCGGCCGCGCGGAGTGCCCGCTCCAGAGCCAGGAGCGGCATTCCGCAGAGCGCCAGGCTGCCGAGGACGTCCAGCGGCCAGTGGTAGCCACGCAGCAGGAGACCGATGCCCGTCGCCAGGGTGAGCAGGACGGCGGCGGGCATCGCCCAGTTCCGCCCGACGGGCGCGAGGAGGAGGGCGGCGGCGCCGTACGCGACCATCGCCGTGGCCGTATGCCCGGACGGGTAGTACCCGGTGGCATCGGTGAGCGGGCCGGGCCGGTCGATCCAGATCTTGAGCGGTACGACCAGGAGAGGAACGGCGGCCATCGCGAGCGCCGCCATCAGCGGCCTCGCGCGCTGCCCGCGCCACAGCGCGTATCCGATCGCCACGGCCAGTACGGGCACGGCGACGAGCATGCTGCCCAGATCGGCGAGGAGTTCCGTCATTGGTCTGGGCCCCTGGCCCGCCAGCGCGCGACTCAGACGTTCATCGGCGGAGCGCAGCGGCCCAGCCGCGGAAACCTGCCAGGTCAGGAGCGCGAAGACGGCCGCGCAGACCGCGAAGGGAAGCCAGAACCGCCACATGGGGCGGGAGAAAGAAGCCGGCCGCCCGGGAACAGGGGGGGTGGTTCCGGGGCGGCCGTACGGACCGGTGTGCCGCACGCCCCGGGGGGTTTGGGGCGGGCGGCCGTCCGATCGGTGAGGTGTTCCAGAGCCGGAGGCTCCAGTGGTGTGCGCGAAGGCACGACCAAAGCGGTGCTGGGGATGCCCCGCTCCGGTGTCGCCCGCAGTCCCCTGCGAGCGGGGTGTTTCTCTCATCTGCGGAAACGGTACGTCAGGCACGCGGGCACCGACAGCCCGAAACGCATCCCGCCATCGGCCTCGCACACCTTCTTCACAGGCCCTGACAGGTGTGGCGGACCGGGGGCGGCGGCCGCGCCCCCCGACCCCGCGCCGGCGCCCGAACACGTGGGCCAATCCGGGTCGGAGTTTTTGAAGGCCGCCGTCAAAAAGGAAAAGGCCGA